>JBHHXG010000077.1:0-6896 GCA_046756985.1 Mariprofundaceae bacterium | reverse complement strand
CTGCCCATGCAGGCGCCGATCAGGCCCATGTCATGATACAGCGGAAGCCAGCTGACAAACACGTCTGTTGAATCGACTTTCGCAGCCTGTCCCATGGCGCGGATGTTGGCCAGCAGATTGGCATGCGTGAGAACCACACCCTTGGGGTTGCCGGTGCTGCCGGAAGTATATTGCAAAAGTGCTGTATCCTGTGCCTGTGGGACGGGCCTTTCCCGTCCGGCTTGAGCGGCTGACAATTCCTCGACAGTCACCACGCTTTGCAGAGATTCGATCCGTGACTTTAAGAGACGGGCGAGAGGCTTGATTTCTTCAAATGTGATCAGCATGCGTGCCTGGGCATTGGTAAGGATGCCTGCCTGACGCCGCATATGCTCCTCGATCTGTCTTAGCCGGACGGGCGGGTAAACAGGTACAGGCACCGCGCCTGCAAGCAGGATACCATAGAAGCCGGCGAAGAATTCCCGGCCAGTGGGGAGCATGATGGCGACAGCCTGTCCGGGTTGGAGATCGAGATGCCGAAGTCCTGCACAAACCCCTTCGGCCTGATTCAGCAAATCCTGATAGGTGATGATCTCTTTCTGCCCTTTCTGCCCGTAGAGCATGATATGGGTCCGCGCAGGGTGCTTCGCGGCATGCCAGTCCAGCACTTCCACCAGCGTCGCCGCCTGCGCCGGTTCACCCCGGGCTTCATCAGCAAGCATGCCGGTAACTGGCTTCTCGTTTTCCGGAACAGGTGTTTCTGCACCAAGGGCCGCCTTGAGTAAATCACGCGGCGTTTCCACGGACATAACAAGCTGATCGGGCAGGCGGACATCAAAGCAACGTTCCACCCGCAACAGCAGTTCGATTCTGGCAAGGCTGTCGAGGCCAAGCTCCCGGTCCAGCGTACTGTCCAGCGTGATCAGCTGGTGACTCTGCTGCGGATGCAATTCGTCTCGCAATTGCCGCACCTGGCCAAGCAATGCCTCTGCAGTCCTGATGGCATTGTTCTGTTTGCCATGATTTTTCCGGGTATCCGCCATACTGCTCCCTGTGCATCAAAAGCCACTTGCCGTAATTATTCTAGCATACCGGCGTAGCTGTCTATGACATCAACACAGAGTCCTGCTGCAGTTCTGGGTGAAGCAAAGCCTTGCTTTTACTGCTGCCGATGTGCTGAAATATGTTGGGCTAGGGGGAGTACGTGAAAAAAGAAGCCGGCGAAGAGCTTATCCGGTGCGGATTGGTTACCACGGGCGCCTTGCAGCAGGCTGTGGAGGCCAGACGCGGTAATGGTGAATCCGTCCTGACGAATCTGCTGTTCAGCAAGCAGGTCAAAAACAAGGACGAGATTACCAATTGCCTGGCCAGATTCCTCAAAATCCCTGTCATTTCACTCGGCAGCGTCCAGCCTGATGCCCGTCTGCTGCGTCAGTGCAGCAAGGAAATGGCGCGTAAGTACCGCTTCATACCGATCGCCATCAGCGGCCAACAGGCTGTGGTCGGTATGCTGGACCCGATGGATTTGTCTAAAATTGACGAGCTTTCAAGGATATTCAACAGGCCTGTTCAGGCCGTATTTATCCGCAAATCCGATTTTGAAGCGCATATTCACGGGCTTTTCCATGATACCAGTGTCGCTACGGGCATGCTCAAAGTTACAACAACTAAAAGCCCTCAGGACGATGCCGCCGCACTTGCCCGCAAGGTACTGACCTCAACGATTGCCAAGGCGGTACACAGCCGTGCATCCGAATTTGATTTCTTGCCGGAGAAAGACCGCGCCTTTATCCGCTTCCGTTTTGATGGCGTGACAAAGACAGTTCACGAACTGCCGGCCGAATTGCATCATAAGATCGTTGCGCATCTCAAGGCCATGGCCAAGCTTGATGTAGCCATCACAGATCAGGCCCAGGCCGGCCAGTGCAGGATCGGGATCGGCCAGTCAAAATATCTACTCAGAGTGGCGGTCAGTCCTGTAGATTCGAATGAGCATGTGCGGGTGCGCATTATCGACCCGGCTGCACTGAATCTTTCTCTTGAAGAAATCGGATTCAATCCATCAACGTTGCCACGCATCAAAGAAGCGCTTGCCGCGAATGAAGGCATGGTGCTGGTCACCGGTCCTGCAAGAAGCGGCAAGGCCTGCACGCTTTATGCAATGGTGCGCCATGCTATCCAGCAGGGACGAAAAGTTGTGTCCGTTGAGCATCCGGTTCGTCTGCAGGTGGACGGTATGACGCAGATCGAAGTGGATGATAGCAGGGAGCAGGGATTTGCTGAGGCAATCCGGACGGCCCTTGGCGAGAGTGACGACGTTATCATGATAGGCGATCTCCGGGACCAGGACGTTGCTCAGCTGGCCTTTGATGCCGCCAGCCAGGGACATCTGGTGCTGGCCGGCATGGAAGCCGGCAGGATCACGGAAATGTTCAGGGCGCTGAAGGACAGAGGGATTGACCTTGGACAGGCCGCACCGGCGCTTCAACTCATCAGCGCCCAGCGCCTCGTCAGAAAGCTGTGCCCGGATTGCAAGACCAGGGCCAATCTGCATGAGGAAATCAGTCAGCAATGGGGGCTCGGAAACTCGCTGGAGTTTTATGCACCCAAGGGATGTGACAAGTGTCTTCGTAGCGGCTTCAGGGATCATCTTGCGGTTTATGAAACCATCCTTGTTGATGAGGATATCTGCAAACTGATTGCCGCTGGAACGCATGCGCCCGAGATTGAGAAACAGGCCAGATACAAGGGCATGCTGACGTTATTTGAGGCCGGTATGAACAGGGCCATTGAGGGCTCAACAAGTATCGAAGAGATCCTGGGCAGCCTGCCATGCCCGGAGGCCTTCAATCTTCAGGAACGGCTCAGTATGGGCAGGGTGGCGCATTTGCGTGACCCGGAAGAAACCTCCGGCAAAGATGATTCGTTGGCTGAGATATTCCAGGCCAGCGAGAAAGAAGCCAAAGAAGCGGCGGCAGAGCATCTGGATAGTGGCATATTCATGGCGGCGGCTGAAACCGAACCGGAACCGGTTGCCCCTGTCGAACCCGCAGCGACTGAGGAGTTGCCACCGATTATCCCGGATCAGCCGGCTGAGCCTGTCAGAGCCGCGGATGCACAGGGAAAATCCACGATTCTGCTGGTTGACGATTCGCCGACGACGCTTGAATACATCAAGCATATTCTGACCATTGGCGGCTTTTATGTTGAGACGGCCGATTGTGCGGAAAAGGCGTGGGAAATGCTGCAACAGCAACAGAGTCCCGATCTGGTGCTTACGGACTTTACCCTGCCTGAAATGAGCGGCGGCGAGCTGATCGAGCGCATTCGCCAAACGCCATCCTGTGAGAATGTCGGCACCATGCTGATGACCGCCAGCAAAGATGAGGCATCGGCGCTGAACAGTGGCGCGGACGCCTTTATCGGCAAGCCCACCGACCCCGACCTGTTAGTTGCCCGAGCGAAAAGCATTATCGGGATTTATCACAGACGCGCGCCGCAACAGCAGAGTGCGGCAGCGCCAGCGAGCCCGCCATCAGCGGCTGACGGGCCTGAAGGCATCCGGAAGATCGAGATCAGTACGCTGGAGTTTGAGAAAAAAGCCTCCGGTTTTGAACTGGATGCTCCCGGTGCCGGTGATGCACAACAGGAAGATACACTGAATGGTATCTTCTCCGAGGCGGAAAAGGCTAACGGCCAGGATTAGCCCGGACGATAGGGCATATCCGGTGTTATCTGTAACTGTTCGCTGTTATTTCACCTTGATCACCAGCATCTTAAGCGGCGCTTTCAGCACAAATTTTGTATCTTCATACGAAGCCGGGCCAAAGCTGCTTCGTGCATTGTTGGACAGGCCATACGGCTCGACAGGGATATGAAACAGCCCTGAATCCAGCCTGCCATTGCCATTTTCATCGTGATACAGCATGACGGCGTATTCCCCGTAAGGAAGCTCCCCGGTTTGCCATACGCAGGACCGATTGTTTATGGGTCTGGAGGCGGAGCGCAGCGGGTCTGTATGTTTTTTGTAACGGCTGGCCGAGTCGTACAGGGCAAAGGCGACCGCTCCCTTACTGGATTTCAGTCCTGTGACCTCGATACGCAATGCGCCTGTCATATCTGCCGCGTATATATCGGTTGGCGTGAAGGCTGACATCATCAACATCAACAGCACTGGAATGCCGCAAGAGCGGATCATGTCCCGCCCTGAAAGTTTGATGTCTGCCGGGTAAAAATCAGGCAATACTGGCCTCTTTGAGCAGTCTCTCGGCCTCCCTGAGCAGCTTTTTCCGGCCAAGCAGCAGTTTGAAGTGGCTACCGCCGTGCTTGCGCCACAGGTGAGTCGCACGCAGAGCCGCTATCAGCAATGTGCGCACTTTGTCCGTGTTGGTCTTCTGGGTCAGGAATTCCGGTTTGCCGCGCACGATGATGCGCGGTTTCATTGTGCTGATGGTTTCGGCGTATAACCCGGCAATGGCGGCGGTGATATTCGGATGGGCGGTGCTGCCAAAATATTGTGCCTGTGTGGCGATACGCTGCATGCCTTCGGCCAGATGTGTTCGCATTTTGGTATTCTTCGCCAGTTTGCGCTCAATGGTCATGATGCCCGCAGCATAGGTCATCAGTGACTTGGCCTGCGGTATCGCTTCACCCTTTAGCAGGCTGATGGCAGTGCGCAGGCCTGTCTGCAGATGATGGATGCCACCATAAATATCTGCAATCGAAGTGTGCCCGGCGACAGAGGCCAGAATGCTGACCGAACAGGCATGCATATCCGCCTCATCTGCGTTACCTTTGCGGGCAATGGCATCCACCAGATAGACACTCTGGCACAGGGCTGCCAGTGCGGTGACGCGCTGGGTCAGGGCTGATGGTATGGTGCCGGACATGGACGCATTGTGGCCATGTGTGACCATCGTCTCAAGGAGATCGCGTGAAAAATCTGTTTGATGTCGTGCGGCAGTGTCTGTTGAGCACTAATGTGGATCAGAAGCTGGAGCAGACACGGTACATGGTGGCTGCCTTCCGGGAAGCCAGTCTGGATGCGGCCACATTTGGCGTGCCGGTCCCAGTCGAGCAGCCGGGTCGCCCCACAAGCCCGCATCTTGTGCCGCCTGCCCGTGTGCCGAGGCGCGGCGTGGGCACCCAACAAGGGCGTGCCATCATGCTGCATGCCATTGCCCATATCGAGTTCAATGCGATTAACCTCGCACTGGATATCGTGCAGCGCTTTGCTGATATGCCCACGGACTTCTATGCCGACTGGCTCAAGGTTGCCGACGAGGAGGTCTGTCACTTCGGGCTGATCCGGGCGCATCTGCAAACCCTCGGCCATGATTATGGTGACTTCGAAGCCCATAACGGCCTGTGGGAGATGGCGGAGAAAACAGCGGGTGATATTTTGCAGCGCCTGGCGCTGGTGCCGCGTGTGCTCGAAGCCCGCGGGCTCGATGTCACGCCTGGCATCATCGAGAAGTTCCGTCAGGCCGGCGATCATGAGGCGGTTTCGATTCTGGAAATCATCCTGCGTGATGAAATCGGTCATGTGAAGATCGGCACGCGCTGGTTCAGATATTGTTGCGAACAGCGGGGGCTTGATCCGGAACAAAGCTTTATCAGTCTTTTGAAGAAACATTTTCCTAAGGGGTTGCAAGGGGTATTGAATGTCACGGCCCGCAGGCAGGCAGGTTTCAGCGACTGGGAACTCAACCATGTGCAGGAGGTAACAGCATGACACTGATTCGAGCCTTTGCCGGCCTGCGACCCGTAGGCGATCTTGCCGCGGACGTTGCTGCGCCGCCGTATGACGTGTTGAACACCGCCGAGGCGCGTGCCCGCACTGCAGACCACCCGTGGAGTTTCCTGCATATCTCCAAGGCTGAAATTGATTTGCCCGAGGGCACCGATCCCTTCGATCCGGCCGTCTATCACAAGGCAGCCGAAAATCTGGAACGCATGATCGACCAGAGCGTGCTGGCGCAGGATGAAACCCCTTGTCTGTATGCCTACCGCATGACGATGGGGGCGCATCAGCAGACGGGGCTCGTCGCCGCGGCCTCGGTGGAGGCCTACAATACTGGCCGCATCAAACGGCATGAGTTCACGCGTCCGGACAAGGAAGATGACCGTGTGCGCCAGATTGATGCCACCGATGCGCAGACCGGCCCCGTGCTTCTGACCTACCGGGCCGATCAAAACGTTGAGTCCATCCTGGCCACTCAAGCAGAAGACGCAGCCGATGCCGATATTGTGCTGGATGGCGTGAGGCACCAGATATGGGTGATCCGGGATGTGGATATCATCACACAGCTGGAGCAGGCCTTTGAAGGGATGCATGCCTTGTATGTCGCCGATGGTCACCACCGCTCGGCGGCGGCGTCACGCGTGGCGGCAGCCAGGGCCGAGGCAAACCCCGAGCATACAGGGGATGAGCCCTACAATTATTTTCTGGCCGTGATGTTCCCGCACGATCAGATGCAGATTATCGACTACAACCGCGTAATTCGTGACCTGAACGGCATGGATGAAGATGCGTTTCTCACCCGGCTTGATGATGCCTTTGCTGTCGAGCCGAGTGATGCGCCTGTCAGCCCCGGTGGAGCGGGGGAGTTCGGCATGTATCTGCCGGGCCGCTGGTTCCGCCTCAACATCAACCCTGAGCTGATCCCTGCTGATGACCCGGTGGCGCGGCTGGATGTCAGCCTGCTGGCGAACAATCTGATCGATCCCGTGCTCGATATCAGCGATCCAAGGCGTGATCCGCGCATTGATTTTGTCGGCGGTATCCGCGGTCTGGAGGAGCTTGAACGGCGTGTGGATTCCGGAGAAATGGCCGTGGCCTTCTCGCTTTTTCCGACCAGTATGAATGACTTGATGGCCGTGGCCGATTCGGGTGAGGTCATGCCGCCGAAATCCAC
>JBHHXG010000076.1:0-6994 GCA_046756985.1 Mariprofundaceae bacterium | reverse complement strand
ATACGCTCACGCGTCACGCCAAACTGTTTGCCAACCTCTTCCAGCGTATGGTCGGTATTCATGCCAATACCGAAACGCATGCGCAACACCTTCTCCTCACGCGGCGTGAGATTCTCCAGTACCTCAAGCGTCGCCTCACACAGGGCTTCGTTAACCGCTCCATCCAGAGGATTCTGGGCATTTTCATCCTCGACAAAATCGCCCAGTTGCGAGTCTTCATCATCACCAATCGGCGTTTCCAGCGATACCGGCTCTTTCGCCACCTCCAGAATCTGCTCGACCTTTTCCACCGGGATTTCCAGGTGTACAGCCAGCTCCTCCGGCGTCGGCTCACGACCGATTTCCTGCGCAACCTGGCGCGAAACACGCATCATCTTGTTGATGGTTTCGATCATATGTACGGGAATACGGATCGTACGGGCCTGATCAGCAATGGACCGGGTAATGGCCTGACGGATCCACCATGTCGCATAAGTGGAGAACTTGTAACCACGGCGCCATTCAAACTTATCCACGGCCTTCATCAGGCCGATGTTGCCTTCCTGAATCAGATCGAGGAAGCCCAGACCGCGGTTGGTGTATTTCTTAGCGATTGAAATCACCAGACGCAGATTGGCCTCAATCATCTCCCGTTTGGCTTGCCGCATCTTGGCTTCACCCATAGTCAGCTTGCGCGCCACGGTCTTCAGCTCTTCCACCTGCATCTCGGTTTCCTGCTCGACCCGTTTCAGGCGGCGCTGATTCTCCCGTACCTTGCCAGACACCTGATCGAGCGCATCAGCCCAGGGCGCATCAACATGCGCCTTGATGACGCCATCAACCCAGCGCTCATCAGTTTCACTTACGGGAAAGCTTTCGATAAAGAGCTTGCGCGGCATCTTTGCTTTCAGAGCCAGATCGCGGATATCACGCTCATATCTGCGCACCCGTTCAACCGCATTCTTGAAGCGCTGAACAAGCATTTCGATCTGCCGCGTTGAAAACGGTATGCTCACCAGTTCTATCAGCATACCGTTCAGCGTCTCTCTGGCCTCGTTAATCAGCTTCTCATTACCCGGCTTCTTATCCAGTTTCTTTTTCAGCTTGATATATTCGGTATGCAGTTCCTTGGCGGTCTTGAAATGTTCAAGCGCTTCTTCGAGCTGCTCTTCCTTGGTTATCACCGTCTCCTGCATCGGCGTGCCATCCGGTGTTGCCGTCCTTGCCTTGATCGCTGCAGACAACTGATCCGGATCAAGCTTGTTTTCCTGCATGGTACTCTGCTCATCGTCATCATCGGCTTTGTTCATGCGGTTTTCATATTCGGCAATCGCTGCTGCATTCACAACCTTGTCATCAATATCAAGGATATCGCGGTAGTTTGCTTCTTCACCGGTTTCCAGCGCTTCATCGCGGGCCTCGATGACGCGCTCGCCGAGCAGTATAATTTCACGGAATGTGCTGGGGCACAGGCAGATTGCTTCATGCACCTGCAGGCGGCCTTCCTCAATGCGGCGGGCAATCTCAATCTCACCCTCGCGGGTCAGCAATTCAACGGTACCCATTTCTCGCAGATACATACGCACCGGGTCATCAATACGTACGACCGTTCCCAGTGTTGTGGTATCGGCGCGCAGAGCGGAATCTTCCTTACGCAGGCGATCCTTGCGTACGGCATAGGCGCCGGTCGGGGCCCGCTCCGGATCCACCACCTCGACACCCATTTCAGTGAACATATTAATGATCTGTTCCACCTGATCGGCAGACACCAGGCCTTCCGGCAGGTGCTTGTTCAGATCCTCATAGGTAATAAAGCCTTCTTCCTTACCCCTTGCCATCAAGCTGCCCAGTTCACGTATCTGCACTTGTTCCTGCTTGCTTTTAGACATTCACTACGCCCCTGTTGTGTTATTGATCGCTTCTTTCATCTCGTTCTGTTTCTGCTTAAGTTCTTCAAGCCTGTTCTGGAACCGCACCGATTCTTCCAGACTATAACCACCCTTTTTCTGGCAACGGCGGATGTAGTTCGACTGCATGTCCAGCAGCAGACTTGCAAATTCCTGATCCTGAACAGTTGCCTGATTTACCCAGCGAGGAATCCTTGGATCATCGGGAAATTCCTGCATCAGTTGCCTAGCGATATGGATGCCCTGATCCTCTTCAGCATCTGCCATCATCAAAAGGGCGCGGGTGTATATCCGATTTAACCCTTCATCGTCAAGAAAAAACTCTCTGGCATCCTCCGGCAATTTCTTCAATCGTGGGGGTTTCTGGATAAGCCCGGCCAGAAATTTCTCCTCGATCTCATTTAGTTTTAGCATCTGGGGGCCCTTTCCGCCAGCGGGGACGGCGTGGCGCTGCCTGTGGCCCCGTTGCAGGCGTATGCCGGTTGCCTGCTCAACCTCCTGCCGCCAGGCCTGCCTGAGATATTTATCCTGCATCTGCGCCAGCATGGCATCTGCTTTCTTGGCCATACGTGCACGGCCTTCCGCTCCTTGCCCTGCCAACAGCTTCAGGCCCGCCAGCCATGCTTCCAGAACAGGCTGGGCATCGGTATCCAGGCGCGCACCAAAGGCCTTACCTCCCTCCCTGGCCAGCAGCGAATCCGGGTCTTCTCCTTCGGGTAGATACAAAAACTTCGGGGAATGCTCAGCGGCCAGCACTGGCAGCATGCGTTCCAATGCGCGCCAGGCCGCCTGTCGCCCGGCCCTGTCGCCATCAAAGCAGAATATCGGCGCATCATTAAGCCGCAGAATTTCACGCACCTGCCGTTCACCGATGGCTGTTCCAAGTGGTGCCAGCCCCACCGGAAAATCATGCGCGGCCAGCGCCAGCACATCCATATAGCCTTCAACCACAATCAGCAGCTTTCTTTTTCGGATATGCTCACGATGATCGGAAAGGCCATACAGCAATTCAGATTTATGAAAATAGGGCGTTTCCGGCGAATTCAGGTATTTGGGCTCGCCCTGACCCAGTATACGCCCGCCAAAACCAACCACCTTGCCGCGCCGGTCCTTGATCGGGAAGATCAGCCGCCCGCGGAAACGGTCGCCATAGCCACCATGGTCATTTTTGAACAACAGGCCTACAAATTCAAGCTGCGCCAGCATGCGTGCATCGTCACCAAAACATTGTTGCATAAAACCGTAACCAGCTGGAGCGAAGCCTAGCTTGTAGTTGCGAACAATCTGCTCGGGCAGGCCGCGCCTGTTCAGATATTCACGGGCACCCTTCCCTTGTTCGGATGCCAGTTTGCGGGCGAAGATATCAGCCGTCTTGGCAAGCATTTCAAGCGCCTGCGCATGACGCGCATCATCGCCAGTCCGACCTTCTGTATCACGCGGCACTTCCAGCCCGGCCTTTTCGGCCAGATATTCGACCGCTTCGGGAAATGAATAGCTGTCATGCTCCATCAGGAACTGGAATGCGCCGCCGCCTTTGCCACAGCCAAAGCAATAATAGAGTTGTTTGTCAGGAGAAACCGAAAAGGACGGGCTTTTTTCATGATGGAAAGGACACAATCCCATCAGGTTCGAGCCGGATTTCTTCAACTCGACATGCATGGATATGATCTCAACAATATCCGTGCGCGACAGTACCTCATCCAGAAATGACGGGGGAAAGTGAGCCATGTTCTTTATGTAGTGCGCTATGGCGTGATGCGCAAGGTGCGCATCATCCGTTTTGCAAACGGGCCTTTACCAAGCCTGAAAGCCTGCCCATATCCGCCCGGCCTTCTGCCTCGGCTTTCACGGCTGCCATCACTTTGCCCATATCACGCATGCTGGAAGCACCGGTTTCGGTCACTGCCTTTTCGATGATGGTGGCAATCTCGTCTTCTGAAAGCTGCTCAGGCAGATAAGCCTGGAAAATCTCTACTTCGGCCAGTTCGCTGGCCTCAAGATCGGCACGTCCGGCATCGGCATATTGCGTAGCAGAGTCTTTGCGCTGTTTAACCAGCTTGGCCAGCACCGCCAGCACTTCATTCTCCTCCAGTGGATGTCCTGCTTCGATTTCCTTATCCTTTATCGCGGCTCTGAGCATGCGGATTGCACCCAGCCTTGCCTTGTCGCCTGCTTTCATAGCCGCTTTCATATCGTCGGTAATTTTCTCAATCAGCATCATTGCACCTCATTACAACGAAAAATGCCGGGCACAAAGGCCCGGCATAATTCAATATTCTCCAGCCTAATAATCGCGGGATTCGCGCATACGCATGCGGCGCAGGCGCTTCATCAGGCGCTTGCGTGCTGCAGCAGCCTTGCGCTTATGTGCAACGGAAGGCTTCTCATAGGCCTCGCGGCGGCGACATTCGCTGATGACACCGGCCCGCTCAACCTGCTTGCGGAACCGCTTCAGCGCGATTTCAATCGGCTCTTCAGGATTTACTCTAATACCTGGCATATAAAAACATCACCACCTTTGGACGCAATCCAAAAAAATCATCCTTCCAGTTTATGCATGCTCCGCTATGCTCACATGCAAACAATCGCCGGAGGGCTAAAAGGGCAGCGGATTATGAGCATGGCGGAGCACAAGTCAAATCACAAGCAGGCCGAATCGTCCGCAGGACTGATCCGTACTGCTTCAACAGTTGGCAGTTGGACACTCGTATCACGCGTTCTCGGCTTTGTACGCGATGTGCTGCTGGCGCGGGTGCTTGGCGCGGGGCCATTGGCCGACGCCTTTTTTGTCGCTTTTAAAATACCCAATTTTTTCCGCCGCATGTTTGCCGAAGGCACGCTTACCGTCGCCCTTGTGCCGGTACTGGCCGAGGAACGAAAAGCGCATGAAGAAGATGCACATGCATTCTTAAATGCTCTGGCCGGCCTGTTGCTGGCAGCGCTGCTGCTTTTCACAGTGCTCGGCATGATTTTCATGCCCTGGCTGCTGTTGGTGTTTGCACCCGGTTTCCATGATGAACCAGACCGCTGGCAGCAAGCGCTGCTGCTGGCCCGCTGGATGTTTCCATATCTGGCCATGATCTCACTGGCCGCCATGTCCTGGGCCGTATTAAACGCCTACCGCAAGTTCTCCGTGGCAGCGGCCAGCCCGGCGTTGCTTAATATTGCGCTGATTATTGCCGCACTGGTGCTGGCGCCATCATTTGAAAACCCAGCGCTGGCACTGGCCATCGGTGTGCTGGCAGGTGGCACACTACAACTTGGCATCCAGTTCCCGGCCCTGAAACGTATCGGCTGGATTCCGAAACCAACATTGAAGCCACGCCTGCCAGCCGTTACCCGCACGCTGAAACTGTTCGGACCGGCCGTTGTCAGCGTTGCCGCCGTACAGATCAATATTCTTGTTGGCACGATACTGGCCACATTGCTGCCCGTTGGTGCGGTGTCGTACCTGTATTATGCCGACCGCATCGTGCAGTTGCCGCTGGCCCTGTTCGGCATTGCTATGGGCACAGCACTTTTGCCCGCTCTGTCCGACCACATGGCCCACCACCGCTCCGATGCGGCAAGGAAAGACCTGCGCGAAGGGCTGGCCTGGCTGACATGGATTACGCTGCCGGCCATGATCGGCATCCTGTGGTTGGCGGAACCCATCATTGTCACACTGTTTGAGCACGGCAAATTTACGATTGAGGCCAGCACCGCAACTGCCCATGCTCTGCAGGCATACGGACTGGGGCTCATTGCCTTTTGCTGGGCGCGGGTGTTATCCACCGCCTGCTATGCTGAAAAAGACGCCAAGAGCCCGATGCGTTATGCCGCCATCAGCGTGGCTGCCAACATTGTGCTAGCTATCATTCTGATGCAGCCGCTGGGCTATGTCGGCCTGGCACTGGCCACGGCGCTGGCATCGTTCATCAATGTCGCACTGCTGATACAGCATATCAGGCGGAAGCATGGTGTGATCTTCGATGCTGCGAGCCTTGGGCACATGTTTCGCGCCGCCGCCGCCTGCGTACCGATGCTGCTCTTTCTTTTCGGGTTGGAAGAACTCTGGCTGTTTCCACGTGACGCCAAACTGATGCAAATCCTGTGGCTGAGCCTGGCTGTGCCGGGAGGTGTTGCCATATTTGCAGTTTCGGCTTATCTGTTTGGTGAGCGTCTGCGCTTCCAGAGTGCGCCAGACCAGGGGTGATAACTATGCGACGTGACGTCTTTGTATTTGATATCGAAACCGTTCCGGATGCCGCCGCGGCACGCCAGCTGCTGGGCCAGCTCGAGTTGTCTGACAGCGAAGCCCGCGATACCTTGAGTGAATATTTTCTGAAGAAAACCGAAGGCCGGAATGATTTTCCGCGCCAACCCTTTCATCAGGTGGCCGCCATCAGCTATGTCCAGCTGGTGCGCGAACCCGGTGAAGAGGGCACGGAGCTGGTCATTCGCCGTATTGCCAGCGGTGGCAGTGAAAAAAGTGATGAGCGTGAACTGCTGGAGGGTTTTTTCGGCCTGATTGAAAAACGCGCGCCGCAACTGGTCAGTTTCAATGGACGCGGCTTCGATGTGCCGGTACTCAAATACCGGGCCATGATTCATGGCATGGCGTGTCCCCGCTGGTTTTCCGAGGGCGACAAGTGGAACAATTACGATGCCCGCTATTCACATACCTATCACGTGGACCTGATGGAGGTGCTGTCTGATTACGGAGCGTCGGCCCGCTGTACGATGCATGAAGTTGCCACCGCCTTTGGCGTGCCTGGCAAGCTGGATACGGCCGGCGATGATGTGCGCGACATGTACGAATCCGGTGAAATTGCAGCGATCAGAAATTACTGTGAAACCGATGTATGCACAACCGCGCTGCTATTCCTTCGCTGGCAGCTATTTACCGGTGCGCTGAGCGAAGGCGCTTACGCCCGGTCCGTGCTCGGTGTCCGCAACTATCTGGAGGCTGAGTCGAAATCACGCCTGCATCTGGGCCAGTTTCTACAGGCATGGGAAGCTATGGAAAACTAGCCTTCTTCGGCTTCGAGAATATCTTTCAGGATGGCAAAATCCGTTTCCAGTTCGCGCTGTGCAACCCGTGCCACAATCGGCGAGGCCATCTTGAA
>JBHHXG010000075.1:0-7002 GCA_046756985.1 Mariprofundaceae bacterium | reverse complement strand
CCTGACGGAGAACTGCTCGGAGAAAATGATCTGTTCAGCAACCCGGAGCTTGCCAATACACTTGAAATGCTGGGCATTGAGGGCATCGAAGAGATGTATCAGGGGGATCTGGCGCGCGCCATTGCTGCAAGCTGTGCGCCGGACGGGCTGCTCGGTATGGATGATCTGGCGCAGGATCAGGTGCAGATTCGCACGCCCCTGAAGATCAAAGCGCTGGATGGGCAGCTGCTGACCAATCCGCCGCCATCTTCCGGCGGCTGCTTGATGGCATTCACATTGCATCTGATCGGGGCGCTAAAGCAGCAACGGCCAGAACTAGCAATGCCGGTATTACTGGCGGAATGCCTGCATGCGACGAGCACGGAACGCTGTAATGGCTTTGACCGTCAGGTGCATCAAGCAGATATCGAGAAGGCATTTCTGTCGCCGCAGCGCTGGCAGTCGGCGTTTCAGCAAATCATTCAGCGACTGGACAAAAATGAGGCTTTCAACTCAGGGACGGAGCCCGCCAACCGACATGGCAGCACCACCCATATCAGTGTCGTTGACGGTCAGGGTATGGCCGTATCAGTGACCACCAGTAATGGCGAGGGCTCCGGTATCGTTGTTCCCGGAACCGGCATCCATCTGAATAACATGCTTGGCGAGGAAGACATCAACCCCTTGGGCTTCCACAAGCTGCCCGCCGGCAGCACGCTGTCTTCGATGATGGCCCCGACCATCTTCCTGAAACAGGGCCGCCCGTGGCTGGTGCTTGGCAGCGGCGGCTCCAATCGCCTGCGTGGCGCCATTTTGCAGGTTCTGCTCAGACACATCATCCTCGGACAGGACATCGAAACCGCTGTGCATGCTCCGCGCCTGCACAATGAAGACCATGTGCTTGATGTGGAGCCGGAGCGGTTGTCCCCGGCAGAACGGCAGCAGTTGCTCGATCTGGGATGGGCTATCCGTGACTGGAAACAGCGCAGTGTTTATTTTGGCGGCGTACACGCAATCAGTATCGACGACAGGGGTCAGATGCATGGCGCGGGTGACCCGCGCCGTGGCGGTTGCGTAGCATGGGCGTAAGCCCGAAATATACTTATTTCATCGCACTGGGGGGGAACCTCGGCGATATCCGTGCTACATTCCTTGGCACCCGCGATAGACTTGAAGCACTCGATGGGTGTCAGGTTACGGCCAATTCGCTGCTTTACCATACCTCACCCATCGGTCCTGAAGGGCAGCCGGATTACCTGAATGCGGTGATCCAACTTGCATCCTTACTGCCGCCAGAGTCCCTGCTGAAACATATGCAGGCAGTTGAGATCAGCTTTGGACGTAAACGCTCGGAATACTGGGGTCCGCGCACGCTTGATCTGGACATCATCGCCTGCGCGGACATGATGATGGATACGCCTGAATTAACGATACCCCATCCTCATATGCATGAACGCATGTTCGTCCTGCGCCCTCTATGCGACATCGCCCCGGACTGGCATCATCCGAGGCTGAACTTGTCGGCCCAGTCAATGATGGATGCCTTGCTGACAAGCGGTGAAAGGCCGCTGACAAAAGGAGAAGCATGGTAAAACACCCTCTGGAAAACTGTCATATCGCCGTTGAAGGGCCGATTGGCGTTGGCAAAACAACGCTTGCGCAAGCGCTGGCCGACCGGCTGGATTCCACGCTGGTGCTGGAGCAGGCGGACGACAATCCTTTTCTGGAAACATTTTACGACGATCCGACACGTCATGCGCTGGCTGTGCAGCTCTCCTTTCTGTTTTCGCGCCTGAAACAATGGCAGGAACTGCATCAGCAGGAACTGTTTCATCAGGGCATGGTCAGCGATTACATCTTCGCCAAGGACCGCCTGTTTGCAACAGTGACGCTCAACGATTCCGAACTGGCGCTTTACGATCAGGTGGCGCGCGTGGTTGCGGTCGATCTCCCCCAGCCTGATCTTGTGATTTATCTGCAATCCGATCCGAATGTCATCATGAAGCGCATCAGGAATCGCAGCCGCCGCTTTGAAAGAGGATTGAATACGGAATATCTCAAGCACGTGATCACGGCTTATGACCAGTTCTTTTTCCATTATCAGGAAACGCCACTGCTGATTGTGCAGACGGACAGGCTCAACTTTGCCGACAGACCGGAAGACATTGATGCGCTCATCGGGCGCATCGGAAACATGCGCTCGGATACCGAATTCTGGGCGGACTACACCTGATAAGGGATAAATATGCAGCCAAGAATCAGCATGATTACGCTGGGCGTAAGCGATCTGAAAAAATCGATTGAGTTTTATGAGAAGGGCTTGGGCTTTCCCCGGATGGACTCCCCGCCGGAAGTCGCCTTTTTCACACTCATCGGAAGCTGGCTTGGTCTTTATGGCCGTGACGCATTGGCCGCAGATGCCAGCGTTTCTCCCAAGGGCAGCGGCTTTGAAGGGGTCACATTATCGCACAATGTCCAATCCGAAGCAGAAGTAGGAAAAGTACTCGAACAGGCCGTTGCCGCAGGCGCAACACTCGTCAAACCTGCCCAAAAGGCCTTCTGGGGTGGTTACCACGGGTATTTCGCGGACCCGGACGGCCATCTGTGGGAAATTGCCCACAACCCCTTTTTCTGGATAGGACCTGAAGATGATAGTACTCAATCTTGAGTAAATCCTGAGCCCTCATTAGAGTTCGCCAACCCTGAAGACGGTACCGGCATAGCCGGACTGAAGCGGAAGGCACAATGAGCGAAAAGAAACCGGTCACGGCGGCGACGCTTTTACGCGCCAAGGAACGTGGCGAAAAAACAGTATGGCTGACAGCCTACGATGCAGCATCGGCACAACTTGCCGAGGCCGCCGGGGTGGATGTGCTGCTGGTCGGTGATTCGCTCGGTATGGTGGCTCTGGGCTTTGATACCACCCTTCCCGTCACACTTGGACATATGATTCATCATACCGCTGCCGTTGTGCGTGGTCGGACACATGCATGGGTTGTCTGCGATCTGCCCTTCGGTACTTACCAGCAATCGCCCGAACAGGCGTTTGAAACGAGCGTGCGCGTCATTCAGGAAACCGGTTGTGATGCTGTAAAGCTAGAGGGTGGCGAGCCCATGGCCGGGACCATCCGCTTCCTTTCTGATCGCGGCATTGCCGTGGTGGCACACATCGGGCTGACACCACAATCAGTCAAGAAATTCGGCGGTTACGGCAAACGCGGTCAAAGCAAGGACGAGCAAAAGCAACTGAAGAAAGACGCCAAAGCTGTCACAAATGCTGGATCCACTGCGCTGGTGCTCGAAAACATTCCGCATGAACTAGCAGCTGAGATCACTGGCATGGTGGATATTCCCGCCGTCGGTATCGGCGCAGGCCCTGATTGTGATGCGCAGGTGCTGGTCTGGCACGATCTGCTTGGTCTTTCGGAGAAAAATCCTCCCTTTGCCCCGGCCTATGCCGATCTGCGGCAGCACATTATTGAAGCGATTGAAAGCTGGAGCGATGATGTGCGCCAAGGGACGTTTCCCAAATCATGATGCCATATCTTGATTCCCCGTTAGCAGGCTGCCGAGGTACAGACAGAAAATCGGAGACGAGCAGCGAAGTCGCGGCCGATTTTCTGTCTGTAACCGAGGGAATCCGAAGGACAGGCTGGTTTCGGGGTGCCCTTCTTTGGTTCTTTCCTGAGCACGCAAGAAAGAACAGAAACAGTCTGTATCCGGTTGTGCTGGCATGAACATCGTCAAAACAAGCACCGACATCCGCCGCGCCCTTGCCGATGCGCGCGGTCGTGACCGAATCGCGCTGGTGCCTACCATGGGATGCCTGCATGAAGGACACCTGAGCCTGATCAGACAGGCAAGGCGGCTGGCCGGTATCGTTGTGGTCAGCATTTATGTGAACCCGATGCAATTCAGTCCAAGCGAGGATCTGGATGCCTATCCGCGCACCTTTGACGAAGATTGTGCCGCCTGCGAAGCCGAGGGCGTGGATTTCATTTTCTGCCCGCACAATCTGTACCCGGATGACGGAGCAAAGGTGACGCTGACCGTCCGCCAGCTCGATAGCATGCTGTGCGGCGCCACGCGCCCCGGACACTTCGATGGGGTCGCCACCGTCGTCAATATCCTGTTCAACATCGTACAGCCGGACATCGCAGTGTTCGGAGAAAAAGATTATCAGCAACTGACTATCATCAGACGCATGGTTTCCGACCTGCACATGCCGGTGGAAATCATCAATGGTGAGACCGTCCGCGAGCCGGATGGACTGGCGATGAGCAGTCGCAACCGCTATCTGTCGCCTGAGGAGCGAAAACAGGCTGGATCGCTGTATGCCAGCTTGCAACTTATTGCCAAAAATGCACAAAAAGGCGAGAAAAACTGTGTAAAATTATGCAAAACAGCCAAAAAAAGCTTAAAAACGAACCATATTGTTCCTGAATATATGGACATCCGCCATGCCGGTACGCTCGACCTTGTCGAACATCTCGGCAGCGGACCATGCCGGGCCTTTGTGGCCGCAACTATTGGCAAGGCGCGTTTGATTGACAACATTGAATTGGGATAATATTGCCCCGGAGATGCCATGAATATCACCATGCTGAAATCAAAACTGCACCGCGCCACAGTGACGCACGCCGAACTGGACTACGAGGGCTCTTGCGCCATCGATCAGGATCTGCTCGATGCAGCCAATATCCTGCCGTTTGAACAGTTGCATATTTACAACGTGTCCAATGGCGAGCGCTTCACGACGTATGCCATCACGGCCCCCCGTGGCTCTGGCACCATTGGCGTCAATGGTGCTGCCGCACACAAGGCCAGTCCCGGTGACCTGGTCATCATCTGCACCTATGCGGAGATGGATGCCAAGGAAGCTGAACGGTTTCAGCCTGCACTCGTTTATGTGGATGGAAACAACGCCATCACCCATACCAGCCACGGCCGGCTTGCTGCTGTCTAGGGCCTGTTCAAACGAATTCTGTCTGGCTCTGCCAAATCGCTCACGGCACGACATGAACGAAATTCAATGTTTTGATTATGCAGCCGGCGAAGATGCGATTGTTCTGATCCTCGGCTCCATGCCGGGCGTGGAATCACTACGTCAGCAGCAATATTATGCCCATCCACGCAATGCCTTCTGGCCGATCATGGGAGAATTGCTTGGCTTTGACCCTGCCCTGCCCTATCAGCAGCGGCTGCAGTTAATGAAGACAAACAAAATCGCCCTGTGGGATGTGGCACATCAATGCGTTCGCCCGGGCAGCCTTGATGCCGACATGCGCAATGTCGAAGCCAATGATTTCACGACGTTCTTTGCACAACATTCGCATATCCGGACAGTCTTCTTCAATGGCGGTAAGGCCGAAGCACTGTACGGCCGGCTGGTATTACCGCAGTTGTCGGCAAGTCTGCAGACCATCCCCCGCCACCGGCTTCCCTCCACCAGCCCTGCGCATGCCGCTATGGATTTCAAGACCAAGTTGGCTGCCTGGCGGATCATTCAGACAGCCCTTGAAAATGGAATCCGCCAGCCCTATGAATGAGCTAATCCAATCATTCTAAAACTATTTCAACGAGGATATTTATGACTGCCACAACCACCAAAGAAACCCACGCCTTTCAGACCGAGGTCAAGCAACTGCTGGATCTGATGATCCACTCGCTGTATTCGAACAAGGAAATTTTCCTGCGCGAACTGATCTCCAACGCCTCCGATGCCGCAGACAAGCTGCGCTTTGAAGCCACGACGGACGATGCATTGTTTGAAGGTGATTCCGACCTGCATGTGTTCATTGATGTGGACAAGGATGCCCGCACCATCACCGTGCGCGATAATGGCATCGGCATGAACCGCGATGAAGTGATCGACAATATCGGCACCATCGCCCGTTCGGGTACCAAGGAATTCTTCAGTCGGCTCTCCGGCGATCAGGAAAAGGATGCCCATCTGATCGGCCAGTTCGGTGTCGGTTTTTACTCATCGTTTCTGGTTGCGGACAAGGTCACGCTGACCACCCGCCGCGCCGGCCTGGAAAAGGAGCATGGCGTGCGCTGGGAGTCTACCGGCGATGGTGAATATGTACTGGAAACTGTCGAGAAAGACGCCCGCGGCACCGAAATCACGCTGCATCTGCGCGACGATGCCGATGAGTTCCTCGACTCCTGGCGTCTGAAAACCATCATCCATAAATATGCCGATCACATCCCCTTCCCGATCCGCATGCTGGGCACTCCGGTTGCGGCCGGAGAGGGTGAAGAGGTCAAGCCGGCCGAAGTCGAGACTGTCAATCAGGCATCAGCGTTGTGGACGCGTCCGAAATCCGAGCTGACGGATGAGGACTACAACAATTTCTACAAACATATCGGCCATGATTTTGATGACCCGCTGGCGCGCATTCACCAGAAGCTCGAAGGCAAATACGAATACTCATTGCTGCTCTATCTTCCAAAACGTGCACCGTTCGACCTGTGGCAGGCTGAGTCCAAACATGGCGTGAAGCTGTATGTGAAGCGCGTGTTCATCATGGAAGCCAGTGAGGACCTGTTGCCGCGGTACTTGCGTTTCGTGCGTGGCGTCATGGACTCCAATGACCTGCCTCTGAATGTATCGCGTGAAATGCTGCAGCAAAGCCCGGCCATGGATGCGATGAAAAAAGGCGCGACCAAGCGCGTCCTCGGCCTGCTTGAAGATATGGCCAAGGATGAGTCGGAAGACTATGCCGCATTCTGGAGCGAGTTCGGCGCCTGCCTGAAGGAAGGCATCATCGAAGACCATGCCAACCGCGAACGTATCGCCAAATTGTTGCGCTTCTCCTCCACCACTTCGGATGAGCAGGCAGTTACGTTGTCTGACTATGTTGAGCGCATGGTGGATGGGCAGGATACGATTTATTTCATCACTGCCGAATCGCTGGCTGCGGCCAAACACAGCCCGCATCTGGAAGTGTTCCGCAAAAAGGGTATCGAAGTGTTGCTGCTGCACGACCGCATTGATGAATGGCTGGTCAGTCATCTGAC
>JBHHXG010000074.1:0-7173 GCA_046756985.1 Mariprofundaceae bacterium | reverse complement strand
ATTTGACGATTTTCTGGACTTGTGCTCAAAGATAGGAGCAGACTAAACATGTTTTTCAAAGGGAGGCTAAAATGAACAAATATCTGATGGCGTTTTTTATCGCTATTCCATTGATTGTTGCTGGCTGGAACGTGTCCGATGCAGATGCCAAGGGCGCTTCGTCTCTGACTTACAGTGCCAATCATTCGGTGAAGCGCAGTGACAACACATCGGCTTCGATGAATGAACGGCATGAATTCCGCGGCGGCAGCCATGTGTACTTTGCTGAACTGGATGTGAACAAGCGTCCCAACTGGCTGAAAGACCTTGACGTGAAGACATATAAAAAAGGCTGGGTACGCCTTTATCTGGACTGGCCTGCCCGTATTTCAAGGATTGTCATCCACAAGGCCAGTGTGGGCAAAAAGGACTTCAAGGGCGGTTACGTCGAACTGGAAGTGCAGGGCCTGAAAGGGCGCTGGACCAAGGTGTTCGAGCGCAAGGATGATGATGTGGACAGGGCCGTAACGATCCGCAAGGGACTGAGTTCAATCGGGCAGATCAAGGGCGCCCGGCTGCGTTTCAAGTCCCCGGCTCCGATCACCATCGGCCCGATTGATATAAAATAAGCTTTTCCGGCATTTCGGGGAAGGCGTGAGAAATCACGCCTTCCGGGTCGGCTGGGTATCGCCACAAATTAAATGATCAGACTGATGGCGCAAACGGACATGGATGTTTCAGCCCGAACTCGCACATGGAATGCGCATAACATCTTACACCGGCAATGCATGCATCTTCGCATGCAGCCATGGCATGGATAAAGGACAGAATATCGTCGCGCGTAAAGGGCTTGTGTAGCATATAACACAGTTCCGTATTGGCCTCGTGGTCGGCATCGGCCGTTCCGGAAACAATCGCTATCTTTTGATACGGGGCCCGTTGGCGGATGTGCTTCACCAGCGCGTACCCCTTCATGCCGGGCATCATGTAATCCGTCAGAATAGCGATGGGCGGTACGTACTCCGGAGAAGAAAAATGTTCCAGGTATGCTTCAGCGCTATCAAAACAGAGCGTTTCATAACCATCATGCGAAATGAAGGCATCCAGAATCTCCCGAACGGCCGGTTCGTCATCAATGATATGAAAGCTCATGGCCCCTCCATAAGTCATATGAAGCCGTTTCTAGTATAGTCCAGGGTGGCAGTCTATTTAAATGTGCATGCACGCGTACCCATTGCCCCGCGTGCCGGATATTGATAACACAGGAAGTGAGCAATTATGCTGTCGGATACAGGCCGGCAGAAAGGAGGAGAAAATGCAGGTCACCATCGTTCATGTTGATGTCAACCCCGAGCATATCAATGACTTCGTTACTGCAACGCGCAGCAATCATGAGGCCTCTGTCATGGAGCCCGGCAATATCCGTTTCGATGTGCTGCAATCGGATGAGGATCCGACTAAATTCGTGCTTTATGAGGCCTATGCCAGTGTTGAGGATGCCACCGAACATAAGCAAACCGCACATTATCTGGAGTGGCGGGATGCCGTAGCCGGCTGGATGGCCGAGCCAAGGAAGGGTGTGCCCTACACCGGCCTGATGCCGTAATCAGATGGCTCTATAGCCGTTTGTTCAGTTCACAGGTAAATATGTTGAAACGCTGCTGCAATGCCGGATTGCTCGCCGGCTCGAAGATACGATCCATGGCCGGAAAGCGCCAACCCGCTGGACGGCCGGCAGCCAGCCATGCAGCGCCTGTTGCCGTAGCCTCCGGCGTCGTATGACGGACCACCTTCATGCCGCTCAGATCTGCAACGCGCTGACACAATCCATTCAGCTGTGACAGACCGCCGCTGATCATAATCTGCGAAAGTGGAACAGTGGATGCATTTGCCAGTTGCCGCAGGTTGTGCTGCAACAGAAATACGATGCTCTCGACCACGGCCACAGCCCTTTCGCCCTCACCGCCATCATCAGGAATAAAGGTGCTATCAAAATCATCCCGCCACCACGGCGAACCAAGCCCGTCGATGCCATTCAGAAAAACAGGCGGTGCACTAACCTCTTGCAGCCATTGCGGCAGTTTTTGCAGCACTGCTTTATGATTCGGGAACAGAGCGCTCAGAGCAGCTCCGGCGCCATTGACCGTACCCTCAAGTAAATATTTCGTGCAATTCGCATGACTGGAAGCGATGCCGGTGAGCATATGCGGATGGCGCACGATATGTGAATCCGTCAGGCGTAACACGAATGCCCCACTGCCAATATTGATTGTTGCAGTTGAAGCTTCAGGCTCCCCTTGTGCATAAATCGCCGCATTCTGATCGCCACACAGGCAGGTAAGCGGGATACCGTAACCTTTTAACATTCCGTGCCTGTCCAGAGTTGGATGGCAAACAGGCAGAATCTGTTCCGGTATGTCAAACAGACGCAGCAATAGCTCGCTCCACTGCCGGTATTCCGGGTCAAACAGCAGGCTGCGCGCTGCATTGCTGTGATCGGCAATAAATGGGCTCTCTTCCAGCAGGTGAAAGGTCAGGAAGCTGGCCAATGGCCCCATCAGCAACGTTCCGGTCTGCCGGGAGCTGGCGACCTGCACATCATTCTCCAGTAGCCAGCGCATCTTACCGGCAAGATAATGCGGCGATAACGGCAGACCTGAAATTCTGCGAATCTCCTCTTCATGTCCGGCAAGGTGAGCAAGAAGAGTATGACTGCGCCGATCCTGCCAGCTGATGGCAGGTGCCAGCGGTTGACCACTTTGCCTGTCCCAGGCAACCAGTGTGGAACGCTGTGTTGTCAGAGCAGCAGCCCGGATCGGACATGGCGCCTGCCGGACGGCTTCGGCGACAACTGTCCTGACGGAGTTCAAAATCTCTTCGGCATTCTGCTCAATGTATATTTCGCTATGCCTGCACAGTCCGATAGCGCAGCAGGCCTGTCCGAGCAAGCGGCCTTCGGTATCAAATAACAGAGTTCGACTGGCGTGGGTGCCCTGATCAATGGCGAGAATGCCTTCCATATCTGTCTTATAGCAGCTCATCAATCCGCTTTAAGGCGTTTTGATCCATCCATTGAAAAACCCCTTTGGAGCCTTGGCTCAACAAAGGGGCTTAGCTTCTGAGTTCGGGATGGGATCAGGCGTTTCGCCACCCTATTCAACATTCAAGACCAGGCCCCATGGCTGTTACTGGAAAGTTTGGAATTATACTGAACAGGTATAAGGTATGCCTTCGCAACGGATGCAACCGGGAGCAGGAGCGATACAGCCCGGTGTGAGGCCTTTCGATGATCGATTTCGGCGCAATGTTTACGCAACTCTTTTCCAGTTTCTGGTGGCTGTTGCCGCTGCTGTTCATCGCCGCCCTGCTCAAATCCGCATGGTTCAAAGGCGTGATGGGCGAAGCGATGGTCAACCTTGCTGCCCGCCTGTTTCTCGATAAAAACGACTACCACCTGATCAAAAACATCACCATCCGAGAAATTTTTTCATCTATAGTCACAGCATAAACACATGACCCGAAAAGTATCGAAAGATAGAACTCCAATCAGCAGTCAGCTCAGTTTTCTCGATTCTGATTCCGAGACTATTGCCCGGATAAGAAATATATCTAACTGGCCTGACATCAAGAGGCACCCGCTGAATATTAGTGGCTCTTCAGTGGAATCCATTGTGATGAAAGATCTGGGTACCAGCGAAGATATACTGATTGTCACTGGCTATAGCTCCCTTGAATACATCATTGCCAAGCTCGGTAAGCTCCATGAAGAGAAGCAGGTTAAAACCAGGCTGCTTATTGGCAATGAACTCGATGCTGGCCGAAAGCAGTTTACATCGATCACCAAACGAACTCTGCCCCAAGAGATTCGTGATTACTGGCTCGAAGAGGGGATTTCGATCGTAATTGCGACCGAAATCCTGCTGATGATTGAGAAGCTGAAATCCGGAGAGATTGAAGCTCGATACATTCCGGATACGAGAAAGAAACTACACGCAAAAATACTCGTCACAGAAAATGCCATCACAACCGGGTCCAGTAACTTCAGCTATTCCGGTATGCAGCATCAGCATGAGTTTAACTCGCGGTTCTGTAAAAAGATGGATGAGCGGCGATATCGCGATACACGCCAGGTTGCTGAGAACTACTGGAAGATGGGCGATGATTATGGACCGGAGCTAATTGCTCTGCTTGAGCAACTGCTCAAGGTGGTCACGTTTGAAGAGGCCGTGGCCAGGGCAAGCGCTGAACTACTGGAGGGTGAATGGGCCAAGCGTTATCTCAATCGTCTTGGTGAAGGCATGGATTCTCCTCTGTGGCCTTCCCAGCTTAAAGGCATTGGCCGGGCACTCTGGATTGTAGAAAATGAGGGTAGTTGTCTGATTGCTGATGCAACCGGCGCGGGGAAGACCCGCATGGGATCGCATCTGTTGAAGGCTGTGTCCAATCGCATGTGGAGCAAGGGGCGGGTGCGCAACGATATGACTGTGCTGATCTGTCCGCCGGGCAATGTGGAAGCAGCATGGGATCAGGAGCGTTCCAGTTGCGGTCTGAATCTGGTGACCCGTTCCCATGGCATTTTAAGCCGAGCATCTTCAGATGGATTCCAAACAGCGGCAAACGATCTACGCCGGGCGCAGTGTATTGCCATTGATGAGGCGCATAACTTCCTTAATCAGCAATCCTCCCGCACCAAGAGCCTGCTCTGCAATATGGCCGATCATGTGTTGCTGTTCACGGCCACGCCGATCAACAAGGGTATTCGCGATCTGATCAATATCGTTGATCTGTTGGGGGCGGACAATCTCGATGATGAATCACTTAAACTCTTCGATGCACTGGCGATTCGTCTGCGTAAACAGAAAAACCACTTTGCTATCAGTGATGAGGAGCGCAGTCGATTGCGTCGGCTGGTTGGCAGATTCACCTTAAGACGCACGAAGACAGATCTGAAGAATGAGATTCGCCTGCAGCCTTCTGCATACACAGATCAATTCGGCAACCCCTGCTCCTATCCCAAACACGTTCCAAAAACCTATGAAACCGATGAGACGGAGAGCGACAAGGTGCTTGCGGAACAGATACGAGAACTCGCTGGTAGTTTGCTGGGCCTTGTGAATCTTCGATCCGGAATAGAGATGCCAAAGGCAATGAGCGCCATGATGACACCGGAGAACTACGTCAAAGCGCGACTGAAAAGTGCCAGAGGACTTGCGATCTACCGGGTCATGGCGGCATTGCGGTCATCCAGGCCAGCCGTTGCCGAACACATACTTGGCACCAAGCGGGCCTGTAGTCGCTTTAAGGTCAGGGATCAGGTTAAACCGGATGAGAGCGGCAATATGCTCGGACGGCTTGAGGCGATTATAGGTCAGGTGCATCCATCCTCGCTGGGGGAATTACTTCCCGACTGGCTGAAAGATAAGGATGCACATGCCAATGCCGTAAACAGGGAGATCGATACCTATAAGCAGATACTTATGCATCTGGAGAAGATGAGCGGGCAAAGGGATTTGGGTAAAGCCAAGTTGCTCGCTCGGCTACAAAAATCACACAAGCTGCTGATCGCCTTCGATAGTTGTCTGATCACGCTTTCCTATCTCAAGCAAATTCTTGCTGAACAGAAATTTGCCGATCAGGTCTATGTCGCGACCAGCACCAGGCCACAAGATCGCAGGAGTGTTGAAGCCGCCTTTAAGCTCGGCTCCAATGCCAGTGCGATTGCCCTATGCTCGGATGCTCTGTCGGAGGGAATCAATCTGCAGCAGGCCTCTGCTGTAGTACTGCTGGATATGCCCAGTGTGATTCGTATTGCCGAACAGCGCATCGGACGCGTGGATCGCTTAAATAGCCCCCACAAGAGTGTTGAGGTGTGGTGGCCCAATGACAGTGATGCCTTCGCGTTAAAAACGGATCGCAAGTTTATTCGGAGACACACTGAGGTTGCTGAACTGTTGGGTGCGAACATTCAAGTTCCGGAAGAGGTGTTCCCATCCGAAATCAGTGAAAAGCTTCCCTCTACGGCTTCGGATATGATGAGTGAGATGGCGCGAAATGACAGCCAGGCAACAGCCTGGGATGGACTACAGGATGCCTTCTATCCGGTTCGTACTCTGGTAGAGGGAGAAACAGCCATCGTACCTCCCCAAATCTACGGTGCGCTCCGCGATTCCAAGGCTCGTATTCTTTCCACGATCTCGGTCGTCAAAACAAAACGACCATGGGTATTCTTTGCGATTGCCGGCAATAACAGAGGGGCGCCAAGATGGGTGTATTTCGATTCTCTAGCAGCGCTTCCGGAAACCAGCCTCGAACAGGTGGCGGACAAATTCAGACTGGTGGTTGAAGAAGGCTTCGAACCTATCGACCTATATAAGTGGCGCAGCGACATCGCCCATTATCTTGACATGTTCCGAGAACGGCTGGAGGAGACTGAGGCATATCTGTTGCCTCGTAAGAAGCAACGGGCCCTGCGGGAGATGGAATACATTTTGAACAAGTATACTGAGCAGGCTCGCAAGCAAAACGATCAAGATATGATTGAGACAAGTGAGCTGATTTTTGCCGCGCTTGCAAGAAAAGATGGCGATTCAGCCTACGACCTGGACTCTCTGGCGGAGTGCTGGTTGGACCTCGTCCGGGAACCATGGTTTGAGATGTTGATGAAAAAGCAGCGTCGAATTAAACCACTGCGATTGAAAGATCTTCGCAAACAACTACTGGATCATCCCATGAGTCCGAAGAAAATACGAACAGCCTTCTCCAACCTGCCGATGTCGCAACCCCTCAGTCGTCGCGCTGTAGTTACGATTATGGGGATACCAGATATTGGTTAATATCTGCACGATGCCGTTACCTGAACTTGAATCGAGCATTTGCGGAGATACTTGAGATGAATCAACTTGGTCGCGGAGCACGGCAATAATGGCTAGAGAATACTACTCCGGATTGATCGAGGAGTTTGTTGATTCCTCTGCCGAGGCGGTGCTTGGCAAGTTGGCGGACAACAATCAGTTTAGCCTGGAGCTCACTCAGAAAAAAGCTTGAGGTTCCGCATACCCGCCCGCGGCTATTCGCTAACTCCCATCGGTCTGAAACGGCAGGCCAATCAGATCGCTGGGTTATGGCAATAAAAAACCCGCCGGAGCGCTAGCTCTACGGCGGGTTTGTATAAAAATCCTGGCAGTGACCTACTCT
>JBHHXG010000073.1:0-7237 GCA_046756985.1 Mariprofundaceae bacterium | reverse complement strand
TCGCTTTAGGGTTCAGGCTACCACACCATCCACAGCAGCACGCCGCCGAGCAGTACCCGGTAGATCACAAACGGCCCCATGCCGGTACGTTCCAGAAACTTCAGGAAATAGTGGATACAGAAGTAGGCTGAAACCGCCGAAACCACATAGCCGATCAGCAATTCATTGAGCGCCACGGTCAGTCCGGGTTGTTCGATCCAGTCCCTGATTTTCAGGCCGCCGGCCAGTGCGATGACCGGAATCGACAACAGAAATGAAAAGCGCGCCGCAGCTTCCCGTGTATAACCGAGCAGCAACGCCGCCGTCATGGTAATCCCGGAGCGGGAAGTGCCGGGGATCAGTGCAATGGCCTGTGCAAGGCCGACCAGCATGGCGGGGATCAATGTCCATTCTCCCTCATGCTTGCTGCGTGAACCAGCCCGGTCGGCCAACAGCAGCAGCAGGCCAAAGGCGATGGATGCCCAGGCGATCACCTCAACAGAGCGCAGCTCGGTTTCAACAACATCCTTGAAGGCCAGCCCTGCAAGCCCCACCGGAATCGTGGCAAGGCCGATGTACCAGGCCAGCCTTCCGTCTTCATTGGCATGCCACGAGCGGGCGGTAATCGTGACTACAAAGCCAGTGAGCATGCGCACAAGCTCGCGCCGGAAATAAAAGATTACAGCTGTTAAGGTTCCAAGGTGCACAGTGCAGTCGAAGGCCAGGCCCTGATCCGGCCAGCTGGATAGCAGCGGTACCAGTGCCAGATGTGCTGACGAAGAAATAGGCAGGAATTCAGTCAGACCCTGGATAAGCGCCAGGGTGGTGGCCTGAATGGCGTCTATGGCCTGCTGCATATCTTGCATGGTTGGGCACTCTACGGTCTGACGATGCCTTGCCAAGCATTCCGCCAGAGGCTTACATAGCACGATGGATGGGATAAGGAGATCGCCATGAAGGAATTTTTTACAAACTTGATGCGCTGGATGGATCGCACTCGCCGGGTGCTGGTCAACGGCCTTTTTCTGTTGATGCTGATCATTCTGACTGTGGCGATCTTCGCCACACGCCCATCTGTGCCGGACGGCGCGGCCCTGATCCTTGACCTGAAGGGTGCTCTGGTTGAGGAAATGACGTTGCCGGCGCCCGGCGATTTCCCGTTCGGGTTTGCCGCACCGGTACAGACGCGTATGCAGGATCTGCTGGATGCCATCAACGATGCCCGCGATGATGAACGCATACGTGTATTGGTGCTCAAGCTGGATGAGATGCAGCGTGCGCCGCTGGCCAAATTGCAGGATCTACGCCATGCCATCGAAGCGTTCAAGGAGGCAGGGAAAATAGTGGTGGCATCGGGCGCTAACTTTTCACAATCGCAGTATTATCTGGCGGCGACGGCCAACAAGGTGTTTCTGCACCCGATGGGCATCGTGGCGCTGACCGGATTTGGTATCTATCGCAATTATTTCAAGGATGCGCTCGACCGCATGCATATAAACGTAACGGTATTTCGCGCCGGCGACTATAAATCAGCAGTGGAACCCTTTGTACGTAATGATATGTCCGATATGGACCGGGAAGCCAATCGCGCCTGGCTGGAGGTGCTTTGGCGTTATTACAAGGAGGATGTTGCCGCCATGCGTGGCATCAGACCCGAACGGTTACAAGCTATTCTGGATCATCCGGGCAAATACCTGCAGCAACATGGCGGCAGTATCGCCGAGCTGGCCAGGGCCGAAGGCCTGGTGGATGCCATCGCCGATGCGCATGGCGTACGGAGCCATATTGCCGGCATACTGGGGCAGGAAGAAGCGGATCAGGACTATCCTTCCATCCACTACCGTGACTATTTAAGAGCAGTGGATGCACACCATGCACCGGAAAGCGATCAGCTGGTTGCTGTCATTGCAGCCAGCGGCCCTATTCTTGATGGTGAGCAGCCGGCAGGGATGGTCGGCAGCGAAACGCTGGCGGACATGCTGCGGCAGGCGCGGCTTGATGAACAGATCAAGGCGGTCGTGCTGCGGGTGGATAGTCCCGGCGGCAGTGCGCTGGCATCCGAGGCTATTCGCAGGGAAGTGCTGCGGGTGCGTGAAGCAGGCAAGCCGGTCGTGGTTTCAATGGGCAGTGTTGCAGCGTCCGGCGGTTACTGGGTTGCTGCAGCGGCCGATGAAATATGGGCAGCGCCGACCACATTGACCGGTTCCATCGGGGTATTCGGGCTATTCGGCGACATCTATCAGGGGCTGCACAATCTGGGCATCCATACCGATGGTCTTGGCACCACCGAAATTGCCGGTGGTCTGAGAGTCGACCGGCCGATGAACAGCAAACTGGCCAAAGCCTTTCAACTTAGCGTGGACGATATCTACAGGCGTTTTCTGGATATTGTAGCCGAAGGTCGTGACATACCCATATCGAAAACGAAGGCGCTTGCACAGGGCCGCGTGTGGAGCGGCGTGGATGCCAAAAATAACGGGCTTGTGGATCATCTGGGGGATTTGGAGATGGCGGTTGAGGCTGCTGCTGTCAGAGCGGGCATCAGCGATGATTACGACAAGATATGGATCAGGCCTGCCAAGGGCTTTGCCGAGCTGTTGGCCGAACAGCTGTTTGGTGAGGCGGCAGTGCAGCAGTTCACCGCCGGCATCTTTGGCCACATGGGCAAGATGGCCGTATGGCATGATGCCCTGCAATGGTTAAGCAGGTTGAACACAGCACAGGGAATTTATGCTTATTGTGAATACAGCGGTTATTGATTCCCGGGTGCATCAAAAAGCATTTCCTTGCCTTCGGAGAGGCGCAGCCAGCCCTTGATGATGCGGTAGATGATCCAGACGGTGTTAGCGAAAAGGATGCCAACACCAACACCGATGAATAGCGTAGCAACGCCAGCCGCGGTCCATAACAGACCAAACCAGAAGGTGCGAATCTGCCAGCGGAAATGCGAGGCAATCCATGTTCCGGCCACATCTTCCTTCTTGATGTAATTTAATACCACGGCAGCGATGAAGGTAATGCCCAGAATAAAGCCGCCGGCCTGCAGCGCATAAACAATGGTGGCCAGACGCCGGTGATCTGCATCCGTATCCGTCTGGGCGGGGGCAGGACTGGGTTCATTCATATGTAACTCCTGATTTGCTGTGGAAAGACAAAAGCATGCCGTAGCATATCTGAAAGGTCATCCGAAAAGTTATTTGCTAAAAGAAAGGGCGGCCCCTGAAGAACAGAGGGCCGCCCTGAGCACTTGGGAAAAGTGCGGAATTTACATCATGCCGCCCATTCCACCCATGCCACCCATGTCTCCGCCAGCAGCAGGTGCAGCCGGTTCAGGTTTTGGTAGCTCAGCCACCATGGCTTCGGTGGTGATCAGCAGACCGGCGATGGAAGCCGCATTCTGCAAAGCAGAGCGGACCACCTTGGTCGGGTCGATGACGCCATCCTTGACCAGATCGCCATAGGTTTCGGTGGCGGCATTGAAGCCGTAGGCGGCTTCCTTGTTTTCGGCCACGTTATTGACGACCACAGATGCTTCGACGCCGCAATTGGCGACAAGCTGGCGAAGCGGTTCTTCCAGCGAACGCTTGACAATGTTGATGCCAATATCCTGATCGTGGTTGCTGCCGGAAAGTCCGTCGAGCGCCTTGCGTGCACGAATCAGGGCGACGCCGCCGCCCGGCACGATGCCTTCCTCAACGGCAGCGCGGGTCGCATGCAGGGCATCATCAACGCGGTCCTTCTTTTCTTTCATGGCCACTTCGGTAGCGGCACCGACCTTGATAACCGCCACACCGCCAGCCAACTTGGCCAGGCGCTCCTGCAGCTTCTCCTTGTCATAATCGGACGTGGTATCATCGATCTGCTTGCGAATCTGGGCCACACGTCCGTCAATATCACCCTTCGCACCGGCGCCGCTGACAATGGTCGTCGTGTCCTTGGTGATTTTGACAGTGCCGGCGCGACCGAGGTCGTCAATAGAGACGTTTTCCAGTTTCAGGCCCAGATCCTCGGAAATGACCTTGCCGCCGGTCAGGATGGCCATATCTTCGAGCATGGCTTTGCGGCGGTCACCGAAACCGGGGGCCTTCACAGCGGCGACATTGACGACGCCACGCACCTTGTTGACAACCAGCGTTGCCAAAGCTTCACCTTCGATATCCTCGGCGATGATCAACAGCGGTTTGCCGGAACGAGCCACATTTTCCAGCAGCGGCAGCAGATCACGCATGTTCGAGATTTTCTTCTCGTGCAGCAGGATATATGGATCCTCAATGTTGGCTTCCATGCGCTCGGCATCAGTCACGAAATATGGCGACAGGTAACCACGGTCGAACTGCATGCCTTCAACAACATCCAGCTCGGTTTCCAGGCCCTTGGCCTCTTCGACGGTAATCACGCCTTCCTTGCCGACCTTGTCCATGGCCTCGGCAATGATGTTGCCAACCTCATCGTCGCCGTTGGCAGAAATGGTGCCAACCTGCGCAATCTCTTCCTGGTTCTTGACACCCTTGGACAGCTTGCTCAGTTCTTCCACGGCCGTAGTGACGGCTTTGTCGGCACCGCGCTTCAGATCCATCGGGTTCATGCCCGCAGCAACGGCCTTCACACCCTCACGTGCAATGGCCTGAGCAAGTACGGTTGCCGTCGTCGTGCCATCACCGGCAATATCTGCGGTCTTGGAAGCAACTTCCTTGACCATCTGCGCGCCCATGTTTTCGAATTTGTTCTCCAGTTCGATTTCCTTGGCAACGGACACACCGTCCTTGGTGACCGTTGGCGCACCCCAGGATTTGTCGAGCACGACATTACGGCCCTTGGGTCCAAGCGTTACTTTTACAGCATCTGCCAGTGTATTGACGCCCTGCATCATCTGGGAACGTGCCTTTTCGCTAAAATGAATTTCTTTTGCAGCCATTGTTGTTGGTACTCCTTATCTGCTTTAAGTTTAATATCAGGATTCGATAACGCCGAGGATGTCATCCTCGCGCATCATCAGGTATTCAGTGCCATCCAGCTTGATCTCAGTGCCGGCGTATTTGGAAAAAATGACGCGGTCGCCTTTTTTGACGTCCAGTGGACGAACGTCACCATTTTCCAGAATTTTGCCTTTGCCGGCAGCGATCACTTCGCCCTGAACCGGCTTTTCCTTCGCTGTATCGGGAATGATGATGCCACCAGCGGACTTCTCTTCTTCATCCAGGCGGCGGACAATTACACGGTCGTGTAAAGGACGAACCTTTGTTGTCATCGTTACTACTCCTTGAATCATGTGTTTTGGTAACTGTTATATAGGAACCGGCAAGAGCCGATTCAACCCCCGTGCGGAAAAAGATTTAGCACTCCCCGCAAGGGAGTGCCAATAATGGGAACGCACCTGCTTCTGTCAACAGGTTTCTGGCACTCTCCATGCGGGAGTGCTTGATGTCGAATGGTTCATGCCAAAAGACAGCGTCATGGGCTTGAAACCGTAAAACCGGGTCCCTATATGAGTAATGCCGGGGGTTGTTTCCGGCACTGCATACCATAGTAACAGGAGGTGTATCATGACCCTGATGCGTTGGACTCCCTGGCAGGAGCTCGAATCCATGCAGCGCCAGCTGGGCCGCCTGCTTGATGATTCCAATTTGTCTATTGGAACAGAAGCGGGGCACTGGGCTCCATCAGTTGATATTCGTGAGACTGATGAGGCGTTGCTGGTTCAGGCTGAATTGCCGGGCATCGAGAAGAAAGACGTGCAGCTTGAGGTTAGGGATGGCGTGCTGACCATTTCCGGCGAACGGCGGTACGAAAAGGACTTGAAAGAAGAGAACGTCCATCGTGTGGAAAGGGCTTATGGCAAGTTCATGCGCAGCTTCAGCCTGCCCGCCAACGTCGACGCCGATAAGGTAGATGCACACATGAAAAATGGTGTGCTTGAGGTGCGGCTGCCCAAGACGGAAAGCGCCAAACCCAAGGCCATCGCCATTCACTAATAGCTGCATTTGCAGCACTGCCGGAGAAATATCCGGATCGGGGCCGCTTTTGCGGCCCCATTTCATTTTATGGCTGGCCGGCTAGAGTGGTCATATGAGCCGGAAGCATAAAATCGGGCTGGCGCTGGGCAGCGGGTCCGCCCGTGGCTGGTCACATATTGGTGTGATCCAGGCACTTGCAAGCAGGGGCATCAGACCCGATATCGTTTGCGGCAGCTCCATGGGCGCGCTGGTTGGCGCATCACTTGCATGTGGTCGGCTGGAAGAGCTGGAGCAATGGGCATGGAAACTGAAAATTCGTGATGTGCTTCGCTTGCTGGATTTTACACTGCGTGGCGGGGGGCTCATTCAGGGTGAACGCCTGGCTGAGTCGTTCTGTCAGTATGTGGATGATGTGAAGATCAGCGAACTTTCACTTGATTACGGTGCTGTGGCGACTGATCTTGATGCCGGTCGGGAGTTCTGGTTTCAGGATGGTTCATTGCTTGATGCCGTGCGTGCTTCCATTGCATTGCCTGGGTTATTTTCACCGGTGTTCCAGCAGGGAAAATGGCTGGTGGATGGCGGCCTGGTTAATCCGGTGCCGGTGTCGATGTGCCGCGCGATGGGTGCTGAGGTTGTGATTGCTGTGAACCTCAATGGTGAGCTTGCAGGCCGTCGTGCACGCTTTGCGGGGCGGGAAACGCGTCTGGCGCTTAATATGCCGGAAAGCGAACTTTTAAGGAAAATTACTGATGGGCTGGCCCCGTTGAAGGAAACAATACAGGCAATATTGCCGGAAAATGGTGAGGAAAAGCGGACACCGGGGATGTTTGAAGCGATGACCGGTGCGATTGATATCATGCAAGACAGGATCACAAAAAGCCGCCTGGCTGGTGACCCGCCTGAAATACTTATTTCACCCCATCTTGGGCACATGGGTCTGATGGAATTCGACCGGGCCGAAGAGGCCATCGAGGAAGGTGTTGCTGCTGTTGAACACGCCGAAGCAGCAGGCGCATTCAGGCCATTTAATCTGTAAAAGTTCTTTTCAGGATTTAGCCGCCGGCCAGTTTGGCCGTATGTCCTTCTTTTTCAAGCAATTGAAGCAATTTGCTCCGATGATCGCCCTGGATTTCAAGGCAACCGCTTTTGACAGCGCCGCCGGTGCCGAGCCTCGCCTTCAGCCTTTTCAACAGCTGTTTCATTTCAGCTTCGGGCAGGGAAAGGCCGTCAATGATACAAACGGTCTTGCCGCCGCGTCCCTTGGATTCGCGGCGGATGCGTACACCCTGCTTGGCCGGGTT
>JBHHXG010000072.1:0-7251 GCA_046756985.1 Mariprofundaceae bacterium | reverse complement strand
AGAGCTGGTCCGCATGCTGGCCAAGCTGCGCCTGCGCAGCGATATCGAAGCCGGCTCCAAAGGGGTGACCGAGGATGTCGTGGACGGCTTTTCGCAGGAGGAGCTTGCCGCCCTGCCGGAATCGGCTATTGTGCATATTGCCGATGCCTACTTCATCCTGAAAAAGAAAGACGTCCCCGATCAGGAAATCTTCAACAGAATCGACATGCAGCGCTCGCTGTTCGGTTCAGATGCGGCGCTTTCTGCCGATATAAATCTGGGTAAGTATATCAAGCGACGTCTGAAGGCCGAATTCCCGCAGCTTACGTCATTGGAAGAGAAGATTGTGGATATGGAAATTCTCTATGCCGTGAAATGGTTTTCCAGAACGTCAACATCCAGGGAAGACTGGAAGGATGTCGATGACTTTGCAGCCAAGGCCATTGCCACAACACGCGGCAAATATCTGGATACTCAGGCCATGGCCAGGGCCGAAATCGAAGAAGCTATTGCCAGACCTTCCGGCGGAAAGTGGAAATGGCTCGTCATTGGCCTGATTGTTGTCGCCATCGCCGGTGCGGCGGCTTACTGGCTCTTTTTCATGGGCGGCATGGAGCTGTTCAAGTAAGCGGAGTGATGTCCAGGGGCACAAGAAGAGGGAAATAAGAGGGCAGTGTACTTTTTTACCTTGAATTGATTTTGTGATCTTGGATCGGCATAGTTCCGACGCAATTTTGGGGGAGTAAGGCACAATCCTTGCTCCTTTTTTGTTAAACACATGCGAGGGTGGCGGAACTGGTAGACGCGCTGGATTTAGGTTCCAGTACCTTTGGTGTGGGGGTTCGACTCCCCCCCCTCGTACCATTTGCTTGGATAACGATCCATTTTGGAGGCAAAGACATGATTCAGACCGAAGTTAAAGCTGTCGGTGACAATGAACATACGGTACGGGTACAACTGCCACAGGCGGAGTACGACCGCATTTATGCCGAGCAGATACAGAAATTGTCGGGCCAGGCCAAGTTGCCGGGATTCCGGCCGGGCAAAACACCGACCCAGGTCATCGAACAGCAGTTCGGGGCCAAGCTGCATGAGGATACCGTATCCGAACTGGTGCAGACCCATTATATCGAGGCGCTGGAATCTTCCGGCCTGAAACCGGCAACACAGCCGGAACTGGACGTGCCTGCTGTTCAGCCATCCACCGGCTTCGAGTTCATGCTAAAGGTGGTAACCTGGCCGAGCATCAAGGTCAAGAAGCTCGACAAGCTGAAATTCGACGAGACGACAGTGACAGTGGAGAAGTCCGATATCCGGTCCGTGATTGATCGCTTGCAGAAATCACAGGTGAAATTTGAAATCGAGGATAAACGTGCCGCAAAGACGGGCGATCAGCTGCATATTGATTTTGCAGGTTTTATTGATAATGAACCTTTTGAAGGCGGCAAGGGCGAGGATGTGCCACTGGTGCTGGGCGAGGGACGCTTCATTCCCGGCTTCGAAGATGCGCTCATCGGCAAGAAGGCCGGTGATGACTGTACGATTGAGGTGACCTTTCCTGAAGATTATCAGGCCACTCATCTGGCCGGCCAGGCGGCCCGTTTTGAGGCGCGCGTAAAAAGCGTCGGCAAGCCCGTCAAAGCAAAGGATGATGATGAGCTGGCGACCATGCTGGGTTTTGATGATGCCGCTGCCTTGCAGACAGATGTGCAGCAGCGCCTGGAGCAGGAAGCGGAGGACGCAGGCTTATCAAGCACGCGAGAAGCGGCATTCGATGCCTTGCTGGCGGCCAATGCGGTAACACTGCCGGAAACACTGATCGAGCAGGATATGCGAGCCTCGACGATGCGTGTGGCTCAGAATATGAAGCAGCAGGGTCTGGAGCCCGGTGAGGAAATGTTTAAAGATGAAGCCTTTCAACAGGAAGTCCGCAGCCGCTCGGAAAAGGGGCTGAAGCTGTCGGTGTTGTTGCAGTCGGTGCGCGATCAGGCGGAGATCGATGTGGACGATGCGGAAGTGGATACTGAGCTTGAGCAGATGGCAGAACAGTATCCTGAGGAGCAGCGTGATCAGTTCAAAACATGGTTCCGCAGGCAGAAGGAGCAGATGGGCTCTGTGCGCGAACGCTTGCTAGAGCGCAAGTGTGTTGCGTATATTGTCTCGCAGGCGAAAACAAAACAGGTGAGCAAGTCCCTGTCAGCCTGGCAGGACGAACAGGATGCGGCAAAGGAGAGCGCATGAATCTGGTACCGATGGTGGTGGAGCGTACGGCCCGGGGCGAACGTTCCTATGACATCTACTCCCGGCTGCTGAAAGAGCGGATTGTCTTTCTGACTGGAACAGTGGATGACCATATGGCCAATCTGGTCACGGCGCAGATGCTGTTTCTGGAGTCCGAGGGCCCGGACAAGGATATTTACCTGTATATCAACAGTCCGGGCGGTCTGGTGACGGCGGGGCTGGCGATTTACGATACCATTCAGTATATCCGTTGTGATGTATCCACATTGTGTGTCGGACAGGCGGCCAGCATGGGTGCGCATCTGCTGGCAGCAGGTGCTGAAGGCAAGCGCTACGCACTGCCAAATTCACGCGTCATGCTGCATCAGCCGCTGGGGGGATTTCAGGGGCAGGCCACCGATATTGAGATTCATGCCCGTGAAATCCTGAAATTGAAGGAGCGCATGAATGAAATGCTGGCTACCCATACTGGGCAGCCGCTGGACAAGATTGCCGACGATGTCGAGCGGGATTATTTCTTGACCGCGGAAGAAGCAAAAGATTACGGTTTGGTCGATGAAGTACTGATTTCACGCCCGGAAGTAAAGGGCGGCAAGGCTACCGGAGGCAAGGATGGGAACGGAGAATAACGGCGGCGACTCCACGCTGTACTGCTCCTTCTGCGGCAAGAGTCAGCATGATGTCAAAAAGCTGATTGCCGGCCCTACTGTTTTTATCTGCGATGAATGCATCGAGCTCTGCAATGAAATCATCGTTGAGGAGCTTTCCGGCGAGGAAGCCAAGGTCAAGCATGAGGATGGGCTGCCGAAGCCGGCTGAAATCAAGGACTTTCTCGATGACTATGTGATCGGGCAGGAGGCTTCCAAGCGGCTGCTTTCTGTCGCCGTATACAATCACTACAAGCGCATCGCTCACAGCGAGAAGAGCGAGGTTGAGATTGCCAAGAGCAATGTGCTGCTGTTGGGCCCGACAGGCTGTGGCAAGACGCTGCTGGCCCAGACGCTGGCAAGGGTATTCAATGTTCCTTTTATTATGGCCGATGCGACGACGCTGACCGAAGCCGGTTATGTGGGTGAGGATGTCGAAAACATCATCCTGAAGCTATTGCAGGCCGCCGACTACGATGTCGATAAGGCCCAGCGTGGTATCGTGTATATAGATGAAGTGGACAAGCTCTCACGCAAGTCGGATTCGCCTTCGATTACGCGCGATGTGTCCGGTGAAGGCGTGCAGCAGGCGCTCTTGAAACTGATCGAAGGGACAGTTGCCGCTGTGCCACCGCAGGGCGGACGCAAGCATCCGCAGCAGGAATTCATGCAGGTGGATACCACCAATATCCTGTTTATTTTGGGCGGTGCTTTCTCAGGGCTTGAGAAGCTCATCGAGGCCAAGGGGAAGGATCGCTCGATCGGATTCGGCGCCAAAGTTGTGACAGAAGATGAACGTGATATTGGCGCCATTTTAAGCCAGGTTGAGCCCGAGGATCTTATTCAATACGGACTTATTCCGGAGCTGGTCGGGCGGCTGCCCGCCGTGGCGACGCTGAATGAGCTGGACAAGGATGCGTTGCTGAAGATTCTGACGGAACCGAAGAACGCACTGGTGAAACAGTATCAGGCGCTGCTGCATTATGATGACGTGGACCTGTCATTTACCGATGATGCCCTGGAAGCCATCGCCGATAAGGCAGTTGCGCGCAAGACAGGGGCCCGTGGCCTGCGCGCCATCATGGAATCGGTTATGCTGGATGTGATGTATGATATTCCGACACTGGGTAATGTGGAAAACTGTCTGATCAATCAGGCCGTCGTTGAAGAAGGAGCGAAGCCCGTACTTGCCTTACATGGCGAGGACGCGGTGGCTGAGGCAGGCTCCTGACGCCCGGCGCGCCCGGATACGATTTAATAAAAATTAATTTACTGCAGCCGGAGCCGACGTATATGTACAGTGCTTTGTGTGCTGCGTCTGGATTCTAGGAGAACAACATTGGCTGAATGGAAAGAAGATGCTGCACATAAGGGTGCGAACATGATGGAGGCGGATGAAGGCGTGCTGCCTGTTCTGCCCTTGCGCGATATTGTTGTTTTCCCGCATATGATTGTGCCGCTGTTTGTCGGGCGTGAGAAATCGGTGCGTGCGATTGAGGAAGTCATGGGCTCAGGAAAAACGATTCTGCTCATTGCCCAGAAAGATGCCGCCCAGGACGATCCTGACGCGGATGGTCTCTACAGCGTTGGTGTGATAGGCAATATTCTGCAGCTGCTGAAATTGCCCGACGGAACGATCAAGGTGCTGGTTGAAGGCGGAGCCCGCGTTTCCATTACCGAATTGCAGGATGACGAGGGCTATCTGCAGGGTCACTACCGCGCCCTGTCCGAAGCGGAAGAGGATGTGCGCGAACAGACGGCTGTGGCGAAATCCGTCATTCAGCAGTTCGAGACCTATGTCAAGCTCAACAAGAAGCTGCCGTCAGAGGTGCTGGTGTCAGTTGCCGCTGTGGAAGAGGTCGACAAACTGGCCGATACCATCGCCGCCCATCTCAATCTGAAAATTGAGGATAAGCAGGAGTTGCTTGAAATTCCGGGACCCATTGAACGGCTGGAGCGTCTTTATGGCTTTATGGAAGATGAAATGGAGATGCTGCAGGTGGACAAACGTATCCGCGGCCGTGTAAAGCGCCAGATGGAGAAGAGCCAGCGCGAGTATTATCTGTCTGAGCAGATGAAGGCGATTCAGAAGGAACTGGGAGAGGACGAGGCCGAGGGGGACCTCGAAAAGATCGCCGGGCAGATTGAATCGATAGGCCTGAGCAAGGAGGCGAAGAGCAAGGCGGACGCGGAACTCAAGCGGCTGAAAATGATGCCGGCGATGAGTGCGGAGGCGACAGTGGTACGCAATTATCTTGACTGGCTAACCGAGCTGCCGTGGAAAAAACGGACCAAGGTGCGCCGTGACCTGTCGGCGGCGGAAGAGATACTGAATGAAGATCATTTTGGACTTGAGAAGGCCAAGGAAAGGATTCTTGAGCACTTGGCCGTATTACAGCTGGTGCGCAAGATCAGGGGGCCGATTCTCTGCTTTGTCGGCCCGCCCGGTGTAGGCAAGACATCACTGGCCAAATCCATTGCGCGTGCGACACGGCGTAATTTTATACGTATGAGTCTGGGTGGCGTGCGGGATGAAGCCGAAATTCGTGGCCACCGTCGCACTTATATCGGCTCCATGCCGGGCAAAGTTATTCAATCAATGAAAAAGGCCGGCACAAAAAACCCGCTGATGCTGCTCGATGAAGTGGACAAGATGGGTGCGGATTTCCGCGGCGATCCGTCTGCGGCATTACTGGAAGTGCTCGATCCCGAGCAGAACCATACCTTCAACGATCACTATCTTGAGGTGGATTACGATCTTTCCGAGGTCATGTTTATCACTACGGCCAATACGCTGAACATTCCGGGACCACTGCTGGACCGTATGGAGATTATCCGCATTTCAGGCTACACCGAGCACGAAAAACTGGCTATTGCAACGCAGTATCTTCTGTCAAAACAGCTTAAGAATCATGGCCTTAAAGCCAAAGATCTGGATGTAACGGAAGATGCGATTGTTGACATGATTCGCTATTACACGCGCGAGGCAGGGGTGCGCAATCTGGACCGCGAACTGGCCAAATTGTGCCGCAAGGTGGGCCGCGAACTGGTTCAGTCCGGCTTTGCGAAGCCAGTCTGCGTGAAGGCCGGGGATCTGGAGAAATATCTGGGTGTCCGTCAGTACCGCTTCGGCATGGCCGAACAGGAGGACCAGGTTGGTATGGTGACAGGTCTTGCCTGGACAGAGGTCGGTGGTGAGTTGCTGCAGATTGAAACGGCGCTAATGCCGGGCAAGGGAAAGCTGACGGTCACCGGCCAGCTTGGTGATGTCATGCAGGAATCGGTGCAGGCAGCGCTGACTTACGTCCGTTCAAGGGCGGCGCAGCTCGGACTGAAAGCGGACTTTCACCAGAAGGTGGATATTCATGTGCATGTGCCGGAAGGCGCGATTCCCAAGGACGGGCCTTCGGCGGGTCTGGCCATGGCAACCTCGATTGTCTCGGCATTGACCGGCATTCCGATCAGGCGAAATATCTGCATGACGGGTGAAATAACCTTGCGTGGCAAGGCCTTACCGATTGGCGGTCTGAAGGAAAAGATGCTGGCCGCGCATCGCGGGGGGCTGACGGATGTCATTATTCCTGAAGAGAACAAGAAAGACCTGAAGGACATTCAGGAAGATATCCTGCAGGGACTGGAAGTGCATACCGTGGCGCATATGGACGAAGTGCTCGAACATGCCTTGACTCAGCTGCCCGCTGGGATGAGTATTCCGGGACGATTTGTGCCGGGGCCAGTGGCTGATATCCTGCTGGATGAGGGCTCTGCTACGGCGCATTGAAGCAATTTTTGATAAAACTAAAAAATCGGTTGACAGATCATGGGGTTGGAGCCGTATAGTTCGAAACCCATTAGAACCAAGAGAACATAGAATTCAGCGGGAGGAAAAATGAACAAAGCAGATTTGATTAATCACGTAGCGGCTTCGGCCGGTTTGAGTAAAAGCGCAGCATCTGATGCTGTTGAGGCAGTTGTTGGCGGGGTTACCGGCGCATTGAGAAATGGCGATTCAGTAAGCCTCGTTGGTTTTGGCACTTTCTCGGTTGTACATCGTGCAGCTCGCACAGCACGCAATCCACGTACGGGTGAGCCCATTAACATTGGTCCGTCCAGGGCGCCCAAGTTTAAGGCTGGCAAGGCACTTAAAGACGCTGTAAAATAATTTACAAGTGAGGCCATTGCGGTCTCGTTTTGTACCCAGCACAAGGGCTTGCTTACAAGCCCTTGTTGTTTTTTAGGGCGAATAGCTCAGCTGGGAGAGCAACGGCCTTACAAGCCGTAGGTCACAGGTTCGATCCCTGTTTCGCCCACCAGTTTGTTCGATCACCATGGAGCGGTAGTTCAGTTGGTTAGAATGCCGGCCTGTCACGCCGGAGGTCGCGGG
>JBHHXG010000071.1:0-7505 GCA_046756985.1 Mariprofundaceae bacterium | reverse complement strand
ATATAATCCGATGAGTAGAAGCATCATTCATGTGGACATGGATGCGTTTTTTGCTGCCGTGGAAACACGCGATCATCCCGAATTATCTGAGAAACCGGTTATTGTCGGAGGCCGTGCCGATGATCGCGGTGTCGTTGCGGCAGCCAGCTATGCGGCGCGCCGTTTTGGCATCCACAGCGCCATGCCCACAGCACGAGCCATGCGCCTTTGTCCGGATGCTGTTCTGCTCAAACCGCGTATGGAGGCATATGCAGAAGCCGCACGGAAAATACGCGCGATCTTTGCACGTGTTACACCGCTGGTCGAACCATTGTCGCTGGATGAAGCCTTTCTGGATGTCACCGGCAGCTTGCGGCTGTTCGGATCGGCAAAACGCATCGGGCAAAGCATCAAGGCCGCCATCCACGATGAACTGGGGCTGACTGCCTCCGTCGGCATTGCCCCAAACAAGTTTGTTGCCAAGATCGCCAGCGATATAGAAAAACCCGATGGCTTTGTTGTTGTCCGTGAAGATGAGGTATTACCATTTCTTGCACCGCTGCCGGTTTCGCGCCTGTGGGGCGTAGGTAGCATCACCGAAAAGATCCTTGCCGATATCGGCATTCATACCATTGCTGATTTACGCCGATGCCCACTTGAAGATATTCAGACCAGACTCGGTGCTGCCGGAGAATATTTGTGGCAACTGACCCATGGTGTTGATGATCGCCCGGTTACCCTGGATCATGAAGCCAGATCCATCTCTCACGAAATCACTTTTGCCACCGATATTACCGATACACCCATGCTGCTGGCCCATCTGCTCAGCTTAACCGAGCAGGTGACCAAGCGTTTGCGCCGACAAGGCAGGCAGGGTCGTACGATTCACCTGAAGGTGCGTTTTTCTGATTATTCAACCATCACGCGCGCCCGCACGCTGCCGCAGGCCACGGACATCACCACGGAAATATGGCGGAGCACGCTCGATTTATTCAGGCGTCATATCCCTTCTGCTACACCCATTCGCCTGCTGGGCATGGGGGTTAGCGGTTTTGCATCCCATGGCGCGCAAGGCCTGCTCTTTGGCGGGCAAAAGCGCAAGCGTTTGCAACATATTGATACAACTGTGGACGCCATCAATGATCGGTTTGGAAAGCATGCAGTACATCGCGGAGGTCTTTCCGAGCCAGATTGATATCTGCATCCGGTGGCAACATCCAGTGACATGCCTGCAAGCCTGCGTGCCGAGCCGCCTCGATGTCTTCGTGAATATCATCACCGAAATGCAACACTGCGGATGCTTTCACGCCAAGCTGCGCCGCCAGATAGTGGAAAATTTCCACATCCGGCTTCTGAAACCCTGCATCACGTGGCAGAGCGATATAATCAAAATACAAAGTCAGGCCAAAGGCATCAAGAATCCGGTTCAGGCGTCCATCGAAGTTCGAACAGATACCCAGCTTCAGGCCATCACCCTGTAGCGCCTGCAACAACTCCGGCAATTCATCATGAATTCGCCAGGCCTCCGTGCTGGCATAATAATGAAACAGCTCATCAAAACAGGCCATGATCCGTATGTCATCGTCCGGGCAATCAAAGGCCCTGGCGGCAATAGACTTCCACCAGTCATATTCGTAACGACCCGCATTTACATTCGGAGGTGGCGCTATACCTGGCGCAGCAGCAAAGGCATCCCCCAACCTTTCGGCCAGGGCTGATACCGTTGTGTTTAGGCCGTATCTGGAACCAGTCCGGACGTAAACTTCCGGCACAGGCTCGGCAAAATGGATAATTGTTCCCGCCGCATCAAAGCTAATGGCCCTGATCTGGCCAGGCGGGTGACAGGACGCAGGCTCGTAGTTCAGAAATCTATGCCCACCTGAACGATGCCGTTATCGACACGAACCGCGAATGTCTCAACATCTTCGTAGGCAGGTGGCGTCAACGCACGCCCGTCCCGGATACAGAAACGGGCGCCGTGGCGGGGACAAATAATCTGATCACCTTCGCACTTGCCGCTGGCCAGTTCACCGCCATCATGTGTACAGACGTCCGCAATGGCGTAAAATTCGCCATCAATATTGAACACGGCGATATCGCCAGCCTCGGTACCGACCACCTTGCGCTCTCCCTGCCCCAGATCATCCACTGTTGCCACGTCAATCCATCCAGCCATCAGAACATCCCCAGTTGCAATTTTGCCTCATCAGACATCATTGAACGATCCCACGGCGGATCAAAGACGAGTTCAACATGTACATCGGTGACATTTGTAACTGAAAGCACTTTCAAGCGTACATCATCAACGATGAACGGCCCCATGCCGCAACCCGGTGCGGTCAGCGTCATGATGACCTCGACATGATTGCCACCTTCGTCGGTTTCCACCACATGACAGTCATAAATCAGGCCAAGATCGACCAGATTCACGGGTATCTCCGGGTCATAGCAGGTTTTCAATACGTTCCAAAGCTCATCCTCATTGACTGGGCCGTCAGCGGTTTTTTGCTTTTCCCCGGAGGCTTCCACTGTCTCCCCGGACAAACCCAGCGCATCGGCATCCTTGCCACCGATGCGGGCCAGATTCCCGCCGACACTGACTGTACAGGAACCACCAAGCTCCTGCGTAATTCGCACCTGCGCGCCTTCAGGAATCGTCACTGGCGTACCAAGTGGAATCAGCACCGCCTCGACATCGCGGTTTATCGTGATGAGTTCTCCCGCTGTCATTCTGTCTTTGCCACTTCGCTACGGCCCTCAACAGCCGATTTCATCGTATGCCAGCACAGGATGGCGCATTTGATGCGGCTGGGAAATTCGCGCACGCCGGCCAGCACAGCCAGCTTGCCGAGCGCGTCCTCATCAGGTTCCTCGGCGAGGTCGGCTGTCACCATGTGCTGGAAGCCATCGAACATCTGCTGAAATACATCAAAGGACTGACCCTTCAACGCCTCAGTCATCAGCGATGCAGAGGCTATGGAAATCGCACAACCTTCGCCGGTAAAACGAACATCCTCGATAACGTCGGCATCATCTACCTTCAGCCAGATATGCAGCTTGTCACCACACAGCGGGTTGTAGCCCTCGGCCTCACGGTTTGCATCATCCAGCTCGCCAAAATTTCGCGGGCTTCTGTTGTGGTCAACAATGACTTCCTGATACAGATCGTGCAGATCAAACATGGAACATCTCTTTTGCCTTGACGAGCGCGGCAAACAGCGCATCTACCTCGGCTTTTGTGTTGTACAGGGCAAACGATGCACGTGCTGTAGCAGGCACTTTGAAATGCTCCATCACCGGCATGGCACAGTGATGGCCGGCGCGGATGGCAACACCTTCGCGATCCAGAATCGTGCCCAGATCATGTGGGTGCACGCCATCCAGCGTAAACGACAGCACGGTCGCCTTGTTCCTGGCTGTGCCGATCAATCGCAGGCCACCAAACCCAAGAGCCAGCTCCGTGGCATATGCAAGTACGTCCTGTTCATGCGCCGCAATATTCTCAACGTCCAGCGACTCCAGATAATCCACCGCCGCGCCAAAGCCGATAGCTCCGGCAATGTTCGGCGTGCCGGCTTCAAATTTAAACGGCAGTTCGTTGTATTCGGTATGAGCGAATGAAACCATCGCTATCATGTCGCCGCCGCCCTGATACGGCGGCATGGCTTCGAGCAGAGCCTCTTTCGCGTAAAGCACGCCGATGCCTGTCGGTCCGTACGTTTTGTGCGCACTGGTCACATAGAAATCGGCATCCAGCGCCTGCACATCGACGCGCAAGTGCGCAACGGCCTGGGCGCCATCAATCAGGACTTTTGCACCTGCTGCATGCGCTTTGTTGATGATTGTTTCAATCGGATTGATCGTGCCAAGCGCATTGGACAGATGCACCACGCCAACAAGCTTCGTCCGCTCGCTCAGTAAAGTATCAAGCTGATCCATGCACAGATCACCGGTGTCATTGATCGGCAGCACCTTCAGTGTCGCGCCAACCCGCTCGCAGAGTATCTGCCACGGCACGATATCGGAATGATGCTCCATCTCGGTAATCAGCACTTCATCGCCCCTGCCGATATTCGACGCACCCCATGAGGAGGCCACCAGGTTGATGGCTTCGGTCGCACCGCGTACAAAAATGATTTCGCGCGTTGAGTTGGCATTCAGCAGCGCCCGGATTTTCCCCCGCGCCAGTTCATAGCCTGCGGTCGCCCTCTCGGAGAGTGCATGCACGCCACGATGCACATTGGCATTGTCCTGCTCGTAATAATCCTTAAGTGCTGCGATCACACAGGCCGGCTTTTGCGTCGTCGCCGCATTATCCAGATAGGCCAGCGGCTTGCCGTACACCTGCTGATGCAGCACGGGAAAGTCGTTGCGGACGGCCTTTACATCGAAAGCAGATACATTTTTCTCTAGCAGCCTGCTCATATCAGTGCTCCGATATCATCGGCCTGCGGCAGCCTTTCAAGGGCTGCTTTTTCCAAATGACGGCGCACGACTTCCAGCTGCATACGCATCAACACATCATCGGCAAATGCAAACGTCAGCACGTTTCTCGCATCAACCTCACTCAAGCCGCGGCTTCTCAGGTAAAACAACTGATCCATGTCAATCTGCCCGATCGTTGCACCGTGTGCACATTTGACGTCATCATTGTATATCTCGAGCTCAGGCTTGGTGTCCACTTCCGCATGCTCCGAAAGCAACAGGTTGGCATTGGATTGCTTTGCATCGGTTTTCTGGGCCTGATCATGTACAAGCACTTTGCCATTGAACACGGCGCGCGAACGTCCATCCAGCACACCCCTGTAGTATTCGCGGCTGGTGCAATGCGGCACAAGATGATCCACGCGCGTATGATGATCGGCATGCTGGCGGTTACTGGTCAGATACAGGCCGTTGAGCGTGCATGCTGCACCTTCCCCCTGCAGCTCGACATGAAGATCGGTGCGTGAAAGTGCTGCCCCCAGCGCCATGGAATGCGAGGTGAAGCTGCTGTCTTTGCCCTGCCGCACATGAATACGGCCAATATGCAGCTGCTTTTCACTCTCCTGCTGCAATTTATAGTGCGTGCAAACCGCGCCTTCAGCCAGTTCAATGTCGCTGACGACATTACTGAAGCCGGATTTGTTGCCCACGCCAATATATTGTTCTATCAATTGAACCGAAGCCGCGGCCTGTAGGCGGATACGATTGCGAAGATGCGATACCGCGCCTGCGCCGCTATCGACAAACATGAGGCAGAGCGGAGTATCCATCGTCACACCGGCATCCACATCAATCACAGCGCCATCGCGAAAACCCGCAAGGTTGAGATGTGTGAAGCCGTTCACCAGAGGCCCTTCAGACAGTGAAAGATCAACGTCATCAGCCTCGGAGAAGGCATACACCGACACCCCTTCCGGCAAGGCTCCCGGATTCGAGAGCGCTGGGGAAAATTCCCCATCCACAAATACCAGACGATGTGTTTGTTCCGGCACCATCTGCGCGGCAAGCCAGTCTGCATGCACCTCTCCGGATAACTCTTTCGATGACACATCGGTGGACAATGCATCAACAAACGGTGCAATGGCACGCTTTACATCGGTGTATTTCCACTCCTCCTGTCGCGTCGTTGGAATGCCTGAGGCTTCAAAAGCCTGCCGTGCCTGCTCGCGTACGGCCTGTAATGCCCGCTTCATGCAGCAGCCTCTTCGCGCACCCAGTCATACCCCTGCGCTTCAAGCTTGAGCGCCAGTGACTTATCACCGCTTCTCAACACCTTTCCTTCTGCCAGTACATGCACAACATCCGGCTCGATATAATTGAGAAGCCGCTGGTAATGCGTCACCAGCACAATGGCACGCTCGGGTGAGCGCAGCTTGTTCACGCCCTCAGCGACAACCCTCAACGCATCGATATCCAGACCGGAATCTGTTTCATCGAGGATGGCCAGCTTTGGTTCAAGCACAGCCATCTGGAAAATCTCGTTGCGCTTCTTCTCACCGCCAGAAAAGCCCTCGTTAACCGAGCGCCCCAGAAAAGAGGTGTCCAGTTCGACCAGTTCGGCTTTCTCCTTTACCAGCCGCATGAAATCGATGGCATCAAGCTCATCCAATCCCTCATGCTTGCGCTTGGCATTCAGGCCCGCCTTCAGCAGCGAGACATTGTTCACACCCGGAATCTCGACTGGATACTGAAAAGCCAGGAAAACGCCTTCCCAGGCCCTCTCCTCCGGACTCATTTCCAGCAGATCCTTACCATTGTATGCGACAGCGCCTTTGCTGACCTCGTAACCATCGCGTCCGGCGATGACGTTTGCGAGCGTTGACTTACCCGAACCGTTCGGTCCCATGATGGCGTGCACCTCGCCGGGACGGACTTCGAGATCAACGCCCTTCAGGATTTCCTTGCCGCCCACACTGGCATGTAAGTTATTAATTTTTAGCATCTTTTATCCTTTGACATAAACCTTTTTCGGCTGCCGCACTACCCGACTGCGCCTTCGAGTGAAACTTCCATCAGCCGGTTTGCCTCAACGGCAAATTCCATCGGCAACTCGTTAAACACATCCTTGCAAAATCCGTTAACAATCATGTTGACCGCATCTTCTTCGGAGATGCCGCGCTGCATGCAGTAGAAAAGCTGATCATCGCCAATTTTTGATGTCGTCGCTTCATGTTCAAGCGTTGCCGTCGGATTCTTCACTTCAACATACGGGAAGGTGTGTGCACCACACTGATCGCCCAGCAGCAGGGAATCGCACTGTGTATAGTTGCGTGCGCCCTCGGCACCTTTGCCGATACGCACCAGCCCGCGATAGGACTGTGACCCGTGACCTACCGATATACCCTTGGAAACAATCGTGCTTTTCGTATGTTTGCCGATATGGATCATCTTGGTGCCGGTATCGGCCTGCTGATAATTGTTGGTCAGCGCCACGGAATAGAATTCGCCGACTGACTCATCGCCCTTGAGCACACAGCCCGGATATTTCCATGTGATTGCAGAGCCTGTTTCAACTTGAGTCCATGAAATCTTCGAGCGAGCGCCACGACATTCACCGCGCTTGGTCACGAAATTATAGATACCGCCAACACCATTTTCGTCGCCGGGGTACCAGTTCTGCACGGTCGAATATTTGATCTGCGCATCATCGAGCGCCACCAGTTCAACTACTGCTGCGTGCAGCTGGTTTTCATCACGCTGCGGTGCCGTGCAACCTTCAAGGTAACTCACATAACTTCCTTCTTCGGCAATGATCAGCGTGCGCTCAAACTGGCCGGTATTCATCGCATTGATACGGAAATAGGTAGATAGCTCCATCGGGCAACGCACGCCTTTAGGCACGAAAACGAAGGAGCCATCAGTAAACACGGCCGAATTGAGTGCGGCAAAAAAATTGTCCGATGTCGGCACAACTGTACCGAGGTATTGCTGCACCAGTTCGGGGTAATTGTGCACCGCCTCGGAGATCGGACAGAAGATGACACCAGCCTCTTTCAGCTTTTCCTTGAAGGTGGTCGCCACGGATACCGAATCGAACACCG
>JBHHXG010000070.1:0-7693 GCA_046756985.1 Mariprofundaceae bacterium | reverse complement strand
AGGAAGGCGTGACCTCTTCTTTCTTGCCATAGATAGTGGATGCAAAAGCATAAGCATGTAATGATTCAGGCGATGGGGAAGACGCAGATAAAAATTGACTGGCAAATGCTTACAGACCGTTTAAAGGAGAGTATTCCTGCTGCTAAATTTGATGCCTGGATTCGGCCGATCCAGGCAGAATCCAGTGCTGACGGCCTGACGCTTAATGTCCCCAGTCGTTTTTTCCTCGATGGTCTTAAGACCCATTATGGACAGCACATTCTTGAATTAGCGCGGCAGGAGTATGGTGATCGTGCTTCGGTTCATTTTGCTGTAGATACATCACTGGCGCCAGAACCACACACACAGGAACCGACTCATAATGCCACTTCTGTTGATGGTTATATCGATCCGCGCTTTACATTCGACAATTTTGTCGTCGGCTCCAGCAATGAATTCTGCTATGCCGCCTGCCGGGCTGTTGTCGATAAACCTGGTGAAAGCTATAACCCGCTTTACCTGCATGGCGGCGTTGGTTTGGGAAAAACGCATCTTATCAATGCCGTGGCCAATGCGCTGATTGATAAGGACAACATCAAAATTGCCTATCGTACCAGTGAACGCTTCACCAATGAGCTTATTCTCGCCATCCGCAATGGCGCAACCCACCAGTTCAGAGAGCAATACCGGCAGGTCGATGTGCTGATTATCGATGATGTCCAGTTTATTGCCGGCAAAGCCAGTACGCAGGAAGAGTTTTTTCATACCTTCAACGCACTTTACGAAGTCCATAAACAGATCATTCTCACCTCGGATCGCAGCCCGAGGGAAATGAGCCATCTGGAAGAACGGCTTCGCTCCCGCTTCAACTGGGGACTGGTTGCTGATATCCAGCCGCCGGATCTGGAAACCCGACTGGCGATTCTTTCCAGCAAGGCTGAGTTGGCCGGCGTTAAACTGGATAAGGATGTCGCATATCTGCTTGCCTCCCGAATCACTAATAATGTCCGCGAGCTGGAAGGGGCGCTGACCCGGCTTACCGCACATGCCACATTAACCGGAAAACAGATTGATATGGACTTTGTCCGGCATGTGCTGCGTGATCTTCTGCATGAGGAATTACGCAGTATCTCTGTTGAAGATATCCAGAAAAAGGTTGCGAATTACTACAATATCAATCCGCGGGAGATGCGCTCAAGCAAACGTACCCGAACCATCGCGTTTCCACGCCAGATCGCCATGTACGCCAGTAAGGAGCTGACCACGCTATCGCTACCTGAAATTGGTGATTTATTTGGTGGCAAGGACCATACCACCATTCTGTATGCCGTGCGTAAGATCAATAAGCTGAGAAAAGAAACAAAGGAATTTGATGAAGAAATCAATCGTGTATTATCGTTGCTCAAAACTTAGCATGGGAAACCGGTTTTGAAGCTGTGTATTAATTGGGGGTTGTTTTACGATGGTCAGGTAAAGTCATGATATATGTATTTACACCACATATAATGCACAGCCTGAGACTCGCTTTATTCACATGGAAGATGGTGTATCAGTACCTTATAATTGCTTGCTTTTGTAACTTATACACATTATCCACAGGCCCTACTATGATGACTGAATATATGGATATAAAAAAGGTTTTTTAAGAAGAGGAGATGGAATGAAAATCACCCTGCCAAGGCACTCCATTTTGCAAAGTGTGCAGCGCTGTCAAAATATTGTTGAAAAACGGCATACCGTTCCTATTTTGTCCAATATCCTTTTGCAGGCATCCGATGATATCTTGCATATGACGGCAACGGATCTTGAAGTGGGCATCAGAACCCAGGTACAAGCGTCAGTCCAGACGCCAGGTGCAGCCACAGTCTCAGCGCGAAAGCTGTTTGATATCATCAAGGAACTTGATCCAGACAATGATGTGGATCTTGAAATCGTCGAAGATGCGTTCATGCACATCCGCAGCGGTCGGGCAAAATTCCGTTTATCCACATTGCCCGCCGATGATTATCCGTCGATCAGCGAAGATGAAAGCACGGTAAGCGTAAATCTCTCCGGCCCTGACTTGGCGGCCATGATTGCCGCGACCAGTTTTGCGATGTCACAGGACGAAACCCGGAAATACCTGACTGGCACGCTGTTTGAAATCGACAAGAATCAGTATTTACATCTTGTTGCCACCGACGGTCACAGGTTGGCGTTAACAAAACGGCATTTGCAGCAGGAGCTTGCACCCTGCCAGTGTATTGTTCCCCGCAAGGCTGTAATGGAGATACGGCGCCTTGCAGAAGAGGTGGATAGCCAGATCGAACTGTATCTGGGTGAACGCCAGCTGCGTCTGGTCTGTGGTGAACACAGTTTAAGCACCAAACTGATTGATGCCCGTTTCCCTGCATATGACGACGTCATTCCATCAGATAACCCGGCAACCATGCTCATCAACCGTTCGAGCCTCGATCAGGTATTACGGCGAAGTATGATTGTTGCCAATGAATTCACCCATGATGTGAAATTGCAGTTTTCGGATCAGGGTGTGCATATCTCGGCACACAATACTGAACAGGAAGAAGCCGAGGAGTTGGTCGAGGCAGATTATGCTGGCCAGGAAGTTTCTATCGGTTTTAACGGCCGTTATCTTCGTGATGTTCTGGGTGTTATGCATAGCGAACATGTCAGCGTAAAACTCAAGGATGAACTTTCACCGGTGCTGCTGCATGAAGAAGGGAAAGATGGTTCCTGTTATGTCATTATGCCGATGAGGATTTGAGTCGCCCATACAGCATGACACAGGCCCAACATACCGCAGCCAGTCTCATCATCCGAGACATCCGGGTAAAAAACCTGCGTTGTCACGCCGATATACAATGGAACTGTGGGTCGCAGCTGAATATGTTGACGGGCTGCAACGGCAGTGGAAAAACAACCTTGCTTGAAGCGGCTTATATGATGGCGCATGGTCGTTCATTCAGGCAGGCCAGAGATCCATTGCTGGTTCGCCGGGGTGAAAATCAGTTCCAGATCAATGGTGTCTGGCATCGTTATGGCCCGATGTATGTCAATATTCGGGGCAAGCAGGGGAAAACCGAAATCTTTCTGCAGGGGAAAAGCATTCAGCGCCGTAAGGATCTGACTGGGACGCTTCCTGTGCTTGTTGAAGCGCCCCAGGGACGAAGACTGGTGGATGGTCTACCCAATGAGCGGCGCCATTGGCTTGACGGTCTGATGATGGTTTGTCATCAGGGTATAGCCATAGATTATCAGCGTTATCTACGCGCTGTGATGCAGCGCAGCCGTATATTAAGGCGTGGATCAGGGTGGGATGAGCTGGATGGCTGGGAGCATCAGATTGTAGCTCATGGTATGATCATTGTGCAGGCGCGCCAGATTCTCATCGAAGAGCTCAACAGCCATCTGGCGACCGAAGAGATGCTCACGGAAACACCATTATGTCTGGAAATGCAGGCGCCTGATTATGATAAGCAGATGTGGCTATCACGCCTGCAGGGGCGCAGGCAGGATGATGCGCGCATCGGTGGTCTGCGCTTTGGACCACATTGCGATCGTATCCGGATGATTTATCAGCAGCGGGAGATCCGCAATGCGGGTTCGCGCAGTCAGCAAAAGCTGGCGGCTATCGCCCTAAAGATGGCAGAATGTGCGCTACGGGTACAGCATCGTCAGTTGATGCCAGCCTTGCTTCTGGATGACTGTCTGGAGGCGCTTGATCCTGAGCGGCAGAAGCGTTTATTGCATCGGCTGTCGACATTCTGTGGACAAGTGCTAATGACAGCACCCAGCGGTATTCATATCCCTCAGGATGTGGATATCCATACACATGAACTGACGGATCATGGTCTTGTGAGCGAAACAGGACCTATTGTGCTTGCAACAGATATGGAGGAAGCAGCATGAGTGCTCCTGAAAAAGCGGCATATGGTGCCGAAAGCATCAAGGTGTTACGCGGGCTGGACGCAGTTCGCAAGCGGCCGGGTATGTATATCGGTGATACCGATGATGGTACGGGCCTGCATCATATGGTGTTTGAGGTTGTGGATAACTCCATTGACGAAGCGCTGGCCGGCCACTGTGACAAGATCGAAGTGATCATTCATTCAGATGATTCAGTAACCGTGCGCGATAATGGCCGCGGTATTCCAGTTGATATACACCCGGAAGAAGGGCGCTCGGCGGCGGAAGTCATTATGACCGTGCTGCATGCAGGCGGGAAATTCGATAATAATTCCTACAAGGTATCCGGCGGTCTGCATGGCGTCGGTGTTTCGGTTGTCAACGCCCTGTCTGAATCACTGGAACTGGTTATTCGTCGCAAAGGCAAGGTGCATTTCCAGAAATATCATATGGGCGTTCCGGATGAGCCGCTGAAGGAAATCGGCGACGCCAAGGGTACGGGTACGGAAGTTCGGTTCCTTCCGAGTCTGGATGTTTTCGGCCACCGGAAAATGTCATTTGATATTCTGTCAGCGCGCCTGCGTGAACTGTCTTTTTTAAACAGCGGTGTGCACATCGAGGTATTTGACGAGCGCACCGATAATCGTCAGGCATTTGAATATGAGGGCGGCATCACTGCCTTTGTTGAACACCTGAATCGCACCCGGAATGCGCTGCATTCAGAATGCATCGCAATCCGTGCGGAAAAGGATGATATCGCCGTCGAGCTGTCCATGCAGTGGACCGATGCCTATCAGGAGAACGTATTCTGTTTCACAAATAATATTCCCCAGCGTGATGGCGGTACGCATCTTGCCGGTTTCCGTTCGGCACTGACACGCTGTGTCAATAATTACGCCCAGGCCAATGATTTGCTGAAGAAGCATAAGATTTCACTGACTGGAGAGGATTGCCGTGAAGGCCTGACCGCCGTGTTATCCGTTAAAGTACCGGATCCGAAGTTTTCATCGCAAACCAAGGACAAGCTGGTTTCCAGTGAGGTGCGCCCCGCTGTTGAGTCGTGCGTAGCCGAGAAATTCAGCGAATGGATTGAAGAGCATCCGAAGGAGGCCAAGCGCATCATCGGCAAGGTGATTGAGGCGGCTTCGGCCAGGGATGCGGCCCGCAAGGCACGCGATCTGACGCGCAGAAAAGGGGCGCTGGATATCTCCAGCCTGCCGGGAAAGCTGGCCGATTGTCAGGAGAAAGATCCGGCAGGCAGTGAAGTGTTCCTGGTTGAGGGTGATTCGGCTGGCGGCTCAGCCAAACAGGGGCGGGATCGCCGTTTTCAGGCTATTTTGCCATTGAAGGGCAAGATTCTGAATGTTGAAAAGGCGCGTTTTGACAAAATGTTGTCCAGTCAGGAAATCGGCACGATGATCACAGCGCTTGGCACCGGTATCGGCAAGGACGATTTTGACGTTGCCAAGTTGCGTTATCACAAGGTGATCATCATGACCGATGCCGATGTGGATGGGTCGCATATCCTGACGCTGCTACTGACTTTCTTTTACCGGCAAATGACCGAACTGGTTGAGCGCGGCCATTTGTATATTGCACAGCCGCCACTGTATCGCGTCATGCGTGGCAAAAAGGGGCGTTATGTTTCATCAGACGATGATCTGTTCGAGTTTTTGATGGAACATGGTGCAGAGAACAAGGCCTATTATCCTGCAAAAGGGGCCAAGCCAGTCACCGGCGAGCGCCTGCAAACGGCTGTACGCAGCATCCACCGCTTGCAGCAGCTGCGCAGGCGGTTGTCACAGCGCATTGATGCCGAGGTGCTAAGACTCATTCTCGAAACAGGGAAAATCGATCTGGCGACGATGCGCCGCAAGGACCGCCTCGAAGCACGCATGCAAAAAGTATCGGCAGCATTCGAGGGTTTATCCCGTGTTGATGAAACACTGGACTGGGCACTGCATGAAGACAGCGAACAGGGCGCATGGCGGGTTGCCTTCAAGCGCCGTGATCATGGCCGCATCATGGCATCATGGCTGGACAAGGACTTGATCGGCACGGCGGAGTTTTCCGAGGCACAGAATCTATGCACGCATGTCCAGACGCTGGTTGGCGAGGGGGCCTGGCTTGAGCATGGCGACCGGCGCTGGCCGGTCTCTCATTATGATGATCTTGCCGAGGTCATTGATGCGGAAGGGCGCAAAGGGCTGAATATTCAGCGCTACAAGGGCCTGGGCGAGATGGATCCGGAACAGTTGTGGGAAACGACAATGGATCCGGAGGTGCGCACACTGTTGCAGGTCAGCCTCGAAGATGCGGTGGCTGCCGATGAAACCTTTTCCACATTAATGGGCGATGCCGTGGAACCCAGGCGTAATTTTATCCAGGACAATGCCCTGAAGGTTCGCAACCTTGATATCTAGGGCGATATCGTGAGCAAGAAGCCTTCGCTGAGCTACGCTGAATGTGGCGTGGACATTGATGCGGGCAATGCCTTTGTTAGCCGCATTAAACAGGCAGTTTCTTCCACCATCCGTCCCGAGGTAATGGGGGGGCTGGGCGGTTTCGGCGGCCTGTTTCGGGCCGATTTTTCCGGCCTTGAAGAGCCCGTGCTCGTTTCATCCACCGATGGCGTCGGCACAAAGCTGTTGCTTCTTCAGCAGCACGGCCTGCCGCATGTGGCAGGTCAGGATGTGGTGGCTATGTGCGTCAACGATATCGCCGCGCAGGGTGCCGAACCGCTGTTTTTCCTTGATTATCTGGCGACCGGCAAACTGGATGATGAAACGCTGGCCGGCGTCGTCGAAGGCGTTGCTGCTGCCTGCTGTGTCTGTGAGTGTGCGCTGATTGGCGGCGAGACGGCGGAAATGCCGGGCATGTACCGGCCCGGCCATTATGATATTGGCGGTTTTTCAGTCGGCATCGTGGATCGCGTCCGGATCATTGATGGTTCAAATATTGCCGAAGGCGATGTGATTCTTGGCCTTGCCTCCAGCGGTCCGCATTCCAATGGCTATTCGATGGTCCGCAGGCTAATCGAACTCGGACACGCAGACCTGCAGAACGATATTCTTCCGGATAGCAGTCCGGCGGTGAATGAAGTGCTGGCGCCGACGCGGTTGTATGTACCGGCGGTCAAATCACTGATGCGCAATGACGTGAAGGTGCATGGTTTTTCCCATATCACCGGCGGTGGCATGTTCGACAATCTCGAACGTATTCTGCCGGCATCTCTGGCCGCGCATGTGGATGTATCGAGCTGGCCGGTGCCGCCGGCATTTGAGTATCTGCTGGGCTTTGCCGATGTCGCGCCGGAAGAGCGCTACAGGACGTTTAACATGGGCATCGGTTTTGTCGCCATCCTGCCAGAGAGTGAGGCCATCCAGGCCGAAGCGTTGCTGGAAGATACCGGCGAGCAGACGTATCGCATCGGCAGCATAAAGAAGCGCAGCGCCGAACCAGTTATTCTGTCAGGACTTTAAGTGATCCCTGTGAAAATTGCCGTCATGGCCAGCGGCCGTGGCTCAAATCTGAAGGCCATTCTGGATGCTGCGAAAAAAGGCGAGTGTCCGGTTCAGGTTGAAGTGGTCATTTCGGACAAGGCCGATGCACCGGCGCTGGCAATCGCCCGCGATGCAGGTGTTCCGATTGTCGAACACATCAATCCGAAGGACTTTGCGGATCGTGCCGCCTTTGATGCGGCCTGTGCCGATGTGATTGAAAAAGCCGGTTGTGAATGGATTGCGCTGGCAGGCTACATGCGCATCCTGTCCTCGGAGTTTGTGCAGCGCTTTGCTGGCAAGATCAT
>JBHHXG010000069.1:0-7744 GCA_046756985.1 Mariprofundaceae bacterium | reverse complement strand
AAACGTGCGCTTGGACCGCCAATCATGTCAAGTGAGATTGATTCTGCGCTATTCGACAATGGCAGTCGTTATGCCCTGCAAGCAGACATCCTTGTATGAGCGGCCGAGTTCGGCCAGAAACAGCCACTCAACTATCAAACTGGTTTAATATAGAATCACTTCTTATTGGGTGGGGATGGGTTTAATGCATGTGTTGCATCGACCGGTTGAGCTGGCAGCCGAAGTCAGCCCTTCACAGAATTATTTCTTTGATTCAGCAACCGCAAAGGCCATGGCCACGCCATCATCATCGGTCAATGACACATGAACTGTAGAAACACCCAGACTATCAGCGGCAGCCCTGGCACCGTCATGTAACGTCACTTCCGGTTTGCCGGAAGGCTGGTGGATCGTTTCGATGTGAATGGGTGCTACACCCTGTTTAAAGCCTGTTCCAAGCGCCTTGGACACCGCTTCCTTGGCTGCAAACAGCATCGCCAGCCTGCGCGATAGATTATTCTTGGCACTGGCCTGGGCATATTCGGTATCCGTAAACACACGATGAATAAAACGCTCGCCGAAGCGATCCAGCGAACTTTCGATGCGCTTGACCATAACGCGGTCCACGCCGATGCCGACAATCGCCATCAGCGACTCATCACTGCCTTGAAATCCGCAACCGCCTGCTTCAAACCCTTGAATACCGCATCACAAACAATGGCATGGCCGATGTTCAGGCCCTCAATTTCTTCAATTTCGACAATAGCCGGCGTGTTTTCCACCGTTAACCCATGACCGGCATGCACAATCAGCCCAAGATCAGCTGCATATCTGGCACCATCACGAATCACAGCCAGTTCCTCTCTCTGCGTCTGACCCTCGAGATTGGCATAGTGCCCAGTATGTAATTCAACAACCAGTGCACCGATAGCCTTCGAGGCCCTGATCTGTTCAGCCACCGGATCAATGAACATCGACACCCGCACGCCAGCCTCGGAGAGCCTACCCACAACACTTTGCAGACGGGCCTGATGTGTCACCACATCCAGACCGCCCTCGGTAGTCAGTTCCTCACGCTTTTCCGGCACAAGGCAGCTCGCCACGGGACGCAATTGCTCACAAATGGAAACCATTTCATTGGTGGCGGCCATCTCCATATTCAGGTGCAGGTCCATGGCTGCCAGCCGCTCCATATCCGCATCCTGAATATGCCGCCGGTCTTCGCGCAAATGTGCCGTAATGCCGTCGGCACCGGCTTGCAGACATAATGTGGCGGCGGCAACCGGATCAGGATATGGCGTCAGCCTGGCCTGTCGTAATGTGGCAATATGGTCGATATTGACGCCCAGATGCATATTCAGCTCCTCTCCATAGCTGCCGGATATTTGATGCCGTGGCTATGCAACACATCCCGGATCATGGATCTCCAGACAGGAATATCCGCCCTTGTCGGCAGCACATTTGCCTGCTGCATGTGTCCCACAATACTTTTACGCAGGCCAGCGCTAATGCTGACACCGCTGGCGCAACTTTGACATACCAGTTGCGCATTTTCCCAGCCCATGCTGTCTGTTTCGCCAACTTCCGATCCACATTGCCAGCAGTGGTTCAATTCGCCAACCCAGCCGCTTTGCTGCAACAGGTGCCAGATGGCGGCGCAAAGACCGGAATCTTCGGGGCGTTCCGCAAGCATATGAAAAGCGCCAAGGACTTCGGCAAACCCTTGCATATCGCCCTCGCGAAATAAGCCTGAAGCAACGGCCAGCAGTTCCAGCCCGCTCAGCATTTTTTCCTCATCCAGCAAGGAACCGGCATGGCGCTCCGCATCCACCAGCGTGCCCATGCCGGTCCGTCCCGGCCGCCAGGCCATCGACAGTTGATACAGAGGTTCCAGCGTTGCCCGAAAAGGACTCTTTGGCCGTCTGGCGCCACGCGCCATCAGGGCAATACGGCCATGCTCCGCTGTCAGCAAATGAATCACCAGCGATGTTTCTCCATACGGAATGCGGCGCAACAGCAGCGCACGGTCACGAATCTCAGCCATGGATCAGGAATTCAGGCCCAGTTCGGTCAAATGCCTCAGATTATCAAACCAGTCCGGCTGTACCTTCACCCACAACTTCAGGTTCACCCGGCAACCCAGTAGCTGCTCCAGGCCTTCACGGGCACGGATACCAATATGCTTCATGCGTTCACCGCCCTTGCCAATCAGCATCGGCTTGTGCCGTTCGCTGCTAACCAGAATCACCGCCTCGATTTCAATACCGGTCTGATCCTCATGAAACGCTTCGATATCCACAGCCGTCTGAAATGGAATTTCCTGATGCATGGCCATAAATACCTGTTCACGCACGTATTCGGCAGCCAGTTGCCGCTGGCTCTGATCGGTAAACCAGTCCGGATCGTAGATTGGCGGCGATTCAGGCAGGTGCCTTGTAAGTTCTTCAAGCAGGGCATCCACCTGCTTTCCCCGGGTCGCCGAAATCGGAATATAGGCGGCAGCATCCGCATCCAGCGACTGTATCTCCTGCAACCGTGGCAATAGCGCCTGCTTGTTGATTTTGTCAATCTTGTTCAGCACATGGATTCGCGGCTTGCCCAGTCCACTTTTGGCAAACCTGCCTATCAAGGCTCGGGTTCCGACATCAACAGGTTTGGTCACATCCTGCATAATGGCCAGCACATCGGCTTCCTCGGCGGCGGCGTAGGCGATACGCACCATATTGCGGTTAAGCTGCTTTGTTCCTTTGTGAATGCCTGGCGTATCCACAAAGACCACTTGTTTTGTTTCATCGGTGTAAATACCCAGAATGCGGTGACGGGTCGTCTGCGGTTTCGGCGTTACAATTGCTACTTTGGTGCCGATAATGCGATTCATCAGCGTGGACTTACCGACATTCGGACGTCCCAGCAAGGCGACTGTACCGCAACGGAAAGGCGCTTCAGGTGTATTCACCGGCCAAAACCTAGAAAGAACCCAATTCGAAACGCTTTCCGAAGGTAATCGAGTTGTCTCGCAAATCCAGTGTAAACCCCTTGTCCATCAGAATCGGGCCAAAATTCGTTATGCGCAAAAACCATCCTTGCTTGATTACTTCCAGAAAGATGCCCGATGATAGTCCAAAGCCGACATTATCAATACGCTTGCGCACCTGCGGTGTTGTCCCCGTGGTTACGACATCGCCTCTGACATTCAGGTAGCCAACACCAACGCCAATGCCGATGGTGCCCATCCAGTCCGGGCTTTCCATACTGTATTTATCGCCGAAACGGTAATAGATTGTCGGGGTCAGGTAGGCATAATAGCCCTTAGCGGAGGTTCCCAGATTCACCTCGTTTCCACCGACCTTTTGCTGGTCGATATTCATGTACCAGGCCCGCACCGATGCGGAATATCCCAGGTTTGTCTCACCGAAATACCTTTCTCTTGTCTTGATCGAGACTGACGGCCAGATGGCGGCCTTGTCGGTCATCTCTGCAAGCACATTGTCAGTCGCCGTATCACGGATGAGTAATGATGGTTGGGAAACACTGACGCCCAGATCAATGGACAGGGCGAAAACGTCCGTAGTCATCAGTATCAGACAGATAACGGAAAACAGCAGTTTTCGTGTCATATTTTCTCCCTACAGGCGCTGGCCCAGTTTCAATTTAGCTTCGTAGGTTTACATCGAACTTGATACAAATGTTTGCAGGCCTGTGAAGCAGCCTGTGTTTCAGCCTCTTTTTTGCGGTCGCCACGGCCACTGCCAAGCAATTGACCATTAACCCGGCACTCAGCCCTGAATCTGGGTGAAATACCTGCCCCGGCATCCTTAACCACATATTCCGGCAACCCCCACCCCTTTGCCTGCGTATGTTCCTGCAGTTGGGTTTTGGCATCACGCGTATCAACAGGATCCGCATGCCTGAACAAATCTTCCCATGCATCCAGCACCACGGCGCGTGCATCATCCCAGCCTCCATCCTCGAACACGGCTCCAATCACCGCCTCAACGGCATTGGCAACAATCGAAGGGGCCTTGATTTCACCATCACTTTTCCGCTCGCCAACGCCGACCCGTAGAAGAGGGGCAAGCTGCCATTGTCTTGCAATCACGCTCAGGCTTTCCTTGCGCACAAGCGATGCACGCATACGTGAAAGGCAACCTTCATCCATTTCCGGAAATGCTGTATGCAGATACTCGGAAACCGCCAGCCCCAGCACGGCATCACCGAGAAATTCGAGGCGCTCCATGTGTATGCCTGAGGCCGAACGATGCGTCAGCGCCCTCTCCAGCAGAGATGGCTGGCTGAAAGTGTAGCCGATGCGCTGTTCAATACCGCTAAAAGCCCTGCTATGGCGTTTCGGCATGCGGCTCGAAATCGAAGTCCAGCCGCGCCTTGGCGCGTAGCTTGTCCATACCTTTCAGATCGATTTCCTTGTATTCCTCATCCGGATCGACGCTCTCTACGGGACCCAGTGGCCAGACTGTTACGTGGTAATGGGATGAAATTTCCACCCGACCGCCATCGGCATTGATTTGCAGATTCTCATGAAATTCATCGGATAATTCGCGCGGATCGATATACTTGATTCTGAAAAGATCGGGCAGCCTCTCACGTATGGCCATCTCATCGGCATCCGACATGTTCCGCGAAATCGAGTCAAATGCCTCCTGCACCTTCCAGTTGGTATTGTAAACCGGAATAAGAATGTATCCGTACCAGACCACCACAGCCAGCAACATCAACCAGAATGTTATTTTAATCATCGAAAACCCTGCTTCACGCTTCATCGCAAACCTCCGTTTAGCGGACCAACATGCCAATTCTGTCCCAGCGCGCCTCACCTTTGGCATGATCCCATGACCACCAGACAATGACTGCACGACCTACCAGATAGGATTGTGGCACAAAACCCCAGAAACGCGAATCACGCGAGTTATTGCGATTATCGCCAAGCACAAAATAATGGCCGGCCGGCACCTTCCACACACCGTCCCGAATCGAGGTTTCCTTGCGCAGTACTTCGTGTGTTACGTCAAAAAGGCGTTCTTCGAACAGATTGGATACATCCACGCTGCCATCAGCCAGAAAATAGGCGCGCTTCCCTTGATCTGTTAGCGGCATCTGTTTGCCATTCACATACAACTTGTTGTCCTGATAACGAATTTCGTCACCGGCAATACCGACGATACGCTTGATATAATCCTTGCTCCGGTCCTCGGGATAATCGAATACCGCGATGTCACCGCGGCGCGCCGGTTCGGCCATCAGCTGAATGTTGGTGAGCGGAATCCTGAAACCATAGGAGTAGCGCAGCACAAAAATATAGTCCCCGACCTCAAGTGTCGGCACCATGCTGGATGAAGGGATTTTAAACGGCGCCACAATAAAGCTGCGAATCACGATGGCGATCAGTGCAATGACAATCAGGCTTTCCAGCCATTCGCGCCAGACAGGCTTTTCCCCACTCATCTAGTTCTCCTCCCCAAGTTTCAATACGGCCAGAAACGCCTCCTGCGGCACCTGTACGCTGCCAATCGCCTTCATACGTTTTTTTCCCGCTTTCTGCTTTTCCAGCAACTTACGCTTGCGCGTAATATCGCCGCCATAGCACTTGGCTGTGACATTCTTGCGTACAGCCTTGACTGTCTCCCGCGCCAAGATACGGCTGCCAATGGCTGCCTGCAAGGGAACGTCAAACTGCTGCCGCGGAATCAGTTCGCGTAATTTTTTCACCAGATCTCGACCACGCGCCTCGGCAACCGAGCGATGCACAATCAGCGACAATGCATCCACCGCCTCGCCATGCACAAGCACATCAAGTTTGACCACATCATCAGCCCTGAACCCCGACAGTTCATAATCCATCGAGGCATAACCTCGAGATACCGATTTGAGCCGGTCGTAAAAGTCAATCACCATCTCGGCCAGTGGCAGATTGTAGGTCAGCATGACCCGGTCATTGCCGATGAACTTCATATCCTGCTGCATACCACGCCGATCCTGGCATAACTTCATCATCGCCCCGACAAATTCATTTGGCGTGAAGATATGCGCCGTGACTGCCGGCTCTTCGATTTTTTCAATGCCCTGTGGCTCGGGAAAATCGCTCGGGTTGGAGATTTCAACTATACCCCCGTCGGTTCTATAAACGCGGTAAATCACGCTTGGCGCCGTCGAAATCAAATCGAGATCGTATTCGCGCTCAAGCCGCTCCTGCACGATCTCCATATGCAGCATACCGAGAAACCCGCATCGAAAACCCAGGCCCAAGGCAGAGGATGCCTCCGGTTCAAAAGTAAAGGCAGGATCATTCATATTCAGCTTTTCCAGTGAATCGCGCAGTTCGGCATAATCCCCGGAATCCACCGGATACATGCCGGAAAACACCATTGGCTTGGGTTCACGATATCCAGGCAAAGGTTCTGTGGAGCCGTTACGCAAAGTAGTTACTGTGTCACCCACTTTCAAATCAGCCAGCTTCTTGATACCGCCAACCAGAAAGCCAACTGCGCCGGAAGCCAGCTCGGGCGTGGAAAATGGCGAAGGCACGAAATAACCGATATCCTGTACTTCATAGCTGGCTGCCGTTGGCATCGACATCAGGCGAAACCTGTCGCCTTTTTTCAGCACACCTTCAAAGACGCGCACCAGCGCTACTGCGCCAACATAGGAGTCAAACCAGGAATCCACCACCAGCGCCCTCAATGGTTTGTCGTCGTGATTTTTTGGCGCCGGCACCCGGCTTACAATGGCCTCGAGTACTTCATGGATGCCTTCACCCGTTTTGGCGGAAACCGCAATCGCATCAGATGCATCCAGTCCAATCACTTCCTCAATCTGGCGCCTGGCCTCCTCAATATCCGCACTGGGTAAGTCAATTTTATTTATTACCGGAATGATTTCGAGGTCATTCTCCATAGCCAGATAGACATTGGCCAGTGTTTGCGCTTCCACGCCCTGGGCAGCATCGACAATCAGCAGCGCGCCTTCACATGCCTGAAGTGAACGCGAAACCTCATAGGTGAAATCCACATGGCCCGGAGTATCGATCAGGTTGAGCTGGTACTGCTCGTTATCAATTGCAGTATAATTCAGCGTCGCCGTCTGCGCCTTGATGGTAATGCCGCGCTCCTGCTCGAGATCCATCGAATCGAGTACCTGTTTCTTCATTTGACGCTCGGAAAGCGCGCCGGTTTCCTCGATCAGGCGGTCGGCCAGCGTGGACTTTCCGTGATCGATATGGGCGATAATGGAGAAGTTACGGATGCGGTTCTGATGCATGGGCGCGGCAGTGTACCCGCAGCCTTACTGCTGCGCTACAACCATTGGGTATTTCTGCTATAAAACAGATTATGGTGCCTCATCCAATCAACCAAGCTGAAGCCGAAGCGCCGCATTTTTACCTGTGGCTCAATGGCGAAGCACGTCAGGGCATTGCCGCCACACACCAGGTGGAGAATCCGTATAGCGGCTCCCTTGTTGCCACAGTTTCCATAGCCGGACGACACCAGATTCACAAGGCCATCGCCGGATGTCGCGGCGCATTTGCAAAACTAAAGATCATGAGCCGGTTCGAGCGCGCTGAATTACTGCGGAAAATGGTGCAGGGTTTCCATGACGCCAGAACGGAAATCGTCGATGCGCTCATTCTCGAGGGTGGCAAGCCGCGCACCTTTGCCGAACAGGAGTTTGAACGCACCATTGCCACGTTTACCTGGGCAGCGGAGGAGGCAACCCGCTTCTGCGGCGAACAGATACCGATGGACGGCATGGC
>JBHHXG010000068.1:0-7772 GCA_046756985.1 Mariprofundaceae bacterium | reverse complement strand
CAGCTCGGCCGTTGCCGTGGCGCGCAGCGACACGGCAACTTATTAATATACGCACATATCTTTTTGCAAAATGATCATGATGCTTCCTCCAGAATATCTCTGCTTGAGCCTAGACCTGAAGGTCTTAGGCGGCAAATTAGAACAGACCAGCATACCTTTGCCCGGAAAACCATGGTGATGTACCAGTTATATTTAATTCGGGGTATTGATATTCCTTGTTAAGTATATCGTCAAAAGGGATGTCTGGCTCTGACTGCCGGTTTGGTGCAACACCCTGTTGAATTGAGTGCAATCCGCACAAAGTGCAGAAACAAAAAGAGCGGCCCTCGGGCCGCCCTTTGAATGGTCGGTGAACTGTTAAATCAGCCAAACACCGGGAAGTGCGCACTTGATGCCATGAAGAACAGTGGCGATCAGGATGGCTGACGCGGTTCCCGCACGAGTTGTAGAACTGGATGGGCGCCTATCGCCGTGGCATATCGGATCACGCTTTTCATGCTGGGCAGCTGTGAGCCGCCTTCGATGCGGGCCACGACCGACTGGGTGGTCCCCATACGCTTGGCCACTTCTGACTGGGTAAGTCCCGCTTTGGTTCTTGCTGCAATCAGAGAACTGGCGATTTCGAACTCGTAGACATGTTCCTCATACGCTTCGCGTACCTCGGGGTCGTTCATCCACTGTTTTTTCAGTGTGGCGAGTTTGGTCATAATCCAGCCTCCTTCATTCGTTGCCTGGCAAGCTCAAGTGTTGCCCGAGGCATCTTTTGCGTCTTTTTGATAAACGCATGTAATACAACGATGCGCTGGCCTTTTGCCGTGACATAAATAGCCCGTGCAATTCCGGGTCGGGCCTTCATGCGTATCTCCCAAAGCTTATCTTCCAGATGCTTTACATAGGGCTCGCGTACCTGATGCGGGCCAAATGATTCAAGCATTTCGGCGATATGCAGGAACTTGGCTTTAAACACTGGGTCGAGGACTTGCAGCTCTTCATCCACTGCCTTGTTCAATGTTTCAACCGTCCAGTGCATCACGCCACATTATAGCAATAATGCTATGTTGTCAAAGTGCAGAAACAAAAAGAGCGACCCGAGGGCCGCTCTTTGAGATGGTCGGTGAACTGTTAAATCAGCCAAACACCGGGAAGTGCGCACTCGATGCCATGAAAAACAGCATCGGGATCGACAGCAGCGTGTTGGTACGCGATGCAATCAGCGCCTTTTTGCCAGCGGCAGCTTTTTCGTCTGCATCAGCCTCAACAATGCCGATCACCTTCTTCTGGGCAGGCCAGATGATGAACCAGACATTGAACCACATGATGATACCGAACAGTGCGCCAATGCGGATATCCCAGCTGGCATCGCCGCCGTGGCCACCGAGGTGGTCATAGAGAATCAGGCCGAAGATCAGCGTGAACATCGCACCCCAGCGGAACCACCACAGGGCGCGGCGGACAATACTACCTTCCTTGAACAGGTCGGCTTTGGTCTCGGCTGTGACGCCGCCCAGTGAAGGCACCTGCACAAAGTTGAAGTAGTAGAGCAGGCCAATCCAGGTAATACCGGCCAGGAAATGACCCCAGCGGGCCAAGCCGTACGGGTCAACGCCTGTATACTCGCCGCCGGAAGACAGCGTGGATTCGACACCGATAGCGACAAGAACCAGCGTCAGGACAAACCCTGCGCCGATGGTCCAGCGATGATCTGTAAAGATTTTCATAATGTTCTCCTTGAAACATGAACTTGGGGGCGCATCCTAAACCAGTCAGCAGCAAATGAAATACCCAGTAAAATTGTGGGGTAAGGAGATGTGGGTTTTGTAGCGGAGTTTGCATACTGGTGGGGAGCGTGCAAAATGGCGATGACACGCCAGCGTGAGGAGAAACAATGGGTGAGAATCAATTGAAGTCCTGGCGGCCGGGCACGCGTGATATGGTGTTTCTCGGTATTGTCGGAATCGTCGTGCTGGCACTGGTATTGGGCAGCAGCGAGCGGACCACCAAGGCTACCCCGAACGATGAGATTCACCGGCAGGCGACCTCACGTGCGGCCTGCATGACATGCCATGATGCGCAAGGCGCGCATCCGCAGCCATCCGGACACACAAAGGCGGATCAGTGTTTTCAGTGTCATACACAACCTGAGGGCTGGTGAGGTGAAACCAATGAAGCGAATCGGCATATCCATCAAGCCTGATGATGCGCGTGCGGCTGAATTGGCTACGGAACTGTCTGACTGGCTGAAGCAGCGCAGCTGCACGGTCGTTATGGATGCTGAAATAGAGCATACATCGGCGGAAGAAGCCCTTCCCCTGCGGCAGATGCCCACAGAAGTTGATCTGATGGTTGTGCTGGGCGGTGACGGTACGCTGCTACACGTGGGCCGCCGTTTCATCGGCCATGATACGCCGATTCTGGGCATCAACGCCGGCCGCCTGGGTTTTCTGACCGATACGCCGATTGGCAGCATGTTTGATGTCGTGGAGGAAGTGCTGAAAGGCAACATCAAGACCAAGCTGTATATGGGTCTTGTGGCCGAAACCCTGCGCCAGGGGAAATCCCTGAACACCGGCTACGCCATGAACGATGTGGTGCTGCAGCGCAATGACCATCCACGCATGATCGAATTTGAGATGCAGGTACGCGGCCAGTTTGTGTTCCGGCTGCGGGCCGATGGTCTTGTGCTCGCCACGCCGGCAGGCTCCACCGCATATGCCCTTTCGTCTGGTGGTCCTATTGTGCATCCTGAAATTAATGCCATCAGCGTTGTCCCGATTTGTCCGCACACGCTGTCCAACCGCCCGATTGTTGTGCCGGCGGAGGACAGCATTGAGCTGACCCTGACAGACAGCCCTGCACTGGCCGCCCTGAATCTCGATGGGCAGGAACACATGGAGCTGCAAAAAGGCGACCAGATTGTCGTCAAAAAGGCGGGCACGATTTCGCTGGTCTACCTTCCCGGCCGTCACTATTACGAGGTGCTGCGGAGCAAATTGCATTGGGCAGGGCAAGCGGACCAATAGCTCATGCTGGATGAACTCACAGTACGTCAGTTTGCGCTGATCGAAGAAGTGCAGATTTCGTTTTCAAACGGCATGACTGTTTTTACAGGGGAAACCGGTGCAGGCAAGTCTATTCTTGTCGATGCGCTGGGAGCTGCCTTCGGCGCACGAGCCAGCAGCGATTGGGTGCGGCATGGGGCCGAGCGGGCTGAAGTGATTGCCACCCTGTCCGGGGATGATCAACGCCTTGTTCCCTTATTGCAGGAACAGGATATGGAGACAGGCGAGGTGCTGATCATACGGCGCGTCATTACGGCCGACGGACGCTCGCGTGCCTATATCAACGGCACGCCCGTACCGCTGAAGTTGCTGCAGCAGATTGGCGATGTTTGCCTTGATCTGCATGGTCAGCACGAACATCAGGCGCTGATGCGACAGGAGTTCCAGCGCAATCTGCTTGATTCGCGATTGCCGGATGGTGCGCTGGAAGCGGTACAGGGCGCATACCGGAGCCGGTCTGGCATTAAGAAGCAACTGGAGATATTGCAGACGGATCGGGACGAAGCACTGCGGCAGGAGGCCTGGCTGCGCGAAGAGCTGAAACGCCTGCAGGCACTTGAACCGGAAGAAGGGCTGGAAGCGCATCTGCAGGCCGAGGTTGAGGCCGGGCGGCATTATGCGCAAATTCAGCAGGCAGCGGCCAGCGCATTGCAGTTACTGGAAGATGATGAGACCAATGTGCGTTCATTGCTGGCGCAGGCCAGTCAGGATATTGCAGCGGTAAGCGAGCTTCACGATGGTCTGCGTGAAAGTCATGGGCTGCTGGATCAGATGGATGCCATCCTTGGAGAGTTGGGCCCGAATCTCCGCGATGTGCTGGATACCCGCTTTGATGAGACCACCCTGCGCAGGAACGAAGAGAGACTGATGGACCTGCATGAAGCGATGCGGCGTCATCAGGTCGATGAGGCCGGACTGCTTGCTCTGCTCATGGACTGGGAGGCCAAGGTGTCGCGTCTGGATACCGCGGAATGGGATGAAGATGAGCTGCAGAAGCAATGCAAAGCAGCGGAATCCGATTATCGGCGGCATGCACAGGCGCTTTCGGATGCGCGTTGCCAGGCAGGCCAGCAGCTCGCCGATGCCCTGCGCCCGGTGCTGGATCGGCTGGCCCTGAAGGGTATGCAGGTCAGGGTGGATGTTGATGCCGAGGTGGAGACTTCCGCCTGGACGGCACACGGCTGGGATACGGTGAGCATCATGGTGATGTCCAATCCGGGCGAGCCATTCCGCCCTCTGGCTTCCGTGGCCTCCGGTGGCGAGTTGTCGCGCTTTGTGCTGGCGCTCAAAGGTTGCGGGGCATTGGCTGATGCACCGGGCGTAGCCGTATTTGATGAAGTGGATACCGGCATTGGTGGCGAGACAGCGTGGTGTGTCGGCGAACTGCTGGCGGCCATGGGGAATGAGCGACAGGTATTGGTGGTGTCACATTTGCCGCAGGTGGCATCCTGCGCGGACCACCATGTCTGCATCCGCAAGGAGCAAAAGGGCAAGCGCACAGTGACGCATCTGGGGACGGTGAAAGCGGACAAACGGCTGCAAGAGGTTGCCCGTATGCTGGGTGGCGCGAATCAGGAGAGTTTGCAACATGCTGAAAAGATGCTGGCTCGCGGCCATGCCGCAGCAGGAGCCTGAGTGCCACACCAGATCCGCATCCGCATGGCCGAAACGCAGGATGTTGCCGTCATGCATGCCTTGCTTCAGCCCTTTGCCAAACAGCATATTCTCCTGCCACGCAGCGAGGATGATCTGTTTCAGCATCTGCAGGAGTTTGTTGTCGCCGAATACGATGGTGAAGTGTCCGGAGCCGCATCCATCCATGTATACGGCTCAAACCTGGCGGAAATACGATCTCTGGCTGTCGATTCTGCACATCAGGGTGCGGGTATCGGACATTTACTGGTTGAGGCCTGCGAGAAGCTGGCGGCGGGGCTCGGCGTGACCTGTATGTTTGCATTGACCTATGTACCGGAATTTTTTGGGAAAATGGGCTACGATATAGTGCCAAAAGAAAGCCTGCCACACAAAATATGGACGGTGTGTGTGCATTGCGCAAAGTTTTCCGACTGTGATGAAGTAGCGGTAAAAAAACAGTTCTCCGATGCGCCGTTCGAAACGATGAAAGTGATTCCGATTCTGGAGGTGGATCAGGCCTGAATCTTGATCTCGCGGAGCATGGCGGCAACGTCGTCAAAGGCCAGCTGCAATTGCTCGCTATTCTGGGCACTTAGGCAGATTTTCCCGACAGCTTTTGGACCGCAATGACTTGGATAGGATCCGATCTCAACATCGGGGTATTGTTGCTGAATCCCTGTCAGTTGCCTTGCGTACAGGCTTTCGGCCATCTCCACTTCGATTTCCCGGCGGATGAATGGCGTATCGCCAAACTCCGGTAATACCGTTTCAAGCTGCGAAGCAAAGATACCCGGCACGCCAGCCAATACATAGACATTGCCGATGTGCGCCCCCGGCGCGATGGTTTTTTCACAGCGAATCAGGGTTGCACCTTTGGGCACGCGCGTCATGCGTTTGCGCCCCTCGTTCATACCCGTTTCACCGTAATGTTCGGTCATCAGTTGTACAATATAGCGGTGCTCGATCAGCCCGACGCCAAAGGCATCGGCGACGGATTGCATGGTGATGTCATCATGCGTAGGACCAATGCCGCCACTGGTAATCACGGCATCGTAATTGTGCCGTAAGCGGTTCAGCGTCTCTACAATGGTTTCCTGAATATCGGGCACGACTGCGATTTCATTGAGCTTGCAGCCCTTTGCAAACAGCTTCTGCGCGGCCAGCCAGCCATTGGCTTCCCGCGTGCGGCCGGAGAGCACCTCGTTGCCAATGATGAGAATAGCCGCAGTTTGGTGCTTCATACTGTCAGCATCTTAGACGAGGCTATGTGTCGGTCAAAGCTCTGAGTGCTACAACCCTTGCCTCAATCGGCGGATGGGTGGCAAACAGGTGCGCGAAGCCGTGGCTTTCGCCATGAATCTTCAGGGTTGCCAGTGCATCTTCGCTCATGCCTTCCTCTCGGTGCTGAGCGGCGAGCGCGCGCTGTGCCAGGTTATCGATCTTGGCCAGCGCATTCATCATCGGCTGCGCGCCGATGGCCCGTGCGGCATAGGCATCGGCACGGAATTCCCGCCGGCGTGAGAACCAGCAGATGGGAATCATCGCAAGTATCGACAGAATGAATTGCAGTGCCATATAGACCATAAAGCCCATCCAGTAGTTCCGTTCCATGATCGGGCGGGCGAGCATGCGCGCGATAAAATAGACAAAGGTGTTCATCAATCCCTGCAGCAGCGTGATGGCCAACATGTCGCCATTGGCAACATGGCCGACTTCGTGCGCCAGCACGGCTTTTAGTTCGTTATCGTTGAGATTTGTTGCCAGCCCTGAAGAAACGGCAACCATGGCACGGTTTCGTGTCGGTCCAGTGGCAAAGGCGTTTGGCACATCATCCCAGTAAACCCAGACCTCCGGCATCTTGATGCCTTCGCGTTCGGCAAGCTGTTGCACGGTTTCAAATACCAGTTTTTCTTTCGGCGTGGACGGCTCAGTGACCTGCTGCATGCGCATGCCGCGCTTGGCGATAAATTTGGAAAGCAGCAGCGAAATAAAGGCGCCGCCAAATCCGAATATCAGCGCCCAGGCGAAATCGTAAGTTGCAATGCTTCCTCTGAGGTCGATGCCGAAAGCTGGCAAAACAAAATGAATCAGGATGTTGCCGGTAATCACCAACGTGAAGAAAATCAGTAAGTTGGCAACAATCAAAAGAAAAACACCTTTCATCCAGCGCATGTCACTCTCCTTGCGGGGCATATGGGTGAATGTGTTGTCTGCCGGGCAAAAATTCAAGTCTTGAAAGCAAAGCCCTTTTCCCCTACATAATGGACATGAATGAAACAATCCATGACCCGGAAATTATTGATGCCGATGATAACGTAAAAGAAGACGAAGCTCATCAGGCGGCACTGGTCAGAGCCGACGATGTATTGCCGCCACATCTGACTATTTTGCCTCTTTCCAACCGGCCATTGTTTCCCGGCCTTGTTGTGCCGCTGGTATATGAAGGCGAGGAGATGACCCAGAGCGTTCGCCAGGCAGCCGAACAGAAACAGCAGCATATCGGTCTGGTGCTGGTGCGCGACGAGGAAGCTCCTTTTACGCCGGAAAACCTGTATACAGTGGGTGTTGTGGCCAAGGTGGTCAAGGCTGTCGAAATCGAGGGGCATGGTCTGCATCTGGTTGTCGAATGTATACGGCGCTTCCGTATTGAATCGTTTCTGACACACGAGCCCCCTTTGCGGGCACGTGTGTATTATCACACCGAAACGTCATATCGGGATAACATCGAGCTGCGTGCCTACACGGTGGCCATCATCAACACGATCAAGGAATTGCTCAAGCACAATCCTCTCTACGAAGAGGAGCTTCGCTTGTTTGCTTCCCGTTTCAGCATCGATGAGCCGAACCGTCTGGCTGACTTTGCTGCCAGTCTGACTACGGCAGGTCGTGAGGAGTTGCAGGATATTCTTGAGACCTACCCGATTTTCGACCGCTTGAAGAAGGTCATTACCCTGCTGAAACGGGAGCTGAATGTCAGCAAGGTGCAGCGGCGCATCCGGGAGAATATCGATGAGCGGGTGTCCGAGCAGCAGCGCAAGTTTTTCCTGCACGAGCAGTTGAAGGAAATCCAGCATGAGC
>JBHHXG010000067.1:0-7774 GCA_046756985.1 Mariprofundaceae bacterium | reverse complement strand
TGACCTCGACCTTGGCAAGGTCGCGCTCTACCAACTGAGCTATACCCGCGAGAGGTGGCGAATAATGCCAAGTGCAGGGTTGCTGTCAAGCAGGGCTCTTGTCCTCAAACGCCCAATCAAACGCGCAATCAAATCAATACATGCGAAGGTGAAATTCTTCTGACAGAATGCGCCGCCATTTTTTGGCGTGCCACAACCGGGCATGATGTTAGGGAGGCAGGCATTGATTGCAAAAGAAGATCGCAAGATTTACGTCCTTGATACCAATGTACTGATTCACGATCCGCACGCCCTGAACCGCTTCGATGAACACGATGTGGTGTTGCCCATTGTTGTGCTCGAAGAAATGGACAAGGTTAAACGCGGTTTTGACGAGTTGGCCCGCAATGTGCGCGAGGCATCGCGGCAACTGGATGAATTGAGCGAGCACTGCAAGGATCTGGATAAAGGCTGTCCATTGCCCGGCGGCGGTTGCCTGTTCTTTGAGCTGAATCACCGGGCGCTGGATATATTGCCGGAGCCCCTTGCTACGGGCAGTGCCGATAATCGCATCATCGCCGTGACAATGTCTCTGCAGCAGGAACATAAGGATCGTGGGGTCATCCTTGTATCCAAGGACATCAACCTGCGAATCAAGGCCCGTGCCCTGGGTCTGGTGACCGAGGACTACCGTTCGGACAGGGTGGTGCAGGATCTTGATGTGCTTGTGGCCGGGCGCATTGAGCTGGATCATGAAACATGGAGTACCATGGGAGAGGGTATGACCGTGGAGGACATCAAAAAAGAGGACGGTGGCCATGGCAGTAATTACCACCTGAACTGGCCAGAAGAGATGAGTCTTCCAAACCCGAATGATTTTGCGATCCTGCCGGGCGATAAGCAGGTGGCATTGCGCTGCATGGGTGTCGATGATGACCGCAAGGTCCATTTGCGGGATATTTATTCCTATCGCACATCCCGCCACGCTGTGTGGGGCGTGCAGGCCCGGAACCTTGAGCAAAACATCGCCATGAACCTGCTGATGGATGCCGATCTCGATCTCATCAGCATCCTCGGCCTGGCCGGTTCCGGCAAAACGCTGCTGGCGCTGGCATGTGGCCTGCACCTGACCCTGGATATGGGCATCTATGACCGCATTCTGGTTACACGCGCCACCGTGCCAATGGGGCAGGATATCGGGTATCTTCCCGGTACCGAGAAGGAAAAAATGGAGCCGTGGATGGGGGCGATTAGCGACAATCTGTCATTGCTCCTGGGGGATGACTTCAACGGACTTGGCGAGCTGGGACAATACAATATTGAGGTGGCTGCCCTGTCGTTTGCGCGCGGTCGGACTTTTACTCGCACATGGCTGATCGTCGATGAGGCGCAGAATCTGACGCCGCATCAGATGAAAACGCTGGTGACCCGTATGGGTGAGGGTTCAAAGATTATTATTCTGGGCAACAATGCCCAGATTGATACGCCATATCTGACTGCACATACCAACGGGCTTTCGATGGCCGTCACACGATTTGCCGGCTGGCCGTATGCCGGACACATTACATTGCAGGCCAGCGAACGCTCCCGCCTTGCGGCCAGAGCCGCCGAAGTGATGTAAATCCCTGCTTGAAGTTCAGCCGGGCCACCCGCCGCTGTCAGGAGTAAAGATGATATCGGTTTCTGCAGGACGCTGGTAACCGGCCAACTGCCTTTCGAGCACCTGCACATCGGCATCGGATATATCGCTGCCGCTCATCTGGCGGCGGCTTACGCGTTCATGCAATACGGCCTCATCCGTATCAATCCATATCAGGCGGCAGGGCACACCTTGCTCTGCAGCGATATTGCGGGCGATATTCCGATCCTCCTGTCTCAAAAATGTCGCATCCAGTATTACGGAGAATCCTGCCTGCAAGGCCATTGTCGCAGCTTCAAACATCGAAGCATAGGTTCGTTCATTCATTTGCCGGCCATACAGCGGCAATTCCGGGTGGTCTATTGTAATGCGTTTGCGGGTGGCATCCGAGCGGATAATCACAGCGTGTTCCGATCCGCAGCCCTGCAATGCAAGGTGGCTTTTTCCGCTTCCCGAGAACCCGCCAATGGCAAAAAGAGTTGGCCCGGGCCGCATGACATAGGCCTCAGCCAGTGAAAAATAGTGTGAGGCTTCGTCCAGTTGTTCTGCCCTGGCGGCCGCATTAAGGCTGGCATCTTCCGCCAGCAGGCAGGCTACCTTGCCACGTACACAGGCCCGGTACGACAGATACAGTGGCAGCAGTTTCAGGCCATCATAATCGCCAGTGTACTCCAGATAACGTGACAGAAAGCGATAGCCAAGATCGGAGCGGTCTCTGACATCGCAGTCCATGACCAGAAATGCGGCATCATTCATCGTATCGATCATGCGGTATTCATCGCTGAATTCGATACAGTCAAAGATGCAGGGTCTGGCTTTAAACAGCATGATGTTTTTCAGGTGCAAGTCGCCATGGCAATTGCGAACATGATCACGCTGGCGTTCGGCAATGGTCCCCGCATGCCTTTTGAGCAGGGTGTGGCTGTGATCCCGGATGGCTGTTAGCGTCGCTGTGGACAATGCTGTGCCAATATGGTTATCGGCGACCTGAAAATTTGCCTCTACATGTGCGCGCAGGAAGCGGATATCGCCAAAGGCCTGTATTTCGGGTCCGGTTTCAGCATGGGCATGAAATGCTGCGACATCTTCTGCCAGCATATCCATCCAAGCTGGATCAAACGTCCCAGCAGACAGCCTTTGATCGAGCAGATCGCTCTGATCGAATTGCACCATCTTCAGGCAATAATCGATAACCTGCCCGGCCTCACCGAGCGCATAGCTGTCATTGCACTGGCTAACAGGCAACACCTCGAGATAGATATCTGACGCCAGCCGACGGTTCAGCATGAGTTCCTGTTCGCAGAAATATTTGCGTTTTTCTATCGTGGTGAAATCAAGAAAACCCAAATCCAGTGGTTTTTTTAGCTTGTAGGCGTAGGTGCTGGTCAGGAATACCCAGGAGATATGCGTCTGGATCAGTTCTACGGACGCAACCGGATGCGGGTAGAAGTCAGGGTTCAGAAATGCCCGGAGGTGTTCTGGCAGCGTATCCGGTGCAGTGGCTGTCATTTAGCTGCGGCGGTCCGGCCCCAGCGGTACATCTTCCAGGCGCTCCAGAAGTTCTGCATGCAGCAGGCCATTGGAGGCCAGGAAACAGCGCACTTTTTCATGGGTCGGTGTGATTGGCACAGGGCCGCCCTCCTTGTTGCTGATGCGACCGCCAGCCCAGCGCACCAGGGCAAATCCCGCACCGACATCCCATACATGCCGTGGCCGGAGCGTAAACGTCAAATCCGCCTGGCCAGCAGCAACCAGCGCGCACTTCCAGGCCACCGAGCCGGTGGTGACCAGATCGAGATCCTGAAAATTATCCCATTCACCGGCCTCGGTCTCCGTCCGGCTGGCCAGGGCGCGAGCGCCCTTTAATTCGCCATGCTGCGTGGCCTGTGCCGGCATATCATCCAGCAGCACGCCGCCGGATGTGCCTGAAATGGTGGTTTGCGTGGCCGGATTATAAATCACGGCAAGCAAATCCTCGCCATCTTTCTGCAGCAGAACCGACACCACATATTCAGGAATGTTGCGAATAAATTCCTTGGTGCCATCCAGTGGATCGACAATCCAGCAGTAGGGATTGTCAACGCTGCCTTCCTCATCACTTTCTTCACCGAAATAGCAACTGCCGGGGATGATCGTGGTCAGTTCTTTCTTCAGCAGCGCATCGGCTGCATAATCAGCTGCAGTGACGGGATCTGTTTTAGACTGATCCTTGTAGTCGGCACTAATGCCATCGGCGCGAACCGATTCAATCGCCTTGCCGGCCGCCTGACAGGCCCGGATGGTCTGGCTTTCTATAACGGATAATCCAGCTGCGATCATGCTATTCCTCTTTCAGGCCGAAACCGGTTATTTTCCTAGTCGCGCCATGGCAGCGCGTGCCCTGCTGGGCGAGGCAAAATAGGGAAACCAATCTCCGGAGGTTCACCCGTCAGTGTTTCCAGAAAGGCTACGATGTCGGCCACATCCTGATCGGATAATTCCGTATCCAGCTGCGTTTTTGCCATGATACGCACAGCCTCATCCAGCGTGGCCGCGGAGCCATCGTGAAAATAGGGGGCGGTCATCGCAACATTGCGCCAGGACTGTACGCGGAAGACATGGTCGTCCTCTTCCTTGCCGGTCACGGCCTTCAAGCCCTCATCGCTACCATAAGCGAATTTCTGGAAGGTGTTGTTGGTAAACAATGGTCCGGAATGACAGGCCAGACAGCCGGCCTCATCCACTTTCTGCATGCCACGCATGGCGGCCTCCGACATTCCGCTTTCGCCGCGTGCATAACGGTCGAACATTGCATTCGGTGTCAGCAGCGTACGCTCAAAGGCGGCAATGGCCCTGGCCATATTGTCATAGGTCAGCGCATTTTCACCAAATACCGAATTGAATAATGGCCCATAGCCGGCTGTACGCAGGCGGTCCATGACCTCCGCCTCATCTTCGGATGCCATTTCCACTGGATTCAACGGCGGGCCCTTGGCCTGGTCTTCAAGCAATGGCGCCCGGCCATCCCAGAATTGCCTGCTCCAGAAGGCTGAATTCAACACCGTCGGCGCATTTCTGCCGCCGCGTTGCCACTTGTGACCGATGGAGGTCTTCTGATTGTCAACACCGAAGGTGCCGAGATTGTGGCAGGAATTGCATGAGAATTGACCACTTCTGGACAGGGCGGGTTCAAAATAAAGCTTTTTGCCCAGATTAACTTTTGCCTCCGTCGTCGGGTTGTCCGCGGGTTCGGGCGCTGTTGCGGGTAGGGCATCCATGCCTTCCGGCACGTCGGGGTGTTGAGGCTTTGCAGCAGGTTCCACTACCTTAACGGCCTCAATCTTTGCCTGAGGCTGTTTTGCGGCCGGTGCGGGGGCTTGACTACTGTCGCAGGCTGATAGTGCGAGAAGCGATGCAAGCGCAAGAATGCGAACTTTCATCATGCCTCCATACACTGACTTAAACAGAGCGAATTTAAAATCAGGTGTGATGGATGAACAGACCGCGGTTAATGTCGCCGATGCTGACCATGCCCACCAGTTTGCCATTTTCGGCCACCGGAATGCGGCGCAGGTTTTTCAGGCCCATGTAGGATGCGGCTTTCAACACGGAATCGTCGGGTGAAACGGTCATCGGATTCGGCGTCATGACTTCCTTGACCTTCATGCACATGACCTTCTTGTAGTTTTCCTCCATTTCTGCGAAATCGCGGGCATGCACCGTATCATGCACATATTCACCAAAGTTCGGATACAGGGGCAGCATCGTGTCACGGATAGTGACAATGCCGACCAGCGCCTCCTTGTCGTCCACCACCGGCAACGAGCCACAGCGGCGCATAATCATTTTCTGCACAACAGACCGTAGCGTGTCCGCCGGTTTGGCGGTAAGCAGACCAGTTGTCATTACTTCGGATACTTGCATGAGTCCCTCCACAAACTTGGTGCCGGCATCATAGCGACAGACACGGCTTTATCAGAAGCGGGCAGCGTAGCAACATCGGCGGTGTTTGTGAATGGAGGAAGTGCCTGCCCTTGCGCCCTAATCGTTTCTGCTGTTATTTAAGATTAATAAAAGTGTCTCAACTGCATGCAATAAGTATTGCATCATCACATGATAAGCAGGGTTTATGGAGCGTTTTTATTCTTATAAGATATTGATTTTCATGAATATTATAGTATTCAAAGATGCTGATGCGGTGGAATTAACAGTTGATTAAATTTCAGTGAAACAGGCGCTTGCGCATTTCCCGGCAGCGTGTATTGTTCGCACTCAAAGCAGGCTTTCTTGATCTGTATCAAGGATTTCATATCGTGGATCAGGGCCGCCATAGAGGGGAGCAATCAAACTTATTCCGGAGCATATTCATCCGGGCTGATATTGGCTTCGCTTCTCTGTATTGTCGGTTCCCAGACCATGGCATGGCCTGTGTTTCAATGTTTTATACTGCAAGGAAGAGGAGGAAACTGATAATGTCTGAAGAAATTAAGCATTATACAGCGCACTGGCATACAAGCCCGAATCCGTTACTGGTTGGTTTCGGTGCAGGCCTGTTTCTGCCATGGGCGTTTATGCTGCAATTCAACTATGAGCAGCCGACTGCCGCGCTGGTCTGCCTGGCTATTGGCGCTGCCATGACTGTTGGCGGTGGGCTCGGTTGGGCGGCGGAAACGATTGGCGTGATCGACGACGAAGGCTGGAGTCCTTCGGCCATGTTCATGTTCATCGGCACGGAAATCATGACCATTGGTGGTGTTCTGGCCGGTTACTGGGTGGCCCGTCTGGGTGCGCCGGTATGGCCGCCAGAAGGAACACCGGCCATTGATTCAGATGGCGCATTGATTGCCACGATTGTCCTGATCGTATCAAGCTTTACCATTGGTATTGCGCGCAAGAAGGAAATCAATGGCGATGCCGGCGGCTTTGCCACATTCGTCCTGATCTCTGCTGCGATCTGGGCCGTGTTCATGTATTTGACCATTGGTGGCTGGTCTGATCTGGCTGCACAGGGCTTCACCATCGGTGTGAATGCCTATGCAACAGCACTCTACGGCTTTACCGGTATCCATTTCGCACATATCGTGCTTGGGTTGCTGGTGATGCTGACCTGTGTGCCGCAGGCCTTCAGGGGTAAACTGAGCTTCTCATACACCCGTTCGATGACGATGTACGTCCACTTTGTGAACGTGCTTGGTTGCTGGGTGCTGCTCCAGGTTTACTACTGGTAAGGCGTAAGGCTGTAACTTGAACCATTCTTCCTCGCAGTTTGCAGCGACGTCATGGCGGAACCGGCTTTTGCCGGTTCCTGCCCTGGCGTTTCTGCTTGTTGCAATGGGGGCTGCCATCGCCGGTTTTGGCGGCAACGCCTATGCGGCCTACGGGAACGTCAGTCAGACTTCTGATGTGGATCCCAATGTGGTGCGCATTGATGAAAAGGCCAATCTTGGCCAGAAGATCGACTATGGCTTTATCCTTCAGGAAGCTGACGGCAATGAATTCGCCATGGGTGATCTGTTTGGCAAGGGCAAGCCGGTGATTCTGGCGCTGTCTTATTATACCTGCGATGGAGCCTGTTCCGTATTGAACCGTAATCTGCGCCATACGCTGGAAGGCGTGGATGACTGGAAGCTGGGCAAGGATTATGATGTGCTGACTGTTTCTTTTGATCAGCATGATACGCCTGCCACGCTTACAACCTTCATGCAAAAGGCAGGGTTCAGGGATGGTTTGCCGGATGGCTGGCAGATGACGACGATGAAGAGCAAGGAAGATATCCTGAAGCTGACCGGATCCATCGGTTACAAGTTCTTCTGGTCGCCACGTGACGCGATGTTTCTGCATCCGAACGTGTATATCATGCTGTCTCCGGAAGGGCGGGTCACCCGCTTTCTTTATGGTGGGTCTATCAGCCCGAACGATATGGAGCTGTCAATCACCAAGGCGATAGGCGAGGAGATTTCTCCGGCAAACGTTATCAATTTCGTGTTGGGCGCCTGTTACAGTTACAACTACAAGGATGGAAAATATGCCATTAATATCCCGCTTTTTATCGCGGGCGGAGCGCTGATCTTCGGGATCGGGCTTATTGTTTTTAGTTTTTCAATAATGAAACGTAGGAGGGTTAATCATGAAATTCAAATCATTGCTGCATAAGGCAATGGGGGTACTGGCAACGGT
>JBHHXG010000066.1:0-7784 GCA_046756985.1 Mariprofundaceae bacterium | reverse complement strand
CATGATTGTTCATGAAGCCGAGTCATAATGTCGTTATGCATATTTCACTGATCTGGGCACAGGACAAAAACGGCATCATTGGCAGGGGAGGCAAATTACCCTGGCGATTGCCAGCCGATATGGTGTGGTTCAAAGAAAACACGATGGACAAGCCTATACTGATGGGTCGCAAAACGTATGAATCCATTGGCAAGCCCTTGCCAGGACGTACCAATATCGTGATGACAGGCCAGGATACAGACATCGAGGGGTGCATTGTAGTGCACTCAATAGATGAGGCCATCGAAACGGCAGGAGATGCCGAAGAACTGATGGTGATAGGTGGAGCGGAAATCTATGCGCTGTTCTTGCCACGTGCTGATCGGCTCTATATTACTGAAATCCAGCAAACGTTCGACGGCGATACCTCATTCCCGAACTTTGACCGGGAGGCGTGGCAGGAAATCCACCACGAGGAACATACACCGGACAATAAAAATGAATATTCCTGCCGCTTTATCATCCTCACACGACATAGATAGGCAGGCTCACAGGCGGATTACTTATTAATATATAATACGACTGGTCGGTCCTGTTCTCATGGCTAGTGTTTATCCTGTTCTCATGGCTAGTGTTTATGAATACTGATGAATCGGGTGCTTACCCCATTAGCATTGTAATAAGGTGACTGGTCGGTATAATAGAGCCGTCATGGCCAAATCAAAACGCGACACCCTCATTGAAACAGCCTACCTGCTGTTTTACGAAAAAGGCTTTCATGCCACCGGGCTGGCGGAAATTCTCGAAACAGCCGGGGTCGCCAAGGGCACGCTATACCAGCACTTCAAAAGCAAAGAGGCATTGATCGAAGCGGTACTGGAGTGCGAGGGCGAGAAGATTCGCACAACATTTATCGAAGCAGTTGAACGTAGCGCCGACACCCCCAGAGAACGGCTGCTCGCCATGTTCGAAGTTCAGAACACCTTATGGCTGCAGCATCGTAGTTTTCTGGGCTGCCCCTTTATCAAGGCAGCAGGCGAGTATGCTGCCCATAACCATCCCATTCATCACATCGCAGCAATGAACAAGCGGTTATTTATGGGTTATTTCCGTGAACTGGCCACTCAGGCAGGAGCGCCGAACCCGTATGGTCTGGCGAAACAATTAGCGTTGTTGTTTGAAGGTGCGGTCATTTTGACGCATGTCTCGGGCCAGAGGGACGCATCCAAAAATGCCAGCCGGGCGGCAAGGATCCTGATCGATTCCGCATTTGAAGCACCTTCTTCCTAGCGCATCATATTCCAGACCATATATTCGTGATCTCATGAAACATCCGGGCTAGGCTGCGGCGCATGCGCATTTTACGTTCATGGGATACCGCGATGCATGCCGCCAGCGTACATGGCGGTGCGATCACCGTCGGCAATTTTGATGGCGTGCATATGGGACATGAACAGGTGCTGGCCGAGCTGAAAGGGCATGCGCTGGCCGCAAAAGGTCCTGCTGTCGCCATTACCTTTGAACCACACCCGCGTGCCATCCTGTTTCCGGACGAAGCGCCGCGCCGCCTTTGCCATCTGCATGAGCGGCTCGAATCGCTTGAAAAGGCCGGAGTAGACGCCGTTATGCTGTTGCACTTCGACAAAAAACTGGCCGCCTGGTCGCCCGAAACATTCATTAAGCGGCTGTATGCTGCTTTCAAAATGAAGCACATCCATGTCGGATACGATTTTGCCTTCGGGCATGATCGTGCCGGACATGTTGAAAACCTGCGCATGCTTGGCGAGGAGATGGACTTTACGGTCAGCGAGGCTGCGGCCTTTGAAATGCATGGCGCTGTGGTGTCATCCAGCCGTATCCGTTCGGCCATTGAAGCTGCTGATTTCAGGCTGGCCGAGGATTTGCTCGGCCGCCCTTATTCGATTTCCGGCCATGTCGGTAAAGGCGATGCCCGCGGCCGCAAGCTTGGCTTTCCAACCGCCAATCTGGATATTGCCGACCTGGCGCATCCGCCCGCCGGTATTTATGCCGTGCGTGCAAGCTCACAAGGACAAACATGGAATGCTGCGGGCTATCTCGGCTATCGACCTACCTTTGGGGGCCGGAAACTGATTCTGGAAACACATGTTTTTGATGACAGTCCTGACTTCTACAAAAAACGGCTGAAAGTCAGTTTTGTGCAGCGTATCCGGGAGGATCGCGCTTTTACCGGAGCCGATGATCTGGCCAGGCAGATCGCCAGAGATTGCGAGGCGGCCAGAAAAATTCTTTCCAACTGAGACAAAAGCGAAAACTTTCCCTATGATTCGCCGGCTTTTGGGCTGATTTTTGACTGGAGCATCATCTTGGCTGAACAAGAACAATTTGATTATCGACCGACTGTCTTCCTGCCGAAAACGGATTTCCCGATGCGGGGGAATTTGCCGCAGCGCGAACCGGTGCGTCTGCAACAGTGGCAAAGCGACAAACTCTACGAACAGCTGCGCAAGCAGCGCAAAGAGGCAACGAAGTTTGTGCTGCATGATGGTCCACCATACGCCAATGGTAATATTCACATCGGTCATGCCGTTAATAAGGTTCTGAAAGATATCGTCGTTCGTTCACGTTCGATGCTTGGTTTTGATGCGCCCTTCGTGCCGGGCTGGGATTGCCATGGCTTGCCGATCGAGCTGAAAGTAGAAGAAAAGTTCAAAAAGAAAAAGCGGAAGAAGGATGACATCAGCGATTCGGAATTCCGCGCCGCCTGCCGCGAATATGCAAAGGGTCAGATTGACGTACAACGCGAAGAATTTAAGCGCCTTGGTGTGATTGGCGACTGGGACCATCCATACATCACGATGGATTATCATTTCGAGGCCAATACGGTGCGCGAGATCGGCCGCTTTCTTGAAAATGGCAGCCTGTACAAGGGTGCGAAGCCAGTGCACTGGTGTGTTTCCTGCGCCACCGCATTGGCTGAAGCCGAAGTGGAGTATGAAGATCACACTTCGCACTCTATTTACGTCAAATTTGTTGCCGGTGAGGATTTGGCGGACGTAGACCCGCAACTGAGCGGAGATGTGTCCATTGTCATCTGGACCACCACACCGTGGACCATTCCTGCCAACCTAGCTGTCTCCGTGGGGCCGGGCATCGAATACTCCGCCGTAAAAATCACCGATACCGGTGAAAACAAAAACCTGAGGACCGGTGAAATACTGATTCTGGCCGAAGACCTGAGAAAGCAGGTTTTGACTGAAATCGGCGCAAAAGGATCAGTATTGGTGCGTTTTAGTGGCAAAACGCTCGAAAATCGCAAATTCCGCCACCCCTATCTGGACCAGGATGCACCCATTCTGGTCGGCGACCATGTGACGCTGGAAGCCGGCACCGGTTCGGTACATACCGCCCCCGGCCATGGTCAGGAAGATTACGAAATCGGCATGAAATACGGGCTGAAGGCATTCAACCCGGTCGGCGATACCGGTGTGTTTGATGAGGCAACACCGGTTGTGGCCGGACGCCATGTTTACCAGGCCAATGCCATCATGGTTGAGCATCTGCAGGGCTGTGGTGCACTGCTGGAGACCAGTGAAGTCAGGCATTCCTATCCGCACTGCTGGCGCTGCCACAAACCGCTGATTTTCCGTGCCACGCCGCAATGGTTTATAGCTATGGATAAAAATGGTCTGCGCGATAAGGCGCTGAAGGCCATCAGCGAAACTACCTGGACACCGGAGTGGGGCGAGAATCGAATCAGAGCGATGGTCGAACAACGGCCGGACTGGTGCGTTTCACGCCAGCGCAACTGGGGCGTGCCGATCACCGTGATCAAATGTTCAACTTGTGAATCCCATGCTGTAACTACTCCAGAGATTGTCGAAGGCATTGCCCGACAGGTAGAAAAGGGTGGTGCCGATGTCTGGTTCGCCAAAGATGTCTCAGAGTTTTTGCCTGCCGGAACAACATGTCCGGATTGCGGCAGTGCCAGTTTTGAGAAAGAGACCGATATCCTTGATGTCTGGTTTGATTCCGGTTCCACGCATGCCTGCGTTCTGGAGCAACGCAACGATCTGGAATTGCCCGCCGACCTCTATCTGGAAGGCAGCGACCAGCATCGCGGCTGGTTCCAGTCTTCGCTGCTGGAGAGTGTTGGTACGCGCGGCGTTGCTCCATTTAAGGGCGTACTGACGCACGGTTTCGTCGTCGATGCCAATGGCAACAAGATGTCCAAATCACGCGGCAATGTGATTGCGCCGCAAAAAATCATCCAGCAAATGGGCGCAGACATTCTGCGGCTGTGGATTGCCTCATCTGATTATTCAGCTGATATCCGCATTTCCGATGACATTCTAAAACAACTGGCCGAGGCCTATCGCCGCATCCGCAACACCATCCGCTTTCTGCTCGGTAATCTGGACGGTTTTGATCCCGGACGTGATGCGGTACCAGTTGAAAAACGCCAGCCGTTGGATCAGTGGGCTTCGCATCGTCTGTCGCAGCTTGAACGTCATGTGCATGCTTGTAACGAGAGTTATCAATTCCACCGTATTCATCAGGAAATTCACAACTTCTGCTCGGTCGAGCTGGGTGGTTTCTACCTGGATGTCATCAAGGACAGGCTTTACTGTGATGCGCAGCATTCGGAGCGCCGCGTTTCAGCCCGTGCCACGCTGTACGAACTGGCCGATACGCTGATCCGGTTAATTGCGCCGATCCTGCCATTCACGGCCGAAGAAGCATGGGACCACCTGCCGGGATCAGACGAAAAAAGCATACATTTGCAGACATTCCACCCGGTTGCCGATATCAGGATTGATGAAGAGGCCTGGGAATCATTCTTTGCCATTCGCGAACAGGTCAACACCGCACTGGATCAGGCCAAAAAGGATGGCGTAATCGGCTCGTCCATCGCCGCCACGGTGACTGTACCGAGTCTGGACACATCATTCGCCGAATCACTTGGAGAAACTTATGAGCAACTGTTCATTGTCGCCAAAGTAGAAGCAGGCGACGCCATCTCAATTGGGCCAGCAGATGGTGTGAAATGCCCACGCTGCTGGAATGTCAGTACGCCTGCGGAGCCTGCACATACAGTTCACAACGAACTGTGCCCCCGCTGCTTTGAAGTTGTCATCGCTTGATTAGCCGGACTCAGGCTCAGACCGGGCTGTTTGCTCTACTTCTCACCGCCGATCAGCTGACAAAATGGTGGATTCAGCAACCTGATTTTCACCCGTTTGTCGTTATTGACGGCTTTTTCAACATTATCCGCGCTTACAATACAGGCGTCGCATTCTCGATGTTTGCCGATCTTCCGGACGAATGGAGGGCATATTTTCTGCTTGGTACGACCACCATCATCGCCTTTGCCGTGCTGTTCTGGTGGAGCAAAGAGCGCAGCCAGCAGGGTCTGAGTTCATGGCTATTGGTCGCCATCCTAGCCGGTGCGGCTGGCAATATTTGGGATAGGGCCCAACTTGGTTATGTGGTTGATTTTGTTGACTGGTATGTACGCATCGGTGGCGTTGAATATCACTGGCCCGCCTTTAATGTGGCCGATGCATGCATTTTCGTGAGCGTGGCAATCTTGCTTATCATACATCTGCTACCTGACCGGCGGTAAACTCCCGCATCGCCTCCAGCCGTTTCAAATTTGCCTGTCTGCGCCTGGTATCCGCATCAATCATCATGCTTCTGCTGGCGATGTGCTGCACATAGGACTTCGGCATAGTGTTATGCAACGCGCCACTTACCACCATCTCCAGATACCAGTCGAATGGCTTGAGTGATTCGTCAATATAAGCCGCATTGGCCAAATAACTGAATACGCTGGTTTTACTGCCATCCATTAAAATTTCTATCTGTGCCGTGTGGTAGCCACCTTCCACCGCATCCAGATTCGGTTTTTCATCTGCTGCAATGTCATAAACGACGCCAATGACGCGATCCTTTTTCTGGCCGGTAAAAACGAGATTGCATTTGGCTGAGTGATCCGCGCCCCGTTTATGAAACTGGAGCGACCACTCTGGCAATTCGGCGATGCCGAGTGCGCGGCACGATGGTACACGCTCGCCCAGACGCAGCGGATGCATGTTGGAGCCATAGGAAAAATAATTTAAACGCGGCAAAGATTACGTCGGTTTTTTTGCGCTCCGGACCGGGCGCAGACGCAGGCTGAACATCAGCTTGGCAACATCAGTGAAATGTTTGACATAATGGATGGTTAGCCCCTTCGGTACGTACTCCGGCAGTTCCTCAACATCCACCTTGTTGGCAAAGGGCAGAATAACTTCAGTAATGCCCAGCCTCTTGGCCGCCAGCAGTTTTTCCCGTACGCCACCGATGGGCAGCACATCACCGATTAGTGTTAGTTCACCGGTCATCGCCAGTGGCACAGGCGCTTTGTCCAAGGCAAGCGACAGCAGTGCCGTTGCCATGGAAATGCCCGCTGATGGCCCGTCCTTGGGTACGGCGCCCTCCGGCACATGCAGATGAATAAAGGCCTTGTCAAAGAAGTCTTTCGGCACACCAAAACGCTCAAGGTTGGCTGTAATATATGAATAGGCGATTTCTGCAGACTCCTGCATGACCTTGCCCAACTGCCCGGTCAGCTTCAGGCCGCGGCGATCATGATGGGCGACGGTGGCCTCCAGCGTCAGTGTCGTACCACCAAGCGCCGTCCAGGCAAGACCCGTCGCCAAACCGGCTCCCTGTTTGATCGCCTTTTCACGAAAGCGTGGCTTGCCGATATAATCATCAAGATCCCTGGTGCCAATCCTGATGGGACCGATGCCAGGTTCCTCAGACAACCTGCGCGCCACCTTGCGAAGAATCTTTTTCAGCAACTGTTCCAACTGACGCACACCTGGTTCGCGGGCGTAGTTTTCAACCAAATGCTTCAGCACCGATTTGGTCATCGACACTTCCCGGCGCGTCAGGGCATGCGCCTTGAGTTGTGCCGGCCACAGATGCTTGCGGGCGATCTCAACCTTTTCCGGTGTGATATAACCGGGCAGGCGTATAATCTCGGCCCGGTCCAGCAATGGTGGCGGCACGGTATCAAGCTGGTTGGCCGTCAACAGGAACAGTACCCGCGACAGGTCAAAACGGACATCCAGATAATGATCCATGAAATCATTGTTCTGCTCGGGATCAAGGACTTCCAGCAGAGCCGAGGCCGGGTCACCACGAAAATCAGTGCCGATCTTATCTACCTCATCGATCATAATGACCGGATTCGCGGCCTCGACACGTTTTAACGCCTGCACAATCTTGCCAGGCATGGCGCCGATATATGTACGTCGATGGCCCTTGATCTCGGCCTCGTCGCGCATGCCGCCAACGGAAAAACGGTAAAAGGGCCGGCCAATGGCCTCGGCAATGGCCTTGCCAATACTGGTTTTGCCGACACCCGGCGGGCCAACAAAAAGGATGATGGAGCCACCAACTTCCTGCTTGCGGCTACCCACAGAGATGAATTCGAGGATGCGCTCTTTTACATCCTCAAGTCCGGAATGATCCTTGTTCAGCGCTTTTGATGCGGTTTTCAGATTGTAGCGATCGCGACAGAACTTGCCCCAGGGCAGGCATGTCAGCCACTCCAGATAATTACGGGTGACGCCGTATTCCGGCGAAGCCGTGTCCAGCATTGCAAGCTTGTCAATTTCCTCATCAAAGGCCTTTTGCGCCTCCTCGCTAAACTTCAGCTTACTGGCCTGCTCCCTGAGCCGGGTTATTTCCTTTTCACGCGGATCTTCATCCATGCCAAGCTCATGCTGGATTTCCTTCAACTGCTCGTGCAGGAAAAACTTGCGCTGCTGCTC
>JBHHXG010000065.1:0-8152 GCA_046756985.1 Mariprofundaceae bacterium | reverse complement strand
CATGTACGTGGCGTGGCGATGAACCCTGTAGACCATCCGCATGGTGGTGGTGAAGGTCGCACTTCCGGTGGCCGTCATCCGGTAACGCCATGGGGTGTGCCGACCAAGGGGCACAAGACCCGTAAAAAGAACAAGACGTCGAATCGCGATATCGTGCGCCGGCGTGGTCAGAAGTGAGGTAAGGCATGGCGCGTTCACTAAAGAAAGGTCCATACATTGAGCCGTCGCTGGAGAAAAAGGTGGTGGCGGCCAAGGAAGGGAAGCAGAAGGGCGTGATCAAGACCTGGTCCCGTCGTTCGACGATATCGCCAGACTTTGTAGGTCTCAATTTCGCCGTGCACAACGGCAATAAGTTTATTCCGGTATTTGTAAGCGAGAATATGGTGGGTCATAAACTGGGCGAGTTTGCGCCGACCCGCACATATTACGGTCATGGTGCCGACAGAAAGGCCAAGAGGTAATGAGCATGTCCGAAGAAGTGCGTGCACTGGCAAAAGACGCCCAGATCAGTCCGCAGAAGGCCCGCTTGATGGCCAATGCCGTGCGTGGCCTGCCTGTGGCGCGGGCGCTATCTGTATTGGCGTTGTCGCCGAAAAAGGCCGCCCGCCTGGTGGAAAAGGCTTTGCGGTCCGCCATTGCCAATGCCGAGCAGAATCATGGTCTGGATGTGGATCAGCTGATGGTGTCCTCGATTCGTGTGGATCAGGGCATGACGCTGAAGCGCTATCGCCCGAAAGGCATGGGTCGTATGCGCCAGCGCTTCCATCGCCGCAGTCACCTGACGGTGGCAGTGCGTGAGCGCAGTTAAAGGAGTTACGGATGGGTCAGAAGGTTAATCCAGTAGGTTTCCGTGTCGGAGTTATTCGCAACTGGGACTCCGTGTGGTTTACTGAGAAAAATTATGGTGAATTGCTGCGCCAGGACATTCGGCTGCGCAAATATGTGAAGCAGCGTCTTCATCATGCCGGTGTGTCGCGCATTATTATCGAGCGCCCGGCTGATGAACTGAAGATTACTGTGCATACCTCCCGCCCCGGTGTGGTGATTGGTAAAAAGGGATCTGAAATTGAGGCGCTGCGGGCCGACATTAAATCCAAGTTTGGAGAAAATGCGCAGGTCTTCATTGTTGAAATCCGCCGCCCTGAAGCCGAGGCCCAGTTGGTAGCTGAGAATATTGCCTTTCAGTTGGAGCGCCGTGTGGCTTTCCGCCGCGCCATGAAACGTTCCATGCAGGGGGCGCTGCGTATGGGCGCCAAAGGCGTGAAGGTGCAATGCTCCGGTCGTTTGGGCGGTGCAGAGATTGCACGTATTGAGGGTTACCGCGAGGGGCGCGTGCCACTGCATACGCTGCGGGCTGACATCGATTACGGCTTTGCCGAAGCCAAGACAACGTATGGCATTATTGGCGTTAAGGTCTGGGTATTTAATGGCGAGAAGCTCGGCGATGCCGAAGCGGACAACACATAAAGAGGTTTGTAAGTCATGTTGCAACCGAAAAAAATTCGCTGGCGCAAGCATCATAAAGAGCTACAGCGCATTCGTGGCAGGAGCCCGCGCGGCGCCAGCCTGAACTTTGGCCAATACGGTTTGAAGGCGATGGAGCCCGGCCGTATTACCGCCCGCCAGATTGAGGCAGCACGTATTACCATGACGCGCCACATCAAGCGCCAGGGCCGTATCTGGATACGCATGTTCCCGGACCTGCCGGTTTCGAAAAAGCCTGCCGAGGTGCGCATGGGTAAGGGTAAGGGTTCGCCGGAATTCTGGGTGGCTGCTGTGCGTGCCGGCCGTATTTTGTATGAAATGGATGGTGTTGATGAAGAGCTTGCACGTGAGGCGCTGATCCGCGCCGCTGCCAAGCTGCCAATCCGCACCAAGGTTGTTGTGCGTGGAGTTGGACGATGAAAACGAAAGAATTGCGCGCCCTGTCTGATACCGAACTGCAGGCCAACATGGATGAACTGGCTGCAGAGCATATGAAACTGCGCTTTCAGCAGGCAACCATGCAGTTGACGAGTACCGCCCGTGTGGGGCAGGTACGCCGCGAGATTGCTCGCATCAAAACCATTCTGGCTGAACGCAGCTAAGGAGATAGAAATCATGTCCGAAGCAAAAAGTAACAAGCGCGTCCTGGAAGGGCTGGTGGTTTCGAACCGCGGCGACAAGACCGTTGTTGTTGAGGTGGAGCGCAAATTCCTGCATCCGCGTTACCGCAAGACGGTGCGTTCGCACAAAAAGTATATGGCACATGATGCGGAGAACACATGCAATATCGGTGATCGCGTACGCATTGTCGAATCGGCCCCGGTTTCGCGCCGCAAACGATGGATGATGGAATCCGTCGTAACGCGCGCTGAGCAACTGTAAGCGAAAGAGGTTTACGATGATTCAGAATGAGACAGTTCTTGAAGTCGCAGACAATTCGGGCGCCCGCAAGGTAGCCTGCATCAAGGTGCTGGGTGGTTCCAAGCGCCGTTATGCCCGTGTTGGTGATGTGATTGTTGTTGCAGTTAAAGATGCCATGCCGGGCGGCAAGGTAAAGAAAGGCACGGTCCAGCGTGCGGTCGTCGTGCGTACGGCCAAGGAATTCCGCCGCACCGATGGCAGCTCCATCCGCTTTGACGAGAATGCCGCCGTGCTGCTAACCAATCAGGGTGAGCCGATTGGCACGCGAATTTTTGGCCCGGTAACGCGTGAACTGCGCAGTAAGGGTTATATGAAGATCATTTCGCTGGCTCCGGAAGTTCTGTAAGTCAGGCAAGAGAGGATTTGAAGATGACGAGCATGGTCAAGAGCCGTATCCGCAGGGATGACGAAGTTGTTGTCATTACCGGTCGTGACAAGGGCGCCCGTGGCAAGGTGATTCGCCTGCTTCCGCAGGACGGCCGTGTCCTAGTGGCCAAGGTGAATATGGTCAAGCGGCATACGAAGCCAAGCGCCAGTGGTGCGGGGGGCATTATTGAAAGGGAAGCACCGGTGGCGATTTCCAACGTACAGTATTTTTGTCCCAAGTGTAAAGGTGGCGTTCGCCTGGGTGTTAAAAAGCTTGAAGACGGACGCAAGGTCCGCACCTGCCGCAAATGCGGCGAAGTGCTGGATCGCTAGGAGTTCTGGTCATGGCGCGACTGAAAGAATTATATAATACCAAGGTAGCCCCGGCGCTGCAGAAGGAATTCAAATACGCGAATCCAATGCAGGTGCCTGCGGTTGACAAGATTGTGGTGAATATGGGTGTCGGGGAGGCGTCCCAGAATGCCAAGCTGATTGAAGGGGCGCTGACTGATATGACGGCCATTACCGGCCAGAAACCGGTAACGACACGGGCGCGCAAGTCCATTGCCAACTTCAAGCTGCGTGACGGCATGCCTGTCGGTTGCCGGGTCACGCTGCGCGGCGACCGTATGTGGGAGTTTCTTGATCGTCTGGTCAATATTGCTCTGCCGCGTATCCGCGACTTCAAGGGCGTGAGTCCGAAATCCTTTGATGGCCGCGGCAACTATACACTGGGCATCAAGGAACAGATCATTTTTCCCGAAATCGACTACGACAAGGTGGATCGCATTCGTGGTATGGATATCACAATCTGCACCACTGCAAATACGAATGCTGAAGGTCAGGCACTGCTTGCGCATTTCAGTATGCCGTTTCGTAGTTAAAGAGGAGTAGGTAAATGGCAACCAAGGCATTGATTGCAAAGGCAAATCGAAAACCCAAATTCAAAGTGCGCGCATATACACGTTGTCAGCTTTGCGGACGGCCAAGGTCTGTTTACCGCAAGTTTGGCATCTGCCGCATCTGTTTGCGCAAACACGCCCTTGCCGGTGAAATTCCCGGCATGGTCAAATCGAGCTGGTAGGGGACGAATTATGATGATGGACCGCATTGCCGACATGCTGACGCGTATTCGTAACGCGCAGCTGGCCGGTATTGAAAAAATTGAGTTGCCTGCAAGCAATACCCTGCAATCGATTGCCGACATCCTGAAGGAAGAAGGCTACATCTCAGCAGTGAAGGCCTATAATCACAAGGGACATCGCTATCTTCGCCTGACCCTGCGTTATAATGAGGAAGGGCAGGCCGTGATCCGCGAACTTAAGCGCGTTTCCAAGCCAGGCCGACGCGTCTATACCGGTGCGGAAGAGCTGCCGCGCGTGAAAAGCGGTTATGGCGTGGCCATTGTCAGCACATCGAAGGGCATCATGTCCGATAAAAAAGCACGCACTGCCCATATTGGCGGTGAAGTGCTTTGTACTGTATTTTGAGGTAACAGAAAATGTCGCGAATTGGTAATCAGCCGATCACTGTGCCCAGTGGCGTCGAAGTCAAGATTCTTGCTGATCAGGTGACCGTGAAAGGTCCAAAAGGCGAACTGAGCTCTCCGTTGTTCGAGGGTATCACGGCCCAGCAGGAAGGTGATCAGATTACGATTGCCTGTGCCGATCTGGGGAACAAGAAAATGAAGGCCAATTATGGTCTGGTGCGGGCATTGCTTGCCAACAATGTGCAGGGCGTCAGCATCGGCTTTGAAAAAGTGCTGGAACTTAAAGGTGTCGGTTACCGCGCCCAGGCACAGGGTAAGAAGTTGAATCTGGCGCTCGGTTTTTCGCATCCGGTTGTTTATGACGTGCCGGAAGGGGTCGAGGCCAAAGTAGATCAAAACCAGATTATTATCAGCGGTTATGACAAGCAGAAGGTTGGCCAGGCTGCTGCCGAAATACGTGCATTCCGTCCACCGGAGCCATACAAGGGCAAGGGTGTACGTTACCTCGGCGAGTATGTTGCCATGAAGGAAGGAAAGAAGGCCTAAGGCCTCTTTTCAGGCTGAAACAGTCAGGAGCAGGAGTTACAGATGTCTGTAAAGCGTTACGAAAATAACAGTGCTGTGCGACGTGCGCGTCGTGTACGTTCTCGCGTGAAAGCCACTGGACGCTTGCGTCTGAGTGTATTTCGCTCGGCACGCCACATGTATGCCCAGATCATTGATGATACGGCAGGTAAGACGCTAGTGGCCGCTTCCAGCCTTGATAAGAAGCTCAAAGGCGGTAACAACAAGGGCGCTGCCGAAGCTGTTGGCAAGTTGCTTGCCGAGCGCGCTGTCAAGGCAGGTGTCACGGAAGTGGCATTTGATCGCGGTCGCTATCCCTATCATGGGCGGGTAAAAGCACTGGCTGATGGCGCTCGTGCCGGCGGGCTGAAGTTCTAGGAGAGTATGCAATGATCAATGCAGAAGAATTGGATCTGACGGAAAAGCTGATCAATATCAATCGTGTAGCCAAAACAGTGGCTGGTGGTCGCCGTATGGGGTTTTCCGCGCTGATGGTTGTTGGTGACGGTAATGGTCATGTGGGTTTTGGCCATGCCAAGGCCAAGGAAGTACCGGAAGCCATTCGCAAGGCCAAGGAAATTGCGATGAAATCGCTGATCCAGGTGCCGCGCAAGGATGGCACCATTCATTATCAGGTTGTTGGACGCCAGGACGCATCGCATGTGCTGCTCAAGCCGGCCAGTGAAGGTACGGGTGTGATTGCCGGCTCGGCCGTACGCGCCGTGCTTGATGCGGCTGGTATCCGTGACGTACTGACCAAAGCCCAAGGGTCGCGTAACCCGTTAAATATTGTTCGGGCTACATTCAATGGACTGAAGTCGCTGGAGAGCCCGGAGCAGGTTGCTGCGCGTCGCGGCAAGGCTGCTGCCAGGGCCTAACGGCTGAATTAGCAAGGAGAGCACGATCATGGCCAAGAAAAATGTCATTCACGTCCGTCAGATCAAAAGCGGTATCGGGTATGCCAAAGACCAGAAAGCTACATTGCGTGGTCTGGGCTTTCGCAGGCTGAATCAGCTGGTTGAACTGGAAGACACACCTGCTGTGCGCGGCATGGTGAACAAGGTGCGTCATCTGGTGCAGATTGAGAGCGGAGAGTAATAGATATGAAGCTGAATGAATTGCAGGCAAGCCAGGGCTCCCGCCGTGGTCGTAAGCGTCTGGGTTGCGGTATTGGATCCGGTCATGGCAAGACGGGTGGTCGCGGTCACAAGGGCCAGAAATCTCGTTCCGGTGGCAAGGTTGCACGCGGCTTTGAGGGTGGTCAGATGCCATTGATCCGCCGTGTGCCAAAGCGTGGCTTCACGTCGATGGCCAAGGGTTATCAGGTGATCAACATCGGCCAGCTGGATTGCTTTGACACTGGCGCCAGGGTGGATGCCGCAGCCTTGTTTGAGGCGGGTCTTGTGCGCAATGCCGTGGATCCTATCAAGCTGCTTGCCAGGGGTGAGGTTTCAAAGAAGAAGCTGGAGCTTTCTGTTGCAGCCGCATCGGCAGCGGCCAAGGCCAAGTTTGAAGCCGCCGGCGGTAGCCTGAAACTGACCGGGGCAGCCTGAGCATGCTTGGGCAGGCAGGCCAGATGGGTGGATTGGCAAGCGTCAACAAAATTCCGGAGCTGAAAAACCGGATTCTGTTCACGCTAGGCATGCTGTTTGTGTACCGTCTCGGCGCGCATATTCCGGTTCCCGGCATTGATGCCACCGTGCTTGCACAGTTCTTTAACCAGGCTCAGGGCAGTCTGCTCGGTCTGTTTGACATGTTCTCCGGCGGCGCGCTATCCCGTTTGACGATTTTTGCGCTGGGAATCATGCCGTATATCTCGGCGGCAATTATCCTGCAGCTGATGACGGTCGTTTCTCCGAAGCTGGAACAGCTAAAGAAAGAAGGCGAGGCCGGGCGCCGTAAGATTACCCAGTATACACGCTATGGCACGGTGTTTCTCGCCACTTTTCAGGCTGTAGGCATTTCGGTTGGCCTGGAATCGTTCTCGGTTGGCGGGCAATCGGTTGTCATCGAGCCTGGCCTGGCATTCCGGCTGATGACGATTATCACGCTGGTTGCCGGTACGATTTTCCTGATGTGGGTGGGTGAGCAGATTACCGAGAGAGGTATCGGTAACGGTATTTCCCTGATTATTTTCGGTGGCATTGTGGCAGGCCTGCCAGCAGCCATTGGAGGCACGCTTGAACTTGCCCGGACGGGTGAATATACGCCCTTTACCGTGCTTGCCCTTTTCGTCGTCGCCATTGCGGTCACCGGCATTGTGGTATGGGTTGAACGGGCCCAGCGGCGTATTCCGATTCAGTATGCCAAGCGTCAGGTTGGCAATCGCCTGTATGGCGGCAAGGCTTCGTTTTTGCCGTTGAAAGTGAACACGGCTGGTGTGATTCCGCCTATTTTTGCTTCCAGCCTGATTCTTCTGCCGGCTACTTTTGTGCAGTTCACCAAGGGCATCGAAGGTTTCAGCTGGCTGGGTGATATTTCGGCTGCGCTGAATCCGGGTGGCTGGCTGTATATGCTGACATTCACAGCCCTGATTGTATTTTTCTGCTTTTTTTATACGGCCATTGTCTTTAACCCAAAGGACACGGCCGACAATCTGAAAAAAAATGGCGGGTTTATTCCGGGTATCCGCCCGGGTCAGCGCACGGCTGAGTATGTGGATACGGTGCTGACGCGTATTACAGTGGTTGGTGCGGTGTATGTAGCCCTGGTTTGTCTGTTGCCACAATATCTGATCAGCGAGCTTTCCGTGCCGTTTTACTTTGGCGGTACAAGCCTGCTGATCGTGGTTGTGGTGACCATGGATACCATGTCACAGATTCAGTCCCATCTGCTGTCCCATCAATATGAAGGGTTGATGAAACAGGCGCGACTTAAAACCCGTTGATGAATATCGTCCTGTTTGGTCCTCCGGGTGTAGGTAAAGGCACCCAGGGCGAGCAGCTGGCCAGCGAATTCGGTCTTTTGCAACTGGCCATGGGGGATTTGCTCAGGGTCGCGGTGCGTGAAGGTACGGAGCTTGGCAATAAGGCCAGGACGTATATGGACGCGGGAAAGCTTGTTCCGGATGCGGTTGTTGTCGGCATGATTGAGGAACGTATTGCAACGGCGGATGCTGCGTCCGGTTTTCTGCTGGACGGTTTCCCCCGCAATGTCGCACAGGCGGAAGCGCTGGCTGTGATGCTGGAAAGGCATGACACGGGAATTGACCGGGTCGTTTTCCTGAATGCACCTGAGGCGCTGTTGCTGGATCGTTTATGCGGCCGTTTGATATGCAGGGCTTGCGGTTTTGGATTTCATCGGCATTATTCGCCTCCCCGCGAAGCA
>JBHHXG010000064.1:0-8246 GCA_046756985.1 Mariprofundaceae bacterium | reverse complement strand
CCATGACTGACATTAAAGCAAAGCCACACAACAGTGCATTACGCATGGGGTTTGCGTCTGTACTGTTTATTGGGCTTGTCGGAGGGGGGCTGTGGTATCTCTTGCAGGGCAGTAATGAAAAGACTAACGGTGATTTCACGCTGACATCAAGTCAGGGCCTGGTATCGCTGCATGATTTCCGGGGCAAGGCCGTGTTGCTTTTTTTCGGCTATACGCATTGTCCCGACATTTGTCCTGCAACCCTGCATCATGTGGGGGAGGCATTTGACCTGATGGAGCCTGCTGAGCTGGCAAATGCCCAGGCATTGTTCATCACCGTTGACCCGGAGCGGGATACGCCCGCCCACCTGGCTGAATATGTGCGCTTTTTTCACACCGGCATCATTGGCCTGAGTGGTTCGGTTGAGGATATCCGGCGCGTGGCCCGCAGCTACGGAGTAGAGTTCTTCAGGGAAGGAAAGGATGGCGGCGACTATCAGGTCATTCACACCAGTCGTCTTTTCCTGATCAATACTGCCGGAGGAGTTGTGGACATGATGAGCCACAAGACGTCGCCGGAAGATATTGCAACTGCCGTACGACGGTGGCTTAATCCTGTGTCTTCATCATAACCATCGAGGAGCAGAATGTGAGGCGATATTCAGTTATACCGGTCGTTGTGTTGTTGTCGGGTTTTTTAGTTGCCTGTGGTGAGGATACGTCCGAACCACCCCGATCCGTTGATGTAGCGCCTGCGAAACAGGCGGCGAAAGTTACGGCTGCCGTTCCCGAGCCCGCGCAGGGCATCTACGAGCAGGGGATGGCGTATGCTCGGGACAATGACAACATAAGAGCAGCTGAGTTTTTCCAGCAAGCGGCCGAAAAGGGCAACAGGCATGCACAGTATCAGTTGGGGTTATTGTTCGCGCGCGGTGCGGGAGTGAAACAGGATTTTAAAGAAGCACGGGCGTGGCTGCACAGGGCTGCGATGGGCGGTCATCCAAAGGCCCAATATCATCTGGGAGAAATGTATGTTCGGGGCGATGGCGTCAAGGAGGATCATGTGGAGGCGCTGGCCTGGTTCTGGTTGGCCACAACCCTGGGGGACCGGTATTCAGAGAAGCGGCTCAGGGCAATCGCCCCCCGGCTGACACCAGAGCAAATGGCTGAGGCCAAAATACGGAGCGATGTGCTATGGAAGCAAATTCCACACGATTTGAAAATAAAAAGGTTTTCGATGCATTGACAGCCTGTTGATGCCGGGCATGATGCGCGTATCAGAATCTGATATCCGAACAGGACAGGGATAAATATGACACATTCGACTGATGATGAAGAAAAAGCCAAGCAGAAGAAGGCCGTGCTAGCCGGTATAGCGCTTACGGCAGTCGTTTTTGGCTGGTTTCTATACTATTTTATTTCCAACATACCAGGTTAAGCTCAGCCGGGTTGAGGGGAACAAATAGCAGCTCATAGCACGGCATGTCCGCTGTTTCAGCGTTGTTTTACCTGTGTATGGGCATCTGGTATTCCACCGTGCCGCTTGGATGATAAATTTCCAGCGCCGGAAGCAAAAGTGTGTAGCCGTGGTTTCTTGCCCATTCCCGCATGGCTGAATAGGCCTTATGGGAGCCGAGCAGTGTGCCGCCATCAAATGTGGCTGTGACTACTTCACGGGCCGGAATGATTTCTTCTTCCAGTGGGGCGGGGATGTAATCCGTCCGCTTGACCAGATAACCGACCTTACTGCGCCGTTCGGGCTCCCGTACAGCAGAGGTCGCATCCAGGAATAGCGCACATGGGGTCACCGGCTCAATGTTCGCCTGTTTCAGATGTGCGGCGACCTGTTCAAACAGCGGTTCAATATTACTGTATGCGCCCTTATGCGACAGATATGCAATGCGGTAGCCCTGCGGAGTAGCCCTGAACACTTCCGGATCCTTGAAGGCGCCAAGGTAGAGCATGATAAGGGCGCTGCCACCAAGCGTTGTCATGAGTCCAATGATCATCATGACCAGCAACTTTTTTGAGGGCGGATTTGCCTGTTCCTGCATATTTATGACGCGGTCCTGTTTGAAATTCCTTGATGTGTTGCCAATGCATGCATGCTATTTTGCGCCCCGCAGCCGGTAAAGGACCGGGAGGGCTTGCATCATAATGCAGGGCTGCGGCATGGTTGCATGGTCAAATCCGATATTCAAGAGGAATCCATAGCCAATGACTGAAACACAGCATAAGCAGGAAAAGAAGAGGTTTAACACGCGTTTTTTCCTTTTGAGTATGGTGGTGGTGTTGGCAGTGATTGGCCCTTTTACGATGAAGGCGCGTGACAGCCAGCCGGATTATACGGTGACAAAAGAAAAAATTACCCGTGCTGATCTGGAAGCCTTCAAGGGAAAAGTGAACCGGATGGTAGAAAATTACACCGTTCGTCACGAAGACGGAACCCCCATTGTGCATCCGCCTGCTGATTCCGACATCTATCTGCTGGCACGTAATTATGACTGGGGAAAATACATTCTTGAACTGGAACAGGGAAAACCCTACCGCCTGCATCTGGCGTCACTGGATATGCGTCATGCCATTGTTATTTTTGAGTTCAAGATGATGAACCGCATCAAGGTTGGAGAGTTCAAAACCATTTCTTTTACACCTGCCAAAGTGGGACGCTTTGAGATTATCTGTGGTGATTACTGTGGCCCGAAGCATTACAACATGGTTGGCACCCTTATTGTGACCGAAGCCTCGGGAGGCTAAGGAGTCGTTCACATAAGCATTCAAGTCGGTGATGTTACTTATCGATCGAACCCATCATCCTTAAGGCTGAATATGTCCTGCAATATGCGGTGCCCTGACAATTGATGCATGAGCGCCATGCCGGTATGTCCGAACATATAAATCCACATTAGCGTTCCCATCTTCGAATGCAGATCCCGAAGCAGCTTGATCTCCGGGCTCATGCTCCCATCTGATTCAAGGCCCATAAAAATCATGATGCCAGTAGAACCAAGGCCAATCGCAAGCAATATGCTCAGGCCATGAACCGTGCCGGCAATGTGGTGTGCATCGGCAGGCCTTTTCAGCCGGCCCTTCAACCAGCCAGGCACATCCAGGCGTATCTCCTGCCATAGCCCCTTGCACCCTGATGCGCTTGTCCATGGAAACAGGCGCTTCCAGTCATCCTTATCATCCGTCAGGTACATGATATAGGCAGCGACCAGCGCCAGTATTACAAAGCCATTCCATTCATGAATGCCGAAAAGTAATGCCTCGAATGGCTGAATAGCCTCTCCGGGTTTGGGCACTTTCATCAGCTGCTCAGTGAGCAGTTGCGCCAGAACAGTAATCATGATGATCAGATGAAAAATGCGTACGGTTCGATCATATCTCATGGGCGCATTATTCCATGGATCGAGCTCGTTGGAAGCCATGATTTGCCGCTCCTTGGCTGGCTGTCAAACAGAGCAGGTTTATCATCAGGCAAAGGGCAGGAGCCGAGAGGATAAAGCTGCTGCACCGAAGCCGGTTCGATGGTACAGTTCGCGCCCTGACAAGCCCCTGATCAAGGATGCATCCATGACGACAAAATATTCAATACCCATCGCTGATGAACCCCAGCATCGGCTGGCTGTTGGCTGGCTGTATGTGGCAGTAGGATTCCTGCTGGCATCCGGTATTTATCCTTTGCTGCTGGCGCTGGCGCGCACCACTTATGAAATGCCCTGGAAGGACTTTTTCTATACGGCGCTGGTACTGCATGTGGACTTTACCGTGCTGTGGTGGCTGCTGGCCATTGCCGGTGTATTCTGGAGTCTGAATTCGATAGCCAAAGGCATTTCTGCCGGATGGCTGGCGCTGGCGCTGGTCGTTGCCGGTGGCGTTCTGGTCGGCATTGCGCCCTTAACCGGTGATGCCAATCCGTTGACCAATAACTATGTGCCAATGCTCGAAAACCGCATGTTTATCAAGGGGCTGCTTGTTTTTGGCGGCGGTGTGTTGCTGCTGGTTATCCGCAGCCTGTATGCCACACCGATGCAGGCCACATTCGCCAACAGTGGCGATGGTGCGCTTCGTTTTGGCGCATGGACGGCGGCAATCGCAACGCTGGTTGCAATCTTGGCGCTCATCTGGTCGTTCGCCGATACGCCGGAAGGCGAGGGGCGGGCCTATTATGAAGGCTTGTTCTGGGCTGGCGGCCATGTGCTGCAATTTGCGCATACGGCATTGATGTGCGCCTGCTGGCTATGGCTGGCAAGTGTTTGCCGCATTTCAATCCCCGTCAGTGCCCGTACCATCATGATTATGTTTGCGATGGGTGCTGTACCGGTTCTGCTGGCTCCATGGCCATTTATCAGTTATGACTCTGGCGGGCCGGAATTCATGCGCTGGTTTGTCTGGTTTATGCGTGACGGTAATGGTGTGGCGCCTTTGCTGATCGGGCTGGCCATATTATGGGGCCTGCTCAGGACGGCCCCGCCTGAAGATACGCCGCGGCATCTGTATGCCTCTTTGCTGTTTTCCATGATGCTGTTCGGTCTTGGCGGCGTTTTGGGCCTGTTTATTGGCGAGAGCAGTACGCTGATTACGGCGCACTACCACGGCTCGATTGTGGCCGTGACGATGGCCTTTATGGCTATGACCTACTACTGGCTGCCTCAGTTTGGTTTTGCAACGCCGAATCTGAAATGGGCAAAAATTCAGGTCTATGCCTATGCCATCGGCCAGCTTGTGCACATTATCGGGTTAGCCTGGGGCGGAGGCCATGGCATGAAACGCAAGGTGGTCGGCACAACTCAGGATATCGGGATTCAGGCTTTTGTTACGCCGCAGGATCTGGTTGGTATTGGCGGTGTTGTTGCCGTACTCAGTGGTATTCTTTTTGCCATTGTGGTGCTTCCCGTCATGTTCAGGGGAAAAAGCAGGGAGGTGAAGACTGATGCGTGAGTATGAAGATGTCCGCAACGATATGCAGATCGCCATCTGGTTGCTGGTCGTCTGTGCCGCCATTTTTGTCATGCTGGTGGTTGGTGGTGCGACCCGACTGACCCATTCAGGTCTTTCGATGATGACATGGGATCCGCTGATGGGCTGGATTCCACCTCTGTCAGAATCAGCATGGCTCGAATCTTTTGCGCATTACAAGAAAATCCCCGAATTCTATGAATTAAATCCGAATATGGATCTGGAAGGCTACAAGGGCATTTTCCTGCTGGAATATGTTCATCGGGTCTGGGGCCGTCTGATCGGGCTTATTTTTCTGCTTCCCTTCCTGTATTTCCTGTTTGCCGGAAAGATAGCAAGGGCGCTAACTCCCAAGCTGGTCATGATGTTTGTGCTTGGCGGTCTGCAGGGCGTTCTGGGCTGGTTCATGGTCAGCAGTGGTTTCGATAGCCCGCATGTCAGCCAGTACCGCCTGACCGCGCATCTGATCGCGGCTTTTATTATTTACGGCTATATATTCTGGGTAGCGATGGGGTTGTTGTTCCCGCGTGATGAAGCATCCCTGTACGATATTTCGCCATTAAGACGCTCCGCCCTGTTTGTCACCGGCCTGATTGCTGTAACAGTCGCCTCCGGCGGCCTGGTGGCCGGTCTGAAGGCAGGCTTTACCTACAACACCTTCCCATTGATGGACGGGCATTTCATTCCGGAAGGCTACGGTATGCTTCAGCCTTTCTATCTTAATTTCTTCGAGAATATCGCAGCGGTTCAGTTCGATCACCGGCTGCTGGCAGAAACGGTCGTGCTGGTTGTTGCCGGGCTGTGGTTCTACTCCCGGAGTTTTGATCTGTCGAACCGTGCTCATCTGGCACTGAATTTTTTAATGGCGATGGCGATTGTGCAGCTTCTTTTGGGTATTTCCACGCTGCTGCTGGAGGTTCCGACCTGGCTTGGTGTTACGCATCAGGGTGGCGCCATGCTGCTGTTTACATTCGCCCTGTTTGCCAATCACGCACTGCGCAAAAGCGGATAAGATAGACAACGCATGAATACGAACGAACGCCGCAGCGTCTTTTCTCTGGCGGGCATCTACGCCTTGCGCATGCTGGGACTGTTCATGATCCTGCCGGTGTTTTCGCTGTATGCCGAGGGCCTTGCAGGTGTAACCCCTACGTTGATTGGGCTTGCGCTGGGCATTTACGGCCTGACAATGGCTGTCTTTCAGATTCCATTTGGTATGTTATCCGACCGCTTTGGTCGCAAGCCCATGATTGCCATTGGCCTCGTTCTGTTTGCTATCGGTAGCGTGATTGCAGCGATGTCGGACTCTATATGGGGCGTAATCATCGGTCGTGCCGTGCAGGGATCAGGAGCCATCGCCGCGGCGATGATGGCCCTGCTTGCCGATTTGACACGCGAAGAAGAGCGTACCAAGGCCATGGCTATTATGGGCGTTTCCATTGGCATGTCATTTACGCTGGCGCTGGCGCTGGGGCCATTTCTGAATATCGTGATCGGTGTGGATGGCATTTTCTGGCTGACCGCTGTGCTGGCGATTGCCGGCATCGGCATATTGTATCTGGCCGTGCCGGACCCGGAACATATCTATCACCACCGGGATGTGGAAACCGTTCCGGATCAACTCAAGCATATCCTGTTTGATACCCAGCTTGCGCGCCTCGATCTTGGCATCATGTTACAACATGGTGTGATGATGGCGATGTTCACAGCCTTACCATTTGTGCTGCGTGATTATCTTGGCTTGGCAAACAGTGAGCATGGGTGGTTTTATCTTCCTATCCTGGTGCTGTCCGCCTTTGGTATGGTGCCGCTGATCATTCTGGCTGAGAAAAAGCGCAAGATGAAGCAGGTATTTATCGGCTGTGTTTCACTGATGGTACTTTCGGAGGTCATGCTGGGTGCGGCACATGAGTCCATGATAGCTGTAGGCCTCGGCCTCTTGTTGTTCTTCGTAGCCTTCAATGTGCTTGAAGCAAGCCTGCCTTCGCTGATTTCACGCATGGCGCCCGCCGATGGCAAGGGAACAGCCATGGGTGTGTATTCCACTTCACAGTTTTTTGGAGCATTTATGGGCGGCGCAGGGGGTGGCTGGCTGTATGGCACTTTTGGCATCGCAGGCGTGTTCTACGCCTGCGCAGCAGCAGCCTGTATTTGGATCGCTGTGGCAGCAGGTATGCGGGTGCCCGCATATTTGTCTTCATTCATGATTCATGTAGAGCCCACGGATGACAGGGAAGCGGAAAGCCTGGCTGCACGACTGCTTGAGCTAAACGGTGTCCACGAGGCGAAGGTCGTTATTGAGGACGGTGTTGCCTATCTGAAGGTGGATAAACAGAAATTTGATCAGCAAGCGGCCGCTGCACTGCTGGAATAATTCACATTAACCCTTGGCCCAGGACAACCATCGGCGGATAGCAGCAGCAATCTTCTCCGGTTTATCTGCGTGGCCAAGCAGTTCGCCGATCTTGCCATCCGGCCGCATCAGGAAAATATAGGTTGAATGATTAATGATGTATTTGTTAGCGGAGTCGGGTTTTTCCTTCTCCATGGCAATCAGGAATGATTTCTTGGCAGCGTTGACTTCCTCCATATTGCCACTAAGACCAATAATGGCCGGGTGAAAGAATGCGGCATATTTTGCTGCTTTTTCCGGTGTGTCACGGCCCGGATCGAGCGAAATGAAGATAGGCCGTAGTTTTTTCAATTCCGACTCATCCAGCAGCTTCAGCGTTGCACCAATGTTCACCAGTGTGGCCGGGCAGACGTCAGGACATTGCGTATAGCCGAAGAAAATCAGTCCAACCTTTCCACGAAGATCACTGGAGGAAAGCGAGCCGTCCGGCCCCTTTAGTGCAAATTCCGCTTTAATCTGGGGATAGGGACTTTCCGGCATCCTGTTCAACTGATACAGGCCAAAGCTGACAAGCCCCAGTGATATAACGATAACAATAATGGGAAAATAACTGTGTTTGCCTTGCATGCGTGAATACTCCACGAAATCAGTAATGAATGGCTGTTATCAGCGACGGATGATACCATAGCTTGCAGAAGCAGGCAGAATAAATGGGAGGGAGGGGTAATTTGGTATGAATGATTACTTCGTCTCCCTTGTGCTCTATGCGATTCCGGCCAATCTGATTGCCATCCCGATTATGCTGCGTGGCCGGAAGAAGGTGCAATGGAGTATGTTCGAGTATCCATTCATCTATCTGCCATGGCTCGCTTTCATTGGCCTGACGATGGTGATTTTCGGCGGACTTGACCAGGTGCCAGAGATGGCGGGCATTAAGACCTTTATTCTTGTG
>JBHHXG010000063.1:0-8261 GCA_046756985.1 Mariprofundaceae bacterium | reverse complement strand
GCCACAGTTCACCTTCACAGTGCATATCGCCCCGGCCGGCACTATGCTTGCCGTATGGGTAGTATTTTAATCACATGAACAGTGGTCGCATTGCCCGAGACAAGCTCGTGAATACTTTTGCTCGCGGCTGCAAACCGGCGGCGGACTGGCGCATCGGCACCGAACACGAAAAGATTGGCTTTTGTACCGACACCTTAAGGCCCATCCCGTATAATGGTGAGCGCAGTATCCGCGGGCTACTTGAGTCTTTGGCCACGGATGGATGGGAGCTCGTATGCGAACACGGCATGCCCATCGCCCTGAAACGGAATGAAGCCAGTATCACGCTGGAACCCGGCGGCCAACTGGAACTCTCCGGCGCACCGCTGGCCTCGATTCATGACACCTGCGCAGAAACAGGCGAACACCTGCGCCAGCTGCGCGTCATTACTGGAACGCTCGGCATCGGTTTTCTGGGCCTTGGCTTTCAGCCCCGATGGCAGCAGCAGGATATTCCGTGGATGCCGAAGGGCCGTTACGCTGTCATGCGCCGCTATATGCCGGCAGTTGGCACATTGGGGCTGGATATGATGCTCAGAACCGCCACCGTGCAGGCCAACCTTGATTTTGCCTCTGAAGCGGACATGGCCAAAAAGGTGCGCGTCGCCGCCTGTCTGCAACCCGTCGTCACGGCACTCTATGCAGCATCTCCTTTTGTGGACGGCAGACCATCGGGCTATCTGTCCTATCGCGCCCATTGCTGGGAGGATACCGATCCGAAACGCACCGGCCTGCCGGCGATGTTCTTTGATGACGGCTTTGGCTTCGAGGATTATGTCGAATGGGCGTTGAATGCGCCAATGTATTTTGTCATCCGGGACGGTGAATATATTGATTGCGCCGGCCAGAGCTTCCGTGATTTTCTTGAGGGCAGGTTGACTGCACTGCCCGGCATATACCCGCGTGAGGCCGATTGGGAGCTGCATATCGGCACGCTATACCCGGATGTGCGGCTCAAGCAGTTCATCGAGGTGCGCGGCGCCGATGCCGGGCCGTGGCCATGGATATGCTCGTTGCCGGCATTATGGAAAGGATTGCTATATGACCCTGAAACGCTCGACGCGACGCGGGACTGGGTGGCCGACTGGACACATCAGGAGGTGTTGGCACTGCGACATGCGGTGCCGAAGAGCGCACTACATGCGCCTTTTCGCGACACCAATGTGCTTGGCCTGTGCGAAACCATGCTTGATCTGGCCGGCGGGGGACTGGAACGGCTGAACATCTGCAACGAAAGCGGTGAAAACGAGAGCAGGTTTTTGACGCCACTCAGGCATGCCATCGAATCCGGTAAGACCCAGGCTGAGGTCTGGCTTGATGCCTGGCACGGTCACTGGCATCAGGATATCAGCCGTCTGTTTGCTGAAACCATGCATCCATAAGTAAATCGTAGGCCGAATATCAGGACACTGATTCGCCGGGCGAACACAGCTCGATGGCATTGTCATCCGGGTCGCGGCAGAACAACGCTGCACGACCGGACTTACTCATTGTATAGGCGATCCCTGCCGCATTCAGCCGTACCCTGATCGTCTCCAGATCATCCACGCCAAGCGCCAGATGTCGGTCACGGCCGCCATGCTCGGGCATTGCACAGCCCACATATGGATTGTCCAATTGCATCAGGTGAATCTGCCGGCCATCGTCCAGCGCATAGAAGATTCCCGCAAAACTCAGATTTGGCCGTTCGGCGCGGTGTAAGCCCAGCACACCTTCATAAAACCTGGCCGCTATCTTCAGATCGGAAACAATCAGTCCTGCATGTAACAAACGCATCAGCCGATGATTGTCCACACGGCTGCTTCCTGCAACAATCCGTCCCTTATGAATAAATCAGCAGCAAAGATTCTGGATGGCAAAGCGCTCTCGGCGCGCATGCGCGAGAACATGCGCAGTGAAGTCACGCAACTCGCCGATCTGCACGGACGCAACCCCGGTCTGGCCGTAATTCTGGTTGGTGATGACCCAGCTTCCCATGTGTATGTCAAAAACAAGAAGCTGGCCTGTGAAAAAATTGGCATTGTATCGTTTTCACATGAACTGGATAAGTGCATAACGCAGCAACACCTGCTGGGGCTGATTGCCGAGCTGAACCATGATCCGCGCGTAGATGGCATTCTGGTGCAACTGCCGCTGCCGGGGCATATCGATGCCGAGGCCATCATTGAAGCCATCGAGCCGGACAGGGATGTGGATGGTTTCCACCCGTACAACATCGGCCGGCTGGCCGCGCGTATTCCTGCCCTGCGACCTTGCACCCCTTTTGGCTGCATGAAGCTGCTGGAAGAAACTGATGTGGACTTATACGGCAAGGAGGCTGTTATCGTCGGCGCCTCGAATATCGTCGGCCGACCGATGGCGATGGAGCTTCTTCTGGCCGGCGCCACGGTCACCATCACCCATCGCTTTACGCAAGGCCTGCAATCCCATATTGAGAAGGCAGATATTATCGTCGCTGCAGCCGGTAAGCCGGGACTTATCCGGGGCGAATGGATCAGGCCGGGTGCAGTCGTCATTGATGTCGGCATTCACCGCATGGACGACGGGCGGCTGACTGGTGATGTTGTTTTTGAAGAGGCCTCCAGGCGGGCCGGCTGGATCACGCCTGTGCCGGGCGGTGTCGGCCCGATGACCATCACGATGCTGCTGGCCAATACCATAACCGCCTTCAAGGCCCATGTCGGAGAAGGGGTTGACTGAAAAACTGGCGCGTACACCGCTCTATGAAGAACATGTCGCGCTGGGTGGCAAAATGGTGCCGTTCGCGGGCTTTACAATGCCGGTGCAGTACTCTTCCGGGGCATTGAAAGAATACCACGTCGTGCGCGATGGCGGTGCGGGCTTGTTCGATATCTCGCATATGGGTCAGGTAAGTATTTCTGGAAACGGGGCTCTGGACTTTCTGCAGTATGTGGCGACCAATGATGTGTCACAGCTTGCGGACGGGCAGGTGCAGTATTCGGCGCTGTTGAACAAAGCGGGCACCTTCATTGACGACATCACGACCTACCGCATCAACGAAAACGAATACTATCTGTGCATCAATGCCGCCAACCGGCATAAGGACGTTGCGCACCTGCAAAAACAGGCAGCACAGTTTGACGTGGACGTATCTGATGAATCCGACGATACTGTTTTACTGGCGCTACAGGGGGCGAGCGCTCAGCGTATCCTACAGCCGCTTGTTGATGCCGATCTTGAAGGCATTGGCTACTACAGATTTTCCCAAACCAGCATCAATGGTGCGGATGGAATCGTTTCCCGCACCGGCTATACTGGGGAAGACGGCTTTGAGATTTACCTGCCGAATACCGCTGCTGGGGGCGTCTGGACGCAATTGTTGCAGACCGGAGCAGCGCCCATCGGCCTGGCTGCACGCGACATGCTGCGCACGGAAATGGGTTATGCGCTGTATGGCCATGAAATCAGTGCTGGAGTCACCCCTGTCGAATCGAAACTGATGTGGATCACCCGGCTGGACAAGGGTGCGTTCATTGGGCGTGATGCGGTAGCTGCACGCAAGAAAGAAGGCCCGAAAAAACACCTGATTGCCCTGAAGTTGATCGGGCGTGGTATTCCCCGCGAGCATTACAAGGTGTTCGTGGGCGGTGTTGAAAGTGGTGAAATTACATCCGGCATGCACTCGCCCATAGCCGGCGGGGTTGCGCTGGCCTGGGTGAAACCGGAGCATGTGGCCGAGGGTGAGATAAGCGTGGAGATTCGCGGCAAACAGGTTCTGGCTGAACGGACAAAGACACCATTTGTGCGCAGTAATGTAAGAAGATAATGCACCGCAAAGGTTTTTTAATATTATTTTTCTCTGCATCTCTGTGGTGAAAAACTGGAGAATGAAATATGACAATTCCGGCTGACTTGAAATACACCAAAGAGCATGAATGGGTGCGCATCGAAGGCGAGACCGCCACCTTCGGCCTGACAGACCATGCACAGGAAGCGCTTGGCGATATTGTATTTGTTGAACTGCCGGAGATCGGACGCGCGATTAACGCAGGAGAATCCTTTGCCGTGGTTGAATCTGTCAAGGCAGTTTCCGATGTCTATGCGCCTGTCGCGGGCGAAGTGACTGAAATCAATGAAACGCTGGAAGACGCGCCGGAAAAAGTTAATGAAGACCCGTATGGCGCAGGCTGGATCGCCAGGGTAAAGATGTCCGGTGACACGGCTGAGCTGATGGATGATGACACCTACGCCACTTTTTTAGAAGAATAAACACACCTCAGAGGCACGGGAGAGTACAGAGAGATTTCTTTTATTTTCTCTGCGAACCTCCATGCACTCTGCGGTAAACAGGATCTGCCGTGAGATTTTTGCCGCATACCGATACTGACCGTGCTGCCATGCTGAAGACTGTTGGCGCCTCTTCCCTGCACGATCTGTTTGCCGATATTCCTGCCGCGTTTCATATTGAAAAGGGGAGCCTGAATCTGCCTGAGGCTTCGCATGAGGCAGGCATCATCGGCAAGTTTACCAAGGCTTCCGAATTAAACCGGCATGCAGGCAATACGCGCTATTTTCTTGGTGGCGGCACCTATCATCATTTTGTGCCTGCCGTGGTGGATTACGTGATTTCGAGGGGTGAGTTTCTGACGGCCTATACCCCGTACCAGCCAGAAATTGCACAAGGCACATTGCAGGCGCTGTTTGAATTCCAAACGATGATTGCGCGCCTGACCGGCATGGATGTGGCCAACGCCTCGATGTATGAGGCGTCGACAAGCGTTGCTGAAGCCGCCCTGATGGCGCGGCGCATCACGCGCAAAACCCGCGTCGTCATGACAAGCTCTGTGAATCCGCGCTATCGATCGGTCACAGGGAATTACCTCTCCCGTCTGGAGGGGGAATATGCTGAAGTATCCATGGGTTATTTCGGCACTGATCTTGATACCGTCATTTCAGAAATCGATGACAAAACCGCCTGCGTAGTCGTGCAGTACCCCGATTTCTACGGCTCGGTGTACGACCTTGCTCCCCTACGTGCGGTCTGTGATGCTCATAAGTGTTTGATGGTTGTTGCGTTCTCGGATGCCACGGCCTTTGCGCTGATCGAAGCTCCTGGCACATTGGGTGCGGATATTGTGGTCGGTTCCGGGCAGTCGCTGGGCATACCCATGGGTTATGGCGGACCACATCTGGGGCTATTTGCCTGTAAACGGCAATACCTGCGTCAGATGCCAGGGCGTGTATGCGGCATGACACATGATGCCGATGGTAGGCGAGGCTTTGTGCTGACGCTTTCGACACGTGAGCAGCATATCCGCCGTGAAAAGGCGACCTCCAACATCTGTACCAATCAGGGGCTGATGTGTACTGCTGCCGCCACCTATATGACCTTGATGGGCGATGCAGGCATGGCCACGGTGGCAAGGCGTTCTCATGCCGCACTCATGCAACTGGTGGCTGGCCTGCCATCCTGTATACAGGCTGCCGATGGCCCACGTTACAACGAAACCGTGTTGTCATTCGCCGATGAAAAATCGCGTCACCGTTTTCTGAACGAAGCAAGGACACGTAACATCTTTGCTGGCATTCCACTGGAGCAAATGGAAAAGGATATCGAGCCACGTCATTTACTTGTGACCACAACTGAGATGATCGAATCTTCTGATGTTGCCGATTATCTGGCGGTACTGGAGACGGTCAAGTGAGTGAATCGCTGAAATACTCCGGCACCTGCGGGTTGCAGCACGAAGAGCCGTTGCTGTTTGAGCATGCGCATGAACAGGCCGAATCCATTGCGCTGCCCGGCATGGATACGTCAATGAATAAGGATATGGCCAAGTTTGTCCGTAAGAATAAGGCTGGCATTCCGGGGCTGTCCGAGCCGGAAGCCGTACGCCATTTTGTTCGCCTGAGTCAGTGGAATCACGGCATTGAAACCGGTTTTTATCCGCTCGGTTCCTGCACGATGAAATACAATCCGCGTGTTAACGAACAACTTGCCCGTCTACCGGGCCTTACAAACATTCACCCTGAACAACCGGAGGATTCCGTGCAGGGTGTGCTGGGTTTGTTGTTTGAACTGCAGCAATGGCTGGGCGAAATAGCCGGCCTGCCTTGTGTCACGCTTCAGCCAGCCGCCGGCGCGCATGGCGAACTGACCGGGCTGATGATGATCCGTGCAGCACTGGATGCGCGCGGCGAAACAGCCCGGCGCAAGGTGCTGGTGCCTGATTCGGCGCACGGCACCAATCCGGCCAGTGCGGCGTTGTGCGGTATGCATACGTTCGAGCTCAAATCCGGGAACGATGGCCGCATTGATCTGGATGAACTTAAACGCCATCTGGATAATGAAACCGCCGCGCTGATGCTAACCAATCCGAATACCGCCGGCATGTTTGAGTCCGATATTGCCGAAATCTGCCGGCTCGTGCATGCGGCCGGCGGCTATGTATATGGTGATGGCGCCAACTTGAATGCGCTGGTCGGTATTGCGCGTCCCGGAGACATGGGCATTGACTGCCTGCATATCAATGTGCACAAAACATTCGCTACCCCGCATGGCGGCGGCGGCCCCGGCGCCGGCCCGGTCGCCGTCAATGAAACATTGGCACCTTACCTGCCTGTGCCGCGTATTGAGAAAGATGGTAACAACTATCGTTTGTTGCATGTCTCAGACACATCCATCGGCCCAATCCTGGGCACGATTGGTCAGACCGGTGTGCTGTTGCGTGCCGTGGCCTATATCGCCGCCTTTGGCCGCACACATCTGCACAAAATTGCCGAGGACGCCGTACTCAATGCCAATTATGTGCTGGCGCGACTGAAGGAAGCCTATCACGTGCCGTTTCCGGGCCTGTGCAAACACGAATGTCTGCTGACCGATGAAGTCCAGAACAGGCATGGCATCAAGACGCTGGATATCGCCAAACGACTGATTGATCTCGGCTTTCATCCGATGACGGTCTATTTTCCGCTGATTGTGCATGGGGCGATGCTGATTGAGCCGACCGAAACCGAATCAAAGGACACGCTGGATGCCTTCTGCAATGCCATGCTGGACATTGCCGCAGCAGTAGAACGGGGTGAACTCGATGAGCTCAAGCATGCGCCGCAAAAAGCGATCCGCTCACGCCTGGATGAAACGACGGCAGCAAGAAGGCCTGTGTTGACATGGCCTCAAGCTGATTGATGCACGTGTTTGTGCTATTATCAAGCGTATGAACGTAGAAATGAAGAAAGTTCGAATTACCTCCCTGCATCAGGAGGAAACTGACGTTGTATTCAACAAGGTATGGGAGGTGACCCGCATGAGTTGGCCGGAGCACTTCTCTGAAGCTGTGGATCGCTCCAAGGTGAAGTTGATTCGTGCTGACAAGCGATTATCTCGAAATCATTGATCTTCTGAAAACCCACAATGTTGAGTTTGTCATTGTTGGGGCTTATGCCATGGGGGCATTCGGTTATGTCCGCGCCACAGGTGACATTGATATACTGATCAACCCAAGACTAGATAACACAAAAAAACTCATCAAGGCTTTGACTGCATTTGGAGCGCCGCTTGATTCCGTTTCCAGTGAAGACTTCACCAAACCGGAAGTCGTCTTTCAGATTGGCATTGCGCCTGTAAGAATTGATATTCTCACATCCATTGATGGCGTTTCTTTCGCTGACATTCAGCCGGAGCAACATGATATCGGCGGTGTAACAGCGCCTGTGATTGACCTGAAAAATCTTCTCCTGAACAAACAATCAACTGGCCGGCTTCGCGACCTGGCTGATTGCGAGGAACTGAAAAAAAGAATCTAAGTTCAAAACGGGTAGCACAAGATGAATCTGCAAGCGACTGGATGAAACGACCGCAGCCAGAAAACCGGTTTTGGCTTGGAATGATTAGCTTATTTTATCCGGGGAATGTTATGCTATAGGAAATGAATATGGGCACTGGATAGAAATATTCATTGTTGCTTAAATCTAGAAGCAATTTCAAGAACCAAGGTTAGATTAAGATAGTTGTAATGATTCCAAGCACTCCTATAAAAACAAACACTATTCCAATAGTCACAATGAAGCCTTTCCTACTTCTCAACTGTTGTTCTCCAGCTAATCGAACAAGGGGATAATTACTGTAAAATCGCTGCAATCGATTTGCCGTGGGCGTTGGATACAAAATCATGACAATCCCAGTCAACATAATTGCTAAGGCCCCAGCGAGCATAATTGTTTTAGCCAATTCTGTTTTCTCCTGTTACTCATTATTTCTT
>JBHHXG010000062.1:0-8344 GCA_046756985.1 Mariprofundaceae bacterium | reverse complement strand
GCCGGTGATATGATGCCCGACCTCGGCCAGGCAGGCAGCTGTCACCAGCCCGACATAACCGGTCCCGATTACAGTAATCTTCATGAACCATTCTCCTTCCTGACCGCCGTTAACAGCATTGCTTCCGTACCGATATGGCCACCCATGATGAAGGGGAGTACCGCCAAACTATCAATCAGTCTTTTTGCCGGCTCCACCATGGCATGATCCGGGCTGATGCCTCGCACCTCGAACCCTGCGTCCTCCACCGCTCTTTTCAAGCTCCGGGGTGTGAAATGCGACAAATGGATCTCCTTGCCGCGAAGGGAAAACAGCGGATAGGGCCGACCCCGCACCAGACGATAGAAAAAACGCATCAGATGGTTGTTCCGGTTGGGTACGGCAATGAACAAGGCGGCGCCCGGCTTCAGCGTCCGGCGCATCGCCGCCAGTGCGCGAAAGGGAAAACGCATATGTTCCAAACTGTGCCAGGCCACCACCACGTCGAATTCGCTTTCCGGCAGACCGAGCTCTTCTACCTCACCTTTCCACACCATGGCCTCCGGCACGCGATCACGGATGCTGGCCGCAGCGGCCTCCGAAAACTCCGTTGCCGCTACCTCATAGCCCGCTTCCACAGCCAGCGATAGAAAATCCCCATCGCCCGCACCCACTTCCAGCAGGCGCCCCGCAGGAACCATCATTCGCACCTGCTTCAGCCGCCAGCGCCACATGCGCCGCCGCGCCACCACATGCTTGCTTCGCCACGGCTCGTAATACGCCTCCTGATAAGCCGCTGCCAGACGCTCTTGATCGGGAAGCGGATGCACAAATCCGTAATCGCAGGCAGGACAAACCAATACCTGATATGGCGGCTCGTTATCCTCCACCACTCTGTGCGGACCGGATATCCCGCACAAGGGACAGCACACATCCATGTTCATGCCCGGACTTCCTCATAAATACCGCAAATTCGCGAAATATGCTCCTGTACGGAAAAAAGCCGCGCCCTTTTTCGTCCGGCCTTGCCCATTGATACACACAGTGCTTCATCATCCAGCAATCTGGCCACAGCAGCCGTCATGCTTTCCACATCGCCGGGGGATACAAGTAACCCTTCGTGTTCGTGACGTATCACTTCAGACACTCCACCCGCATTGAACGCCACAACCGGCACACCCATGGCCATGCCCTCCACCAGCACGCGGCCAAATGGTTCGTCATCCGAGGGCAGCAGCAAAACATCTGCAGATGCATACCATTTCCCCATTTCGCTCCGTTCCACCTCGCCAAGCCAGTGAATGCAATCCTCCTTTCCCGAAACCCGTGTCCGCTTCTGCATCTCCTCCCACCACTCCGACTCATCCTTGCCCCCGATACAGAGTAGATGCAGACCGGGAAAACGATCCGAGAGCCGCTCAAACACATCCAAGGCAATGTCATGCCGCTTCCAACGGGAAATGCGAGCCACCACCAGCAGGATATGCTCCGCCCCGAAAGGATGACTGCCCATTGCACCTTTTTCTCCGACGGGTAAATCCACCCCGTTGTGCACAACCCGCGCCGACAGGTCCGGCCAAGGCTCAAAACGCCGTGCCGTGGCATGGCTGTTCACAATCACGCCGCGCACCAACCTTACCAACATGCCATCCATCCATGGATCGGGTCGGTTGACCCGGCAATGAAACAATACGGGTATCTGCATTATCTTGCCGGTCAGGCCGGCATAAAAGGCGGCGCGGGAATTATTGGCGTGCAGGATATCGGGGCGGATGTCCCTGATCAGCCTCCGCCAGCGCCACAATGCCGGCAAGGACGCTACGCCGATCGGCGGCATCGCCACTGCATGCCATTCAATGCCTTCCTGCTCCGCAGCGGAACTCAGCGCCCCCGCCGACGGTACCAGCAGCACGGGCTCCACATCCGCCGGTAGATGCGTCATCAGATCGAACAGAGAATACTCGCCGCCGCCCACGAAACCCGCATGAGACGAAACATAGGCCACGCGCATCAACGCACCCTGCCCGACATGGCGCGGATACGTCCAAAATCCGCCGCGATATCCATTGTCAACCGCACCAGCGGAGCAACCCAGAACGCCTGTCTGGGAATGGCCGCATCACCCCATATCCATCGCAGGCGCCCCCATGTCGTAGCCGTCACGGCAACGGGCAGAAGCAACGGCAGCCACCAGCCCAGCCATGGCGTGCCCACGAGCAATATGACCAGCTTCAGAAAAAGCGAGGAACGCAGCAGGAACAGGCCATAACCCGCAGGCGCAAGCCCGCCACGCCACAGGCCGGCTTCGGCCATGCCGCGCCGGACAAACCAGCGCCAGATTGCAGCTAGGTTTCCGCGCGCCGCATGCCGGACTATCGCTTCGGGAACAAACAGCAACCGCCCGCGCGCCGCCACCTTCTTGGCCAGCAGGTAATCCTCTCCGCCCAGACGGGCATCCTCGTCGAAGCCGCCAGCATCCAGCACAGCCTGCCTGCGATAGGCGGCATTCAGGGTAGATACCTCAACTGTGTCCCGTGCCTTGTTGCCTGCGTGATGGATGCGTGCAATTCCCCCACCGGGAAAACCCAGCAGGCTTTCGGCCCAGCCGATGGCATTTGTCCCTTCCGGCACAGTGACTCCACCCTGCACACCCAGCACATCCGGATCATCCAATGGCAATAGCAACTTTTGCAACCAGTCCGACGCTACGCGACAGTCATCGTCCACAAACACCACAATCTCATGTCTGGCATGTTTCAGCGCCAGATTACGCGCATGCGCAATACCGAGGTCACGAACCGGATGCGGCACATAATCCACGCTTTCAGGCGAGCGCGGATCATCCGTCTCTTCAACAACAACGATCTGTATCTCACCCTGATAATCCTGATCTCGCAAATCTGCCAGCAAAGCATCCAGCATCTTGCGCCGTTCGCGCGTACATATCAGAACAGAAACATTCAACGCTGCCACACCCTGACGACATGACCCCAGACATAATGGCCCTGAATATCACGATCGCTCTGCCGTCTTGTCAGTTGTCGCGCCCGGCGGCCATGCCTGACTTCGCGCCAGTACAGCAAGGCATCCAGCCAGCCCCTGAGATGCCAGCCATGGCCACGCAACAGTGCTGCCAGCAAATGCAGAGGCATATAAGCAGCATGTGCAATCAGCCAGCGCCAGTCTTGCAGATTCAGCCAGTGGAACAGATAGGCATTACGCTGCGCAATTCGCCGTACTCGTGCAGGCGACTGGCTGCGCTTGATACTGCCTTCCTGTTCATGGACAAATACGGCCTCGGGCGCATAAAGGATATACCAGCCACGGGACAAGGCCCGCCAGCTCAAATCAACATCTTCCCAGTAATAAGGGCTGTAGATTTCATCCAGCCCGTGCAACTCCTCCAGCATTTTTCTGCGGAAAAGACCCGCACCTCCGGAACACACCGGAAATGCCTTTTTGTGGCTTGTTTCCTCATGCATACAAACCAGCTGCAGACGTAACATGCCAAAGCGAAGCCGGGGCTGCATGGCCATATGCCGATAATCTTCATCGGATAACAAAACACCTCGAACGATACGGGGGCGAACGGCAAAAACATCGGCCGGCAAGGTGTCAGCAAAGGTCATCAAATCCGCCAGCGCTGAAGGCTCTGGACGCATATCATTGTTCAGCAGCAACACCCATTCACCACGCGCCCGGCGGATGCCGGTGTTACAGGCTGCGGAAAAGCCGCCATTCTCGGAACGCCGAATCAGCCGCACCTCAGGATATCGCTCACGGACTTTCTGTGCCGTTTCATCCGACCCCCCGTCATCGACAACCAGCACTTCGAACGAGGCTGCAAGCGGCGCCAGAGCCGATTGCAATGCCTTCAGGGTGGGTTCCAGAAGATCCCATGCGTTCCAGGTCGGAATCACAATCGAAAGGTTCATTTGACACGTACCGCCTCAATGAAATACTGGCCGACCAATAAATGTTCGAAACGCCCCAGTGTAATTCGGTTGAAAAGCCGGGTTTTCTTCCCCATAGCTCCTTCGATCCGTTCGATACGCAATCCCGCCTGTACAAACAGGGAGCATATGCCGGCTTTACCAAAAAACCTCAGATGCGTGCGGTCCAGAATTCCCGTATCGGCATAGGAAAACTCGCCCTTCCAGAACAAAGGCCAGGAAACCTCATAATAAGCCACGTTCGGAACAGAAGCATACACAACGCCATCAGGCGTAAGTTTTGCGGCCAGCTTGCCAAGCACACCCCACGGATCTTCCATGTGTTCCAGCACATCCGCCAACACCAGACAACCTACCATGGGTAATTTTGTCAGAACCTTCTCCACGGACTCGTTATATACGACATCAAATACCTGCCCGGCCTCCCGGGCCGCATCGGGATCTGTTTCCACGCCAACGCATCGGCCCTTTACACATCCTTGCTGCTTCAGCATGGCGAGCATACCACCGCTACCGCAACCTATTTCCAGATAGCCCTCCGGAAAGCGTTTCATCCAGTCACGGAGATCCGGTCGGTTTCCTGTATAACGATGGCTCGGCCTGGAATTCATGAACGGTTTTCCCCATAGCCATATCGCTGCAGACATGATGAATCGGCGACCTGTCTGGCAAAGGCCTGCAGACCAGCGTCCCGGCGAAAGGCAAACGCACGCTCGCCATGAAGGCGACCGGCCCAGTCATTCGCCGCTTGTGTGACTTCCCTTCCCAGCCATCCGGCAAGCTGTGCAGCCGCAGCATGTGGCCTTTCCAGCATGGCCTCATAACCGATTTCCAGCCAATGCTGCGGCGCCACCCTCTTGCGCACTGCTGCCGCCTCTTCTATATACTGCTCCCAGAGCCGGAATCCGTAGTGCATATCCATGCACAAAGGCGATGTCAGACGCCAGTCACCGGCGGGAAAGTTCGCGACTGTTTCCTGCCGCAGTCTTCTTTCCCGTGCCTGCAGGGACACAGCGACATCCACCCCATGGCGATGGATATGAACCACTTTCGCTTCCGGAAAAAGCCGCAGCCATACCGGCAGCGTGAACGTATTACGAGGGTCTTTCCATCCCCATACCCGTGACAATGCACGCGGGTCACGGTAGCGGAGCCAGCCCCAGCGACCGAGATAGAGGCGCGAAGCCGGTGCGGACAGGGCATCATCCAGCCACTGTGCCAGCCTGTCACGCAAGGCCTCGTCGGATAGCACTTTTCTGACTCCGTCAGGGTAATCCCAGCGCGCGCCACACCATGCAAACATCTGACGGTTCAGATTCAGGAAAAAGCGGGCTTCGGCATTGGGATCCTGGTCGTGACCCATGAAGACACCCAGATGCTCGAGCAGCCGCGTCAGCGTTGCCGTGCCGGAGCGATGCATGCCGATTATAATCACCGGCTCAGGCATCCTGCCTCCTCCGGGGCCATGAACGTGGTCGGCGGGCATGGGAATAGACGATGGGGAGCCTATAGGGATCCATGCTCAAACGTACCACATCACCCAGCCATCGGCGCCGATCCGTGTCCTTTCTGTCAAGCACTCCGAGGATAAGCCATTTGGTAACGGCCATGAGCAGCAGGGTTGTCCGCAAAAGCCATGCGGCTGGGGCGGGATAAACCTTGTGCCAGAACAGAATGGCGCTACGCATGTATTCCAGACTGGGCAAGGTCCCATGTGTCCGGACACTTGCCTTGCCGATATGATGTGCAATGGCATGGGCGTTCAACATGATGCGCCAACCATGTCTATGCATGCGCAGGCACCATTCCGTTTCTTCAAAATACAGAAAAAAAGACTCATCCAGAAATCCTGCTTCCCGCACAGCCTGCATGCGCACCAGCATGCAGGAACCACGCACATGATTGCCCTCGCCCCCGGCATCCCAGGGATAGCCGTCTGCCATCCGGCCCGAAAACCCGCCGCTGCCGAAGGCCCGCATACCTGATAGCAGAAAAAACCATACATCCCGTATCCTGGGTGCATACAGCAGGGATGGCTCGATTTGCTCATCGCGAATCATTCTCGGACCAACCACGGCAACATCATCATGCTGTTCAATTTCGGTAAGCATATGCCGCAACGACCCCTTTTCCAGCCATGCATCGGGATTGATAAGCAGAACAAAAGGGGTGGCAATGCGCTGGAGTGCCTGATTGTTGGCAGCCGCGAAGCCAATATTTTCACTATTTTGAATCAGATGCGCCTCTGGAAAATGTTCCGAGACGTATGATGCGGTGTCATCATCAGATGCATTGTCAACCACCCAGATCTCCAATATTCCTTCATCGATCAGGCTGTGAACACATCGACCAATATGCAGCCGGGAGCGATAGGTGACAATCACCGCCGATACGGAAGCAGCCTTCATCTTGCCAGCCTGAGAAGGGCAGTTGTCCATTGCAACTTGCATACCCCCAGCAGGAAAACAAGCCCGATGGCCAGACATGGCGCAAGAAACAGCAGCCACCCCTCTACCATAATGAGATAAATACCAATCAGGCACTGAATTAACAGCAGTTTCGGTAACCATACTGCCGATACAAGGCCCGCACCGGACAGCCAGCGCCAGGCAACGGCCATAAGCAGAACCTGAACCGCCACATTAACGACTGCCACGCCCCACATGCCCAGCCATGAGCCCATCAACCAGTAGCCTGCCGCAATCACCGGGAACAGGAGCAGAAGCAGCTTCATCCACCTGCTCTGGAATCCCCAGGCGCCGATCACAGATCCGGCTACCGCACCCACGGCAGCAAACGGCGATGCCAGTGCAAACAGCATCAACCAGGGCCGGCCCTGGGAGAAGCCTTCGCCATATACCCAGCCAAGAAGCGGACCGGCTATGCATGCCAGCACGGCGCCTACAACAATCATCACCAAACTCGTCAAACCCAGAGCGGGCTCGAGCAAATCCCTTGCCTGTTCAACACGTTCCTCCTTGGCCAGGCCGGCAAGGCTTGGGAACAGCGCATTGGCGGCCGCCATACCCAGAAAAACGACGGCCAGTGCCAGCATCTGGGCTGCAGCATAGTGCCCAACCGAATCGGGTGCCTGCTGAAAGCCAAGAATAATGAGATCGAATTTCCCCATAACAGACTGAACGGCCGCCGCCATGCCAAAGGGAATGGCCAGCTTCACAAAGGGAATCAATGGCCGGTCAGCGTCCGGGTCCGCCATCTGGGTGCGGCTATGTACCCATACCCAGATGGCCAACAGCACTCCCGCCTCCCAAGTGCATAACATCTGGGCTAGACCCAGCACATTAATATTTGTCAGAAAAGCAAGTGCTGCGACCAGCAGGGCACCACCAACCCGTTCAATCGCACCCCATACCGCGACGGAAACCAGCCGCTGATGGCCGGCAGGAACACCCAATAGAATACGCGTTCCCGTCCACAGCAAGGCGAACAGTAAAAGCCAGAGGCGCAATCCCTGAGCGTGTGGAGATTCCTTTATCACAACCAGCAGAAAAAAACCTGCCGCCACAGTAAAGGCCAACAGAATGGAAACCACCATGGCATTTCGGAGCAGGGCCTTCCATGCCCCTGGTTGTTGTGCCACCTCACGAATCAGGGTGACGCGCACCCCGGAATCAGCCAATGCAGCAACAGACATCGCCAGGGCATAGGCTGCGGCAAACTGGCCGTAAACAACTTCTCCCATGCCTCGTGCCACTGCCCAGGCCAGAAAGAAAGCCGCCGCATTGGCAACGACTTGTGCCGTCGCCAGGGCAGCCGAACCGAAGAGAACTTGCCTTGCCGTATTTTTCACGGGACTATATTGCCATGAATTCATGGCTTGTTCGACGCCGGCTTCGTGCCCGGGGGCGCCGCAAATATCCGCATGCCCTGATATATGGCGCGGTTCACGCAGACGCGGAAATCCTTGAAGGGGCATGGATACCCTATGGTGTGCATGCTGGTGAAAACTTCCACATTGGTCGTTACAGCTACATTATGCCACCGGCGAGGCTGTATCATGTGTCCATCGGGAATTTCTGTTCCATTGGCGAAAACCTCCGGCTGATTCACTATCATCATCCTGTTGACCAGTTCAGCACATTCCCCTTCGCCCGGCGACTCGCCATGCACGGCAGGGATTTCCAGCCACTATTTGATGAGGTGATTGATAAAGGCCCTGTTCTGATTGGGCATGATGTATGGATCGGGCATGACTGCACCGTCATGGGCGGTGTCAGCATCGGTACGGGCGCCATTATTGGCGCCGGAAGTGTTGTCACCAAGGATGTCGAACCCTATACCATTGTCGGCGGTGTTCCGGCAAAACCGATCCGCAAACGTTTATCCGACAAGGCCATCGAGAAACTGCTGGCCAGCCAGTGGTGGAACTGGCCACTGGAGGAAATCAGCAA
>JBHHXG010000061.1:0-8597 GCA_046756985.1 Mariprofundaceae bacterium | reverse complement strand
TGCCACGTTTTCCGCCTGCCAGCGTCTTGTACATCATGGCCAGCCCGAAAATAACGGTCCTCGGAGCAACAATGGCTCTGCGACTTTCCGCACCCCACTTATCACGGTTACTGACTTGTATCATTTTTGTGAAATCCGCATCGGTCAAACGCAAATCAGAACAGTCAATCAGCTCATGAAAATTCGGGTCAAAATCGTCATGGCTGTAGCAAGAACGCTGATAGCGCGCAAAGTCGTCGCTGCTCACCTTGTCCCACAGCCTGAGGAATACCACGCGCGCTTTCGTGTCGATAACAAAATCAACCGGCATTTTCTCTCCAACAGTTGCTGCGATTTTAGATGATGTAAATTAAAGAAGAAAGGCGGTAGCCAGCCCCAAAAAGGCAAAGAAGCCGACCACATCGGTCACTGTGGTCAGAATCGTGCCGCTGGCCAGAGCCGGATCGATATGGATACGCTGCAGTGTCAGCGGTATCAGAGCACCTGCAAGGCCGGCAGCCATCAGATTAATCAGCATCGCAGCGGCAATGACGAATCCCAGTTTGGCGCCAAGGGCGGGAAACCACACTGACGCCACCAGCCCCATCAGCAGGGAAAAGCTCAGACCGGTCACCATGCTCACCGATACTTCCTTGAGCAGGGCGCGGCGTGCATTTTCAAAGGTCACCCGGCCAAGCGCGATACCGCGCACAATTACGGTCAGCGTCTGCGTGCCTGCAATACCACCCATGCTGGCGACAATCGGCATCAGGATCGCAAGCGCCACAATCTGCACCAGCGTCGCTTCAAACTGGGCAATGACAATAGAGGCCAGAATGGCGGTACCCAGGTTGACCGTCAGCCAGACGCCGCGCCGTCGAGCTGTCGTGCCGATCGGTTCTGCCAGATCGTCCTGATCGGACAGGGCCGCCAGGCGATACATGTCCTCGGTCGCCTCTTCCTGCACAACATCTAGAATATCATCCACGGTAATGCGGCCGACCAGAATGTCGGCATCATCCACTACTGGAAGTGCCAGAACATCATATTTTTCAAAGACATGCGCTACTTCTTCCTGGTCCTGTCCGGCATGAGCTACCGGAAAATCCTTGTCGGCAATATCAATTACCGGCTGTTCCGGCTCACCAAACAGCACTTCGTATAAGGGCAGCACGCCGACAAGCCGGTCTGTATCATCCACAACATAAATGTAGTTCAGGTTTTCAATGTCTTTGCCCCAGCGGCGCAGCACATCCAGCACCTTGTCCACCGTCCAGTCCATGCGCACCTTGAACAGCTCCGCCTGCATGAGGCCACCGGCGGACTCTTCATCGTGCTCCAGCAGCGGCTCGATCTCACGGCGCTCTTCAGGCTCCAGCCGTTCGATAATGGTATCGGCAACGTGTTTCTCCACTGCCTGCAGAATGTCGGTCGCGTCATCAGAATCGAGATGCTCCACAACTTCTTCAATCTCGCTGGGCTGCAGGGACGCCAGCAGGTCTTCCTGCATGCTCTCCGGCAACTCGAGCAGGGTGTCACCGCGCTGCTCTTCCGGAATGAAGGAAAACAGCTGTTGCCGCTCGTCATCACTTTTGCAATCCAGCAGCAGTGCAGCAAGCTCGGCGTCGTGCATTTCAGCGATCTTTTCCACGAGTTGTGAAGGACTCTCTGTTGCCAGAGTGATAGCCTCATCCAGCGTCAGGACTGGTGTATTGGTTTCTGTATCTGACATATACACCTCCTTTTCGTGGACGTTGAAGCCGGAACGGCTCCTGTTTCGCATGATTACAGTTGCTTACATGACCGGCCGAGAGCATACGCCATTCCTTCCTGATTGACCATTTATTTATGTGAATCAGGCAGTTATAGCATTCTCCCGAAGTGCTATCAGGGCAGATGCAACAGTCATGGATGCCGCAGCACGATTGGGGCATTATTTCGCGCCCGATGCCTGATACTGAAACACATCAAGAAGCCGCCATACAGACTGAATACGCTGGCCTGGCCTGTCGTCTGTCTGCGCGCGCCCGGAAGCCGGGTCTGCACGTGTACATCTGTTCTGATCTGCGCAGCTATCGCCAGCTTGCTGAAGAGATCGCGTTTTTCCTGCAGGATGCCCCGCCCCTGCTGTGGCGTTTTCCGGCCTGGGAAGTACTGCCGTACGATCGTGTCAGCCCGCACCACGGGATTGTCGGCGACCGTTTCGCCACGCTGGGCAGGCTGTTGAATGACCCGGCACCACAGGGACTGCTGCTGACGGCGCTTCCTGCCTGGCTGCAGCGTATCGCCCCGCCGGAGTCTGTCGCCGCGCATGTCTGGCAGCTAAAAGTCGGTGAACCACTGGATATGGCAGCACTGAAACAGCGACTGGCCGATTCCGGCATGCATGCGACCGAACGCGTGCTGGCCGGCGGGGAGTTTGCCGCCCGTGGCGGCCTGCTGGACATCTGGCCGGCGACGAAAGACACGCCATTACGCATCGACCTGTTCGGTGACGAGATCGAATCCATCCGCCGTTTTGATATTGAAACACAGCGCTCCGGTGAACACCTGGAGGACTTCGTTTCCGTACCAGTGCGGGAAGTCATTCTCGATACCAAGGGGCGCGAAACATTTGCCGCCGCCTTCCGCGCCCGTTTCCCACATCTGCGCAAGCATCCGATGCTGACGGCTGTGCAGACTGGCCGGCCGCATCCCGGCATCGAATCCCTGCTGCCACTGGCCTACGGAAAAACGGCGCGGCTGGCCGACTACCTGCCGGAAGCAGCATGTATTCATGCCGATAAGGATATCGAGGACAGGCGTGTATCGTTCGCCGAACAGCTGCGCTCGCAGTTTGACATGGTGCGCCTGGGCGATGAACCGGTGATCAGCCCGCAGGAATTATACGCCATCGAAACAATAATTGAGGCGTCAAGCCTGCCAGCAGAAGGCGCCATTCAGGCTGCACCATCCATTGCCGATTACCAGGGTCACGCCAGACCATTGCACATCATGCAGCAGCGGCTCGCCTCGCTGATTGATGAAGGATGGCGCCTGCTGCTCGTGGCGCATGGTCCGGGCCAACAGGAACGTATGATCGAGGCCTGTTCGGGCCTGGCGGAAAACATCCCCCGCTGCAATGGCCTGCATGATATGCCGGATGCTCCGGTCAGTACCGCCATCGGCTTCCTCGATGCGGGTCTCTCCCTGGCGGATCAAAAATTGATGTTATTGACCGGCCGTGAACTGCTCGGCCAGCGCCTGCCCAGAAAACGCGGCAAAAGTGTCGCCTCAATACGGGCTGATGTATTCAGCAGCCTGCAGGAGCTCAGGCCCGGTGATCCGGTCGTCCATGAAGACCATGGCGTCGGTCGCTACCGGGGACTTTCCACGATTGAAGCGGACGGGATGCAGAGTGATTTTCTGCATATCGAATATGGCGGCGATGCCAGCATCCATGTGCCTGTTGAGGAACTTGATCGTTTGCACCGCTATACCGGTGAGGATGAACCGAAGCTGAACAGGCTCGGCTCAGAACAATGGAAGCGCACCCGTCAGCGCGTACAGCGCGATCTGCTGGCCATGGCGCATGAACTGGTCGACACCGAGGCCCTGCGCAGGGGTGTGTCCCGGCCGGGTTATCCGCTAAAGGGCAAACTCTTTGATGCCTATGAAGAATTCGCCGCTCGTTTCCCGTTTGAGGAAACAGACGATCAGGTTGAGGCCATTGACCAGGTGCTGGCAGACCTGACCGGCGACAAGCCGATGGACCGGGTGATCTGCGGCGATGTTGGCTTTGGCAAAACGGAAATCGCCATGAGGGCGGCCTTTATCGTTGCCAGAAGCGGCCGGCAGGTCGCAGTGCTGACGCCGACTACGGTGCTGGCCAACCAGCATTTCAACAGCTTTGCCGAGCGTTTTGCCGGCACGGGCCTGAAAGTGGCGCTTGTCTCGCGCCAGCAGGGCAAGGCGGAAACTGCGCGTGTCCAGACGGGGCTCGCAAGTGGCAACATCGATATCATCATCGGCACGCACCGGCTGCTGTCGGATATGTTTGGTTTTGATGATCTCGGCATGGTCATTGTCGATGAAGAACAGCGCTTCGGCGTCAGGCACAAGGAAAGACTGAAACAACTGCATCATCAGGTGGACCTGCTGACGCTGACGGCCACGCCGATTCCGCGCACACTGCACCAGACGCTATCCGGACTGCGCAGCGTTTCGGTCATCACCACACCTCCGGCTGAACGGGAGGCGATTCGCACGATGGTTTCAGGCTTCGATCCGCATCTGGCGCAGGAGGCCATCCGCCGTGAATTGTACAGGGGCGGACAGATTTATTACCTGCACAATCATGTCAAAAGCATCGAGCGCATTGCCCGCTTCCTGCGCGATCAGATACCGGAGGCCGAAATCGGCATTGCCCATGGGCAGATGAACCCGGCGGAACTGGACCGGCAGATGATGGCATTTTATGAAGGACGATTGCATATCCTGGTCTGCACGACAATCGTCGAATCCGGGCTCGATGTTCCCAATGCCAATACTCTGATTGTTGAACGTGCCGACCTGCTGGGGCTGGCGCAACTGCATCAGATTCGCGGCAGGGTCGGCCGCAGCCACCAGCAGGCCTATGCCTATTTGTTCACGCCCGATGCCAGAGCCATGACGCCGGATGCGCGCGAACGCCTGCAGGCCATTGCAGAACATTCCGAACTGGGAGCTGGCTTTCTGCTGGCACGGCAGGACATGGAAATCCGCGGTGCGGGCAACCTGCTGGGCGCCGAACAGAGCGGCCAGATCGAGGCCATCGGACTGGACATGTATCTGGACATGCTTGCCGGGGCCGTGGCCGAGGCGAAGGGAGAAACCATCACGCCGCCGCAACCATGCGACATTCATCTGGAGATGAACGCCATCCTGCCGCCGGATTATATTCCGCAGGTTGGCGAGCGTCTGGCCATGTACCGCAGCATTGCCCGCGCCCAGTCAGATGACGACATCTCCGCACTGTTCGAGGAAATGACCGACCGTTTCGGCCGTATGCCGCAGGAGGCAAGATGCTGCCTTGAATCGGCCCGCATCCGCTGGCGGGTGCGTCAGATGGCCATCTCAAAGCTCGATACTTCCGATACCGGCATCCGCTTTGTTTTCACCGAGGCATCGCCGATTGAACCGGCTGCACTGCTGATGCGCGTGCAGAGCGAACCGGAGCGTTTTGCGCTACGGCCGGACGGCAGCCTGACGCTGCTGGATGCTGGGGAAGGCCCCGGCGCGCGCGTCCGTGCCTCAATTGCCTTTCTCGATGAACTGCTCAAGGATGCCCGCATGGCAACATCATGCTGATTAACCTGCTGACCCCGCCGCTTGGCGACGCCCCCGATGTCACGACTGCTGCCAGTTTTGCCACACCGGGTGGCGGCCGGCTGTTTATCGGCGTCATAGCCGAAGAAGAACGGTTGAAAAAATGGATGCAGGATCCGATGTACGAGGTCTGGCGCACCGGTCAGGCCAAAGCCTCGATGCGCATGCACCTGTACTGCTGCGATGCGTTCGACCAGTTCAAGGAAATCTGTACCAGTCTGGCGCTGGAAACTCTCGGCATCCTGCAGGTGGCAAGCCAGGAGAGCCATACGACCATCCAGTTGGCTGGCGATCAGAACCCGCGTATTCTAACGATGCGCATGCGTCCTCTGGCCGAACGCCTTGGCGTGGATATCGCCGTCACCGCACTGCCGCCGCAGCCGCATCTTGCCGAGCCCGGCATGTTATTCATGGATATGGATTCGACGCTGATTACATGTGAATGCATTGATGAAATCGCCGATTTTCTCGGCATCCGCGAAGAAGTCGCCATCATCACGCAGCGTGCCATGGAAGGTGAACTTGATTTCACCACGTCCCTGACCGAGCGCGTCAAACTGCTGGCCGGGCTGGATGCCGGCGTGCTGGACCGGGTTTATGATGAGCGTATTGAGCTTAACAATGGCGCTGAAAAACTGATTGAAACGGTGCGCGCGCATGGCTGGAAAGTCGGGCTTGTTTCCGGCGGCTTCAGCCACTTTACCGACAAGCTGAAAACGCGGCTGAATCTGGATTATACACAGTCCAATATGCTGGAAATCAGGGATGGCAGGCTAACCGGCGAGGTGCTTGGTGATGTCGTGGACGCGATAAGCAAGCGCGAAGCGCTGCTTGCCCAGGCGGATGCGTGGGATATTCCGATGGAACAGACCGTTGCCATCGGCGATGGCGCCAACGATCTGCCAATGCTGGAAGCGGCGGGCCTCGGCATTGCCTTTCATGCCAAAACCAAGGTCTGGGAACTTGCTCCCTGCGCCATCTCCAGAGGCGGCCTCGACCGTACCCTGGATTTACTAACCTGATTTTTCCGTTTTTTTACTCCACCATATAAACACCGGCAAGCCACAGGCAAACAATGCCAGCACAACACTTGATGAAGGTGGAAGGTCGAGATGTTCAGCCGAAAGAACACCCAGTATGGCGCCGGATATGCTGACAGTCAGTGCCAGCCATACAGGACCATTCCGTTCGCCTCGCCATGCAGCCAGTGCCGGCAGCAGCAACATGCCGAACACCAATACAACGCCAACAGCATGAATGGCTGGCACAACAGCAAGCGCCAGTGCCAGATAAAACATCAGCCGTTGTACATAGCTGTCGCCGCATGCAAACCTTAATATCACCACTGCCAGAAGCCCCAAGCCAGCCAGTACTTCCAGATCAAACCAGCTTGCGCCAAGCAGAGAGCCGAACATCAAGTCAGTCATATGACCTTCGGCATGAGGCAGTTGGGTCAGGATCACCATGCCGGCAGCAGCGGCCACTGCATACATCGCCCCCATCACCGCTTCTTTTGGCAGTTTTGAGGCATAGGGGAGTGCGGCAAAGGCGAATACAGCCAGCAGCGTGATGCCTCCGGCCCACAGCGTACCGGAGCTGTCCGTCGCCAGGCCAATGGCATAGCCCGTCGCTGCAAATTGTGTCAGCGCCAGATCGACAAAAACAATGCGCCGTTCCAGCACGCGCCGGCCCAGAAATGGCATCACAAGCGCCAGGATAAGACACGCAACCAGACTGGTAAGCAAAAACATATTATTTTCCGCCTCTTGCAAGCACGTCAAACATGCTGATATAAGCAGCAAAACCTTCACCATGAACGGCATCTGGCATGATCCGGCATGGTGTATGCGCCAGCTCACATAGTTTTCTGACAGTCAAACCATCATGGTAAGGCTCCAGCCATACGCCTTGCACATGGTTCTGCCGGATACGAACCACCAGTCCGTCCAGATGAGACGTGGAAGGTTCAATGCCTGGTTTTGGCTCCACAAAACCACTTACATGCAGCGCAAAACGCTGAGTCAGATAGAGATAGGAATCGTGATAAGCGACTAGCGGGCTCATGGCCTGCAACGATGTCTTCCAGGCAGGCATTCGGTCATTGATTTGCATGGCAAAGCTTGCGGCATGTTGTTGATAGTCATCTGCATGCGCAGGATCAAGTCGGGACAGGCGTTCTGCAATGACCTTCGCCAGCTGCACCCCGTTGAGCGGATCCATCCACCAGTGCGGATTTCCTTCGGGATGAATATCCCCCATCTCTCTGGTGATTTTTCCCCGCGGCTTGCCCGGCACGTTTGCAAGCACATGCCGGGCATCCAGATAACCCTTGCCACCCGGACGAATGGCAGCATTGCGTGAAGCTTCCATCAGCGGCGGCAACCAGCCGGCCTCCAGGCCAAGTCCCGCTGCAATCAGTAAATCGGCGCGAGCCAGGTGGCGTGCCAATGTCGGCTTTGGGGGTACAAAATGCGGATCCTGGCTGACATGGGCCAGGACTTTCACCTCGGCATACTCACCCGCAACCCCTTGAGCGATCTGCCCCAGGGCAGGCAAGCTGGCGACAATACGCAACGCTTCAGCGTAAACGGCCGTCTGCCCGAGCATCAATGCTGCAAGTAATAGTAATCCCTGTATTGGTTTCATATCATTCTCCTTAATAGCTGTGCGGACGGTGCGGGCCGATCGCCACGACCCATCGGAAGAAGGCCTCGTTGGCGTTTTGCCCGGCAGCAATGCCGAGATTTGCCGCCGTTTGCGCGAGCGCATTACGGGTGTACTTGTATTGCAGGGTGATGCTCTGGAATTCACTGAGTTTCCAGCCCATTCCGGCACTATAGGCAGATTCGTTGCCGATGCTGCCGGTCGTGCGGCTGAAATCGTAACGGGCAAAAGCGAGCCAGTTGCGGTTGAAGTCGTATTCGCCGAGCAGATACGCTCCGTCGGTGATAGTGCGCCCCGCTGTTACGCCCTTACCGATGCGATTACGGTTCCATTCGGCCAATAGCGACCAGCCGCTGCGATCAAGCCGAATGTTCTTTAATGCGAAATGCCCTCCAAGAATATCGCTCCGACTACTGCCTGATCTGCCATTACGCCCGTTTATATAAGTGCTGCCCAGCTCCAGGGTAGTGGTATCATTGATATCCCACATCCCTGTCCAGCGCGCCATGCCGCCAAAGCGGTTGTTGCCCGCCGGGTCAAAGGCCACATCATTGGCGTTGCGAAAAAAGCCGAACAGCAACGAATGCGCCGAATCCCCAAGGTACAGG
>JBHHXG010000060.1:0-9016 GCA_046756985.1 Mariprofundaceae bacterium | reverse complement strand
ATGTATGAAGATTCCGGGGCGCTGCTGAATGGCCATTTTGTGCTGTCCAGCGGCCGGCATTCGGCGCGGTATCTGCAATCAGCACTGGTGCTGATGCATCCGGAGCATGCGGCAGGGCTGGCCAAAGAGCTGGCATCGCGAGTAGCTCCTGATGATTTTGATATGGTGGTTTCTCCAGCAATAGGTGGGCTGATTATCGGCCATGAAGTGGCGCGTGCACTGAATAAACCATTTATTTTTACCGAACGCAAGGAAGGCGAAATGCAGCTGCGCCGCGGTTTTACGATCCCTGAAGACGCAAGGCTGCTCGTCGTTGAAGATGTGATTACAACGGGTGGTTCGGTGTGCGAATGCATTGAGGTGGTTCGTGCGCATGGTGGCAAGCCGGTCAAAGTGCTGGCCGTCGTAGATCGGGCTCCAAATTCAGAGGGACGCTTTGATGTGCCCCATGAAACGGCCATCAGCCTCGATGTTGAAACGCACGCGGCTGATGATTGTCCGCTGTGCCGTGAGGGAACGCTCCCTGCGATCAAGCCGGGCAGCCGGGGAAGCGCCTGATGGCAGAGACGCCGCTCTGCCTGTATCCCTTCGGCGGGGTGGGCGAGTTTGGAAAAAACATGATGGTTTATGCGCTGGGAAGCGAAGCCATCATTGTAGACTGCGGTATGGGCTTTCCCGAACCGGGACAACATGGCGTGGATGTCGTCATTCCGGATATTTCAGCGCTGAATGATCTGGGGCTGACGCCGCATGCGGTGGTGCTGACCCATGGCCATGAAGACCATATCGGTGCGCTACCGTTTCTTTTGCCACAACTGAATCTGCCTGTCTATGGTTCACCGATCACATTGGGCCTGGTGGAGGGTAAGCTATCCGAACTGCAGGAATACAAGGCCGATCTCAGGCCCTTGGCCGAGGATGGGCGTACCCGCATCGGGCCGTTTGAAATCGAGGCGATTCCGGTGACACACAGCATCATGGATGCTGTTTCCATCGCTATTCATACGCCTCTTGGCATCGTCGTGCATACCGGTGACTTCAAGTTTGATCCTGCGCCGCTTGATGGACGAGCGACCGCATTGCATCGCTTTGCCGCGCTGGGGGATGAAGGGGTGCTGCTGTTGGCCCCGGACTCGACCAATGCCACGCGCTCCGGCAGCAATCCAAGTGAACGCAGCGTGGGCCCTGCATTGAAACAGGCCATTGCCGGTTGTCGCGGCAAGGTGGTCGTGACGACTTTTTCCTCCAATATGTTCCGCATCCAGCAGATTATTGATGCAGCGATTGATTGTAAGCGCAAGATCGCGCTGGCTGGCCGCAGCCTTGAGCGCAATGTGGAGATCACGCAGCGCATGGATCGGCTGAATATACCGGCAGGTTCGCTGATCAGCTGCAAGCATGCTGCGGACATGCCGGACGATGAGCTGCTGATTATTGCGACAGGCTCACAAGGTGAGTCCAGGGCCGCGCTTGCACGCATTGCGCGGGATCAGTTTCCGGGTATTCGTCTGGGGGAGGGCGATCTCGTTGTTTTTTCTTCATCCAATATTCCGGGCAACGAGCGTGTGATTGCCGGTCTGTACAACCATATATACCGGCGGGGTGCGCGCGTGCTGCATGGTGGGCAGGCGCCTCTGCATGTGTCAGGCCATGCGCAGGCGCATGAGCTGAAAACAATGGTTCAATTAACAAGGCCGAAGTATGTTTATCCGGTGCATGGCGAATACCGTAATCTTATTGAACATCAGCATTTGGCTATATCAACGGGCGTGCCGCATGCGCACACCATCATTGCCGAAAACGGGCAGAGCGTGGAAGTGGATGGTGATGGTATACGTTTGGGTGAGACCTTCCATGCCGGGGCGGTGTTCGTGGACGGTACAGGCCGTGATGAAGTCGATGATCTGGTGCTGCGCGACCGCAGGGTGCTGGCTGGCGAGGGGATGATTTCGGTGACGGTGCTGATCAGTCAGCATGAAGGCAAACTGCTTGGCACACCCGAACTGATCGCCCGGGGCGTGCTGCATCAGCAGGTCAGCGAATCCGTGCTTTCTGAGGCTGCCGGGGCGTTGCATGCCCATCTTGAAGGCATGGATCAGGAAGCACTGTCGGATATTGACGCGGCCAAGGAAGAGGTGCGTATCTGGCTCAGGCGCTGGTGCAAGCGACGTTTCGGCAGACGCCCGATGGTGCTGCCGGTTGTGCTGGAGGTATAGATGAACACGCGCGCATTGTTGCGGGAATCACTGGCGCTGGTGCTGTTTGGCATGGTAGTGGTGTTGTCATTGTCATTGTTTAGCTTTAGCCCTTCAGATCCTTCGTTCAATAATGAAACGAATGCCGATGCAGTCAATCAGGCTGGTTTGACGGGGGCCTATCTCTCGGACTTTTTATACCAGCTTTTTGGCTATGGAAGCTGGCTTCTGGCAGTGCTGCTGCTGGCACTCGCTATACGCATAGCCTTTGATCGAAGGCCTTATCCGGGTGGGTGGACCGCTTTCTTCTGGTTGCCGTTACTGCTTGCCATATCGGCGCTTGTCCATGCCCATGGATCATGGCTCACTTTATGGTGGGGCAAATTGCCGGCCGGAGCAGGAGGTGCATTAGGCAGTATGCTGGCGGATGGGCTTCGTGGTCCCCTACATGCCATCGGTCGCGATGTAGTTCTGCTGGTACTGGCATCCAGCAGTTTTGTTGCCGCTTCGCATATTTCGGTGTTGATGCTGACCAGACGCCTGTTTGGTCTAGTTGCTGCGGTGACTTCTCGGGTTACGGGAATGACCTCACGCTTCCGCAGCATTGCCGCAGATCGCAGGGATCGGCTGCAGGGGCGGGAGAGGCGGCAAAAGGCGAAAAAAGCGCGGCCGAAACATATTGGCAAAACTGAGCCAACAATTGCCAAACCGGCAAAAATGAAAGTATCACGCAGGGCCATGCAGGACCAGCAGGCCGAACTAGCACTGCAGGCACCATCAGCCACGGGGTTCCGGCTGCCGGCTTTAAGTCTGTTTTCTTCCGGTAAGGAGAAACGCAAGGAGCATAGTCCCGAATCGCTGCAGGCTGTGGCTCGCATGCTGGAGAAGAAACTGCTCGATTACCGTGTGGAGGGCGAGGTCGTTGCAGTGCAGCCCGGCCCAGTTGTGACTCAGTTCGAGTTTGAGCCCGTGCCGGGAACAAAGGCAAGCAGAATCGCAGCCTTGCAGGATGATCTAGCGCGTGCCATGTCTGCGGTCAGCGTGCGTATAGCCGGCAACATTCCTGGTAAAAGCGTGATCGGTATTGAGATTCCGAACGAAGAGCGAGAAACCGTGCTGATGCAACAGGTGCTGGCGAGCAAGGAGTTTTCCGATAAACGCCATATTCTGCCTCTGGCGCTGGGTGTGGATATCGCCGGCGCTGCTGTCGTGACCGATCTGGCAAAAATGCCGCATTTGCTTATCGCCGGCACAACCGGTTCTGGCAAGTCGGTATCGGTCAACACGATGATCTGCTCCATGTTGATGACCTATACGCCGGCTGATCTGCGACTAATTATGGTTGATCCAAAAATGCTCGAACTCTCGATGTATGAAGATATTCCGCATCTGCTGGTTCCGGTTGTGACAAATCCACGCAAGGCGGCCAAGGCGCTGGCCTGGGCGGTCTATGAGATGGAAAGACGCTATCAACTGATGGCGGATACGAAGGTGCGCAATATCGACAGTTATAATCGCAGTGTTCAGAAAAAAAGCCCTCGCTCTGATGAGGCCGCGCCTGAGCGCCTGCCATATATTGTCATTGTCATTGATGAACTGGCAGACCTGATGATGGTGGCTGGTAAGGAAGTGGAGCAGTCGATTTGTCGCCTTGCGCAGAAGGCCCGTGCCGCCGGCATCCACCTGATTCTTGCCACGCAGCGTCCAAGCGTGGATGTCATAACAGGCTTGATCAAGGCCAACCTGCCCAGTCGCATCTCATTCCAAGTGTCTTCAAAAGTTGATTCCCGTACTATTCTTGACCAGGTGGGGGCCGAGCACCTTCTGGGTCAGGGTGATAGCCTGTTATTAAGCGGCGGCCGTGATCTGAAACGGGTTCATGGCGCCTTTGTTTCGGATACCGAAGTTATGGAGCTGGTTGAACATTTACGTGCACAGGCTGAGCCGGAATACCACGAAGAAGTATTTGAGGCGCCAACGTCTTCCGAGCCGAGCGGGAACGGCGATGAACATGATCATGACGACAAGTATGATGCAGCAGTGGCCCTAGTGATTGAAAAAGGGCAGTGCTCAGTCTCGATGGTGCAGCGCTATTTGCGCATTGGCTACAACCGGGCCAGTAGAATTGTCGAGCAGATGGAGCGTGACGGCATTGTCACACCGCCGGGATCTGGGGGCATGCGCAAGGTGCTGGCGCGCAGTGAGGCGGATGGCGGCGGTGTAATCGAGTGATACAAAAAGGCGGTATGATGCCTAAATTGGCTTTGCTGGCACCCGTTGTGGCGATTGTAATGTTCATGGCCGATGCCCCGGCTATTGGCGCTGATACGCCAGACACGCCCGCGTTGCTGGCAAAAAGCCTGGAGCAACTATCCGCACTTCAGGGCTTTTCCTGTGATTTTGAACAGACGTTGTCATTCTCCGATGGTTCCGAGCAGCATTATGCCGGCACGCTGGATGTGCTGCGTCCCCGGCGTTTCCGCTGGCACTATAAACTGCCATACGAACAGCTCTATATCAGCGATGGCGACATCATCTGGCATTATGAGCCGGATTTGCTGCAAGCCGAGGTGTTGGAGGGGCTGGATGCCGTTGATCCGGTAGTGATGAAGTTGTTGGATGGCCGGATCGGCGGTCGGGATGTGCTCCTGCTGGCACAAGAGCAGCCGCAAGAAGAGCCGCAGATCACACGCTATCAGGTGCAGATCGGGGAGGGGCCTGCCATGTGGCTGGGCATACGCAGTGATGCCAGGCTTGCCTATATTGAAAGTCTGGATGTGATGGATAATCGCAACCGGATTACGCTGAACAGGTTTTCACACGTTGCGCCGCAAAGCGAACTCTTTAGGTTTACGCCGCCGGAAGGCGTGGATGTCATCGGCGCGGCATTCGGGGTTGTAGCAGCTGAAGAATAAAGGGTGGAAAATTATATGAAACAATACAGTGCAGCGCTTGCGCTTAGCCTGTTACTACTGGGCAGCACGATGGCACAGGCCGGTGGATTTGCACAGCCGAACCAGTCGGCGGCAGGAGCTGGCGTGGCAAACGCCTTTGTGGCAACGGCGAACGATGCATCTGCCATGATCTATAACCCTGCCGGCATTGCCTGGCAGGATGGCGTCAGTGTTACCGGAGGCCTGACAATCAATTTTCGCGATTCATCCGTAGAACTGCCAGCTGGCGTAGCGCCGAACAGCAACACTGAGCCTACTGTCGGCACCGTCTACGCAGCATGGATGCCGCACGATGGGCGTCTGGGTTTTGGTCTTGGTTTCAGCCCTTTATACCAGATTAATAATAATTGGGAGTCGGCGTTTGGTACGAAAACCGGCCAGACAAAACTTACTGTGGATCATCTGGCAGCTGATGCCATTTATGCGATTAACAGTGATCTGGCCATCGCGGTGGGGGGCGACTGGTATGTCAGTCGACTGGACATGAGTCAGGGAACGCAGGTGTTCAATGGCACGGATTTTGCCGGCTTTGGCGGTCATGTCTCGCTGCTGTGGAAGCCGCTTCCGGCATGGTCGCTGGGTGTGATGTTTCGCTCGCGGGCATCGATGGATATTGCTGGTAATGTAAACGATTCAGTATCGCTAAGGGTTCCGGACACGCTGGTTGCCGGTGTGGCCCATGATTTCTTTGATGTGCTTCGTCTGGAGGCCGATGTGAACTGGACGCGCTGGTCGACTGTAAATGACCTGAATGTAGTGGCTGGTGGCACAGTCACCCAGTCGAATCCCCTGAATTTGCGCGATACTGTGACATTGATGGGGGGTGTGACCTGGACATGGCAGGAAAACAGCCAGATTCGTCTTGGTTATGCCTATGATCAGGGGGCTAATAAGAGCGCCGGATTTCATCCAGCCATTGCCGATCAGGATGGTCATCGCGTCAGTATCGGTGTTGGTGGCGATGGTTTTGGCATGCACGTGGATGTTGCCTACAGCTATGTTTTTTATCCCAAGCAAACGGCTACGGGTATTTTTGCTGGTACTTACCGGGACAGAGAGCAAGCCGTGCTGATTTCAGTTTCCAAGATTTTTTAATGGACACAGGAGCTCTCGCCTGAGTCAACCACGCCTGTTCCTGCCCGCAGCGGCAACCGCCGTACCGCTGGCCCACCGCATGCGTCCGGAGAAGCTCGAGGATGTTGTCGGTCAGGAAGAGCTGACACGTTCGGATTCCTGGTTTTCGGTCCTGATCGCCGAAGGACGTGCTATTTCCTGTATCTTCTGGGGACCTCCCGGTGTCGGCAAAACCACGCTGGCGCGCGTCATGGCCCAGGCAGCTGAAATTCCATTTGAACAATTATCTGCTGTTTCTGCCGGTAAGGGCGAAGTCAGGGATATTGTGCACAGGGCAAAGGCGGAGAACCGGACATATCTGCTGTTTCTTGATGAAATACACCGATTCAACAAGGCCCAGCAGGATGTGCTGCTGCCCTATATCGAGGACGGCACATTGGTGCTCGTTGGCGCCACCACTGAAAACCCGTCCTTTTCGCTGAACAATGCACTGCTCTCGCGATGTCGGGTGATTGTGCTGGCCTCGCTTACATCTGAAGCGATCCGGCAGATTCTCATGCGTGCTATAGGCATTCTGCAGCATGAAGCAGCGGAGTTTACCCTTGATGACGATGCCATCACATGGCTGTCCGACATGGCCGATGGCGATGCCCGCTACGCGCTCAATGCGCTACAGGCGTTGTTTGAAGCTGATCCCGGTCGCTGCTGGGATCAGGTGGGTTTGCAGAAGCAGTGGCAGCGCAAACAGGCGCGCTATGACCGCGATGGTGAAGGGCACTATGACCTGATTTCCGCACTGCACAAATGTGTGCGCGATTCCGATGCGGATGCCGCCTGCTACTGGTTGGCACGCATGCTGGAGGCGGGGGAGGAGCCGCTGTATCTCGTGCGGCGCATGATCCGTATGGCAACGGAAGATATCGGGCTGGCCGACCCGCGTGCATTGCAGATATGCCTGGATGTACATCGCATGTATGAAGTGCTGGGTTCACCGGAAGGAGAACAGGGACTGTTTGAGGCCGTGATTTATCTCTCGCTGGCTCCAAAAAGCAACGCTGCATACATGGCGGAAAAATCGGCCCGGCACCTGGCGAAGGAGACTCAGCATCTGGATGTACCGCTGCATTTGCGCAATGCTCCGACGAAACTGATGGAGGAGCTGGGCCATGGAAAAGGCTATCAGTATGCCCATGATGCCAAAGATGCGGTGGTCAATCAGGATCATTTTCCGGAGAGTATGGCCGGGACGGAGTTTTATCAGCCGTCAGATCGTGGCTTTGAACGGACGCTGCGAGAACGTTTGCAATGGCTCACGGAACGCAAAAAGGAGAAAAAGGCATGATGCGGCAAGTGGTTGCTGTAGCGGCAGGCGGGGCGGTGGGCGCCGTATTGAGATGGCTGCTGGCCTCCAGCGTTCAGCGGATGGCTGGCGGGTCTTTCCCGTGGGGGACATTTATCGTCAATGCTTTGGGCAGTCTGATGCTTGGTTTCCTGTTTGTCTGGCTGATTGAGCGGTCCAGTAGCGGGGAATTGCTCCGCCTTGCGATTACCGTTGGTCTTTTGGGCGCATTTACTACATTTTCAACCTATTCACTGGAGTCTCTGCGGTTAATACAGAGCGGTGCCATCGGCATGGCGGCGGCGAATATCATTGGACAGGTTGTGGCCTGTCTGGTGCTCACCTGGTTGGGCGTGCATCTGGCGAGGGTTCTGTAGTAATCCGGAATTCACTCACACGGTAAAAATGCGAAAAACACTGCGCTTCCTGTCCGGTTTGAATAACCGGTTTGCTATGTGCGCGCCCAGCTTTTTTTAATTCCTCATCCATATCTTCACGCCAGAATCCGGGCAAAAAAGGTTCCAGACGCCCCAACAGCCAGCGGAATGGAGGAAAACGGTACAGCAGGTGCCTTTCCGGTAACTCGCCGTATTCAGTAATCAGGATACGCCCACCGGGCTTAAGCACGCGCATAGCCTCAGAAAGCGTGCGCTGTCGGGCTTCAGGTGGCATTTCGTGCAGTAGAAAGAATAGCACGATGGTATCGAAGATATTATCTTTATAGCCAAGGTATTCAGCATTCATACGCGCCGGATACATAGGCCGGGATTGCAGGCCTTGTGTTTTTCTTCTCGCCAGTTTCAGCTGGATGTCGGCCACATCAGCCAGATGCATACCCTCGGGGACTCTGGGCAACAACTCGGTTGTTAGCTTGCCATAGACACATGTCAGTTGCAGTACTTTACCGGCAGGCTTTGCATCAAAACGCTGCAGGGTTTCATGCATCAGTCTGTTATACTGTCCGAACAGGATGGCATTGATGATCGGCTGGTGATCGAATAACCAGACGCCGTATTTCCACAGATATGCCCACCAGTAATAACGCGCAAGATAGATGGGAATACCATCCGTAAATTTCCTGTAAAAACCAAATGTTGCCATAGTCAGCTAATGTATAGCATTAATATGAAAAGCGCTAGTAGAGCTGCTGAATAGTGTCCAGAAGCAGCGTAACATTGCCGGGAACAAGGACATACATCAGGTATGCCAACAACAGGATGATACCGGCCAGAGCAAGTATACCTATGAGTATGACTAGGCATGCCGACAAGCTCCCCATACCTAGGTGAATAGCAAGCCCCCGCCAGTTCAGCCACAGGTTCCAGAGTGCCATCGGTGGGCTGAGATAAGGGCCCCAGGCAATGGCCAGGGGCGGGGTGCTGTAGGCACAGATCTGAAAGATATCCCGGATCGTTATGTCGACCACCGTGAATGTTTTGGCGGCCCACAGCTAG
>JBHHXG010000059.1:0-9658 GCA_046756985.1 Mariprofundaceae bacterium | reverse complement strand
GAAGAGATTGTCGAGGGTATCAAGCATGGCGTGGCCAAGGTCAATATTGACACCGATCTGCGCATGGCTTCTACCGGTGCGATTCGCAAGTTTATGCATGAGAACAAGGCCAACTTCGACCCGCGCAAGTTCCTGAAAGCCTCCACAGCAGCAATGAAGGATATTTGTAAAGCGCGTTACGAAGCCTTTGGTACTGCAGGTAACGCCTCGAAGATCACGCCGAAACGTCTTGAAATCATGATCGATTTCTACAGTTAATCAGCTTTTCTTCCTAACCAAAAGGCGGGTTGCGAAAGCGCCCGCCTTTTTAGTTTCCAGTGGAAAGCTCGTCTTCAAGCCACCAGAAACGATGGTCCCAGTACGGATATTTCAGAAGCTCAATCTCGGTGAAATCTCCGTGGTGGACGGGGTCCCTGTCGTAAAATCCGAACACCTTCATATGAATCCGTTTTCTCAGCTGGGGGTCATCCGGAAACAGATGCAGGATATCCTTGGAGTTCCACCACTTGCCAGCGGTCAGATCTAGGCGGGTGCGGTTGGGTCCGTACATTTCATCAATCCATTCAAGCAAGCTCCCATTGGGGGCGATGCCGAATGTATATCGCGGAATCTCGTTGGCATCGGCCTGGGGATGCATCATGACATTATAGAATTCGGTCTCCGGATGCTTCTGCATATAATCGCCGAGGGCATTAATGGTGTTGTTGATGCTGTCTGCTGCAGCCATGAAGACGATATGTCTGTATCGAATGTCAGGATACAACTCCAGCGTCTTGTTGACAATGATGCTGCCCATGCTGTGGCCGACAATGGACACCTCCATATTCCTGTCGGCTAGATAGCGCTCCAGCCGACTGAAAAATATGGACGTGGCTCCGCTTCCCCGGCTAAAGGCCCTGGCCTCGGTTGCACAGGTATCGCTGGAATCGCTTAGCTCGATCGGATTGCGGAACTGGGTTTCCGTCCGGCGCAGCATATTGTCCCAACCGGTTTTTCCCATGCTGCTGACAAAGGGAATGGTGACCATTTTTGGAAAAAACATGATGAAGTTGAAGGTATCGTGGAGGATTCTCTCTTCCTTCACCTTGTTGCCTTTATGGCAGTAATTGACCCCGTCACCCCTTGCGTGGTGCAGCGAGGAGGCGGACTGAACGTCGCAACGAAGCTCGCGGACATCGGCCACGTTCTTCTTCTCCGCGATCGACGACCAGTAAACATAAGTGGCATGCCCCCATGCCAGCGGCGCATTGAAAACGGCCACGCCGATATCCTTGAGCAAATACAACGGCAGGGTCACCGTTCCCAGAGGCACATTGTACTGGCCTCCGCGAATACAACATAACTGCTCCCAGTAAGAAGACATAAGGCCTGAACGCCAGACAATGAATATCGGGTAGCTGCCATCATTCCCGTTAAGAATCTGTCGATACTGGGATTTGATCCGTTTCAGGCTTTCCGGGATGGAGATCATGCCGCCGTGAATGAAAATGAGCAGCTTCTTCTTTCCTGAGGCGTCGATATGGGCGAACATGTCAGAGATGTGGTCGTTGAGAGCCCGAAACGACACACATCCTCCTGCTGCATTCGTCCTCAGCAGCCTTCTACCATCACCGCTTCGGAACCTGAGATCATCCGAAATCGGTAGGTAATTGCCCGAGCTGTCAACGGCCAGGATATGCGCGGAAGGTCGTGCGTGGTCACTTTGGGCTGGTTTTTTCGCGCTCTCCTCCGGTGCGGCGTGTCTGGCGATGCCGCCCTGGCATCCGGACAGAACCGCGCCCAGCAACAAGCCGAGGACAGGCAGCCCGAGATTCATCCGTCCGTCCCGGGTTTGCGATTAACCAGCAGAAAGTCGCTCACGGGCCTGCCGCCGATCAGGTGTTCCTGAATGATGCGCTCCAGCACCTCCGGCGTGCAGGAGCGGTACCAGATGCCTTCCGGATAAACGACGGCAACCGGACCTTGCATACAAACCTGAAGGCAATTCACTTTGGAACGGTAAATTCCGCTTCTGCCGTTCAGGCCCAACTCGGCCAAGCGCTGTTTCAGATATTCCCAGGATTCCATTCCGGCTGCCTTACCGCAGCATTTTGGCTTACTCTGGTCACAACACAGAAAAACATGCCGCTTGATCTCACCAATACCCAGCAACTCTGCTTTTCTTTGCAAACGTGCATCCATGCAGCGATCCTAGCCTCTTAAACGGATTAGCGCAGCTGTATGCGCTCCCATCTTGACCGCGCTATTATTTACCTGTGAATATTATTGCCATACTAGCTGAACAACACATCTGCAAGCAACGCGTAAAGGTGAATTCAATCATTTGGAAGGTGAAGGCAAGCCGTTGGAACTTGAGGCTGATGACCCTTTCGTTCCTGTCGCAATACGCATGGCTTACCGGATGTTGCAAAACGCCGGCTTTGTGCCGCCAGAAATGAAATTGCGTCGCGAGATCGCCGACATCAAAGAACTGATTCGCATGACCGGCGACAGATTAGAGCGCAGCCGTGCAGAAAAAAGACGGCGATATCTGCTCACTCGCCTTGATACGATGCGACCAGGAAGAGGCATGGAAATCGAGCAGGCCTACTGTGCCAAACTGAAATCCCGACTGGATAACAGCTAGGTACTGACAAATATCGGAGGCATCGGACAATCCATCGCATCGGCAATTGTCCGCAGCAGTTCCATCTCCTTTACTACCACCCTGCCATCGGACAGAACGACCTGTACGCAGGCCTGCAGCAAAAGGCGCTTGGCCTCAGGAGAGGCCAAGGCCAGTTTGTTGAGCGCCCTATCGAAACGTGAAAGCCTGCATGCTTTTTCATCCGGCATCTCAGGCGCCCCACTGCCGCCAAGCATCGCCATACTGTCCGCATAGACTCTCTCAGGATCTGCATGAGAACCGAAACGGCTCAGCATAGCCAATACCCAGGCGCAGTCGTTCAGAAGTGGATGCAGCCCCTGGTATTGTGCAGACTTGGGCTCGGCATTGGCGAATGACGGACGTAAGTGGCGCATTAGCATGCGATGCAGCATATATTCAAAGAGGTTGATTTTATGATCTGCCTTGATCATGGCTGTTATGTTCTTTCTGAAGGCCTTTGACTGCGCCTGTGACAGGCTTTTCAGAGCCGGCAACATCATATCAAGTAATGGCAAACGGAGCTCCGGCGCCAGCTTCTTAGCAACAGGCAGAATCTCCAGCGTTTCCCGGAACACATTCGCATCCGCACTTTTTTCCAGCACCTGCAATTGAACTGACCGCTGGCTGCTTCCAGCGCCCAGCAGCAGTGTATATACTGTGGCTCTGGCTGTGTATGGGTCATGGGCAAAATCGCATAAGCGTTCAGGAATCCGGGCAATCAGCGCACGTGCCTGCTTCAGATGCTCCCAACCGGGGTTGCCAACACTATCCATAATCATCTTGGCATTCACCGCCACGGCGGCTGAAGACGGTGCCTCGGTAAAACCGAGCGCGGCCTCCTCTGCCACAGTGATACGCCGCGATTTGGCATTGATATTTTCGATCCGCCCCTGGAAACACGGTTCAATACGACGAATACGCTCCTCCAGAGGCGGATGCGTCGCCCACCAGTCCTTTTCCTTCCATGATTTCAGAGCGTTGCCAAAGAAAAAATGGCTGGCCTGCTGTGCGGCAGGATGGGAGACCCGTGAGCCCTCCTTATATCCTCCGATGACTTTCAATGCCCCGGCAATTCCTTCGGGGTTTCGTGTAAACTGTACGGCCGCAGCATCTGCCAGAAATTCCCTTTGTCGTGAAACAGCACGTTTGATCATATCGGCAAAGACTGCGCCAATCGTTCCGACCACAAACAACAGGATGCCAATCACTACCAGTGCCGGATGTGTCCCGCGCCCGCGCGACGAATAGCGAACAGAGTGCCTGGCCGTTAGCAGGAACCCGCCGGTATCCGATATTAATGTAACCCCGAATAGCAGGCCCATCAGGCGCATCTTCAGACGTGTATCACCATTGAAAATATGACTGAATTCGTGCGCAATCACGCCCTGCAACTCGTCGCGGTTAAGTAGTTCGATCGCCCCACGTGTTACGGTGATCACCGCATCCGAAGGTGCAAATCCGGCAGCAAATGCATTAATCCCGCTCTGCTCCAATAGATACACCGGCGGAACCGGAAGACCGGATGCAATCGCCATCTCTTCCACCACATTGAGCAGGCGCCGCAATAGCGGGTCATTCATGCTTGCAGGCACGCGGCTGCCTCCTAGCATTTCAGCGACCGCAGCTCCTCCCCCTTCCTTCAACTGATACATGCGAAACCAGCTGCCACCGGCGATGACCGCAATGGTGATCCCTGTCACCCACAGAAAGCGATTGGGATTCCATAGCGTCTCAACAAAGAAGTAATGCTGGTTACCCTGATAATACTGGCCAAAAAACAGGCCAGCTGTCACTGCCAGATAAACGGCCAGTACGATAAGAATCACAGCCGCTGTAAACAGCACAATCAACCACGAGGTATGTTTTCGCGCCTGCTCCTGTTGCCCGAAGAAATCCATGCTGTGTTGGATATGGCTAGAAACTTACTCTGACAGCCTCTTTTTCTTCTGGCCGGGTAATCTCGAACAGAGCAGCCTCTTTGAAACCAAACACACCCGCAAACAGCACATCCGGGAATGTTTCACGCTGGGTATTATAGATCATCACCTCGTCATTGTAGGACTGGCGCGCAAAGCTGACTTTGTTCTCGGTAGATGTCAGTTCTTCGGAAAGCTGCGCCATGGTCTGATCGGCTTTCAGGTCCGGATAGTTCTCCATCACGGCATTCAGGCTCAACATCGCGCCGCCAAGCGCCGCCTCAGCCCCCATCAGCGCCTTCACCGCAGAGGCGTCCTCCGGATGTGCGCTTGCCCGCTTCATGGCGCTCAGGGCCTGATTGCGGGCCTCGATGACGTTTTGCAGCGTTTCTTTTTCGTGTTTCAGATACGCCTTGGCCGTCTCAACCAGATTTGGAATCAGGTCATAGCGACGTTTCATTTGAACATCGATCTGTGAAAATGCGTTCATGAAGCGGTTTCTGAGCTTTACAAAGCGGTTGTAAATTAAAATGACATATGCGAGCAGCGCAGCGAGCACACCGAGTACAATAAGAAATACAGTCATCATGTCGTCATCCCTCCTTCGGTATCATCCACAACATAAAGCAGCGCCCCGCCCGCTGCAAACAGGATGATAATGGCCAGGATGGAAAGCCTGGCATTACCGGAGAGCATACTGACCAAACCCATTAGCATCGGGCCCATTACCGCAGCAAATTTTCCAAGCATATTGTAGAAACCAAAAAATTCCGCCGCCTGTTCGGATGGAATGATACGCGCATAGAATGAGCGGGAAAGCGCCTGCACACCGCCCATCACCAGTCCGATCACACAGGCGAGCAGATAAAAATCTGTTGTCGTTGCCATGCCATAGCCCCACAGGCAAACCGCGATGTATACACCGATACAAAACATGATACTTCGTTTTGCGCCCCAGGATTCGCCGACCTTCCCCCAGACAAGGGCTGCCGGGAAGGCGACGAACTGGGTCAGCAGCAATGCCATCATCAATATCGAAGAGTCAAAACCGAGCGCCAGACCATAATCAACGGCCATGCGGATGATCGTGCCCACACCGTCGATATACAGAAAATAGGCCAGCAAAAAGACAAACACCACGCGCAGACTGCGAATATGCCGGAAGGTATCACGGAACTGAACCCATCCAGCCCGCATGCTTTGCAGCAGGCGCACTTCCTCGGCTTCGCCCTGTTCGTGAACAAACAGCATCAATGGCACAGTAAAAACAGCCCACCAGACGGCCACGGATGCAAATGACCAGCGAACTGCCTCAGCACTGTCGGCAAGTCCGAACCAGTCCGGATGCAGGGTCATCAGCACATTGATGGAAAACAAGATACCGCCGCCGACATAGCCCAGAGCATAACCGAGTGCGGAGACTCGATCGTAATGCTCCGGTTCGGATACATCGACAATCAAGGCATCATAAAAAACAAGCCCGCCGGAAAAGCCAATGGCACCGAATATGAAAAGGGAAACGGCGAGCATCCATGCGCCCTGAGCTGCCCAGAAGAGCGCAGCAGTCATCAATATACCGAGGAAAGTGAATAGCAGCAGAAAGCGCTTCTTCAGCCCCCCCTGATCGGCTACCGCCCCCAGCAGGGGCGCCATAAGCGCAACCGCCAGTCCGGCAACAGCATTGGCCATTCCCAGCCAGAACGTACTTTCGTTAATGCTTAATCCGGTGGCCCAGTATTGCTTGAAGAATACAGGGAAGAATCCGGCCAGAATCGTCGTCGCATAAACCGAATTTGCCCAGTCGTAGGTCGCCCATGACCAGATTGCCCGTGAATTACCCCTCTTCATAGGAACAATTTAGGCTATCTGCTGCAATCAGGCCACTGCAAAGGCTTCTAGTGACTTACCCATACGACGCGCATGTTGATATTGCTGACTGCCAAGCATTATATCCTTAACATACGACCATGACGACTTTGAGCCTGGACAAAACCCTGACAGCGGTGATCGCTTCGATCCGGAAATATGCGCCGGACATATCAGGCCGGCATCTCGATATTGGAAGCGGTACCGGTGAGCTGATCCGACAGGTCAGGGCCGAGTATGATGTCGAGAGTCATGCCTGTGATTACACCGATGAATTCATGCAAATGGATGGCCAGGCCGTCGAGATTGTCGATCTCAATAAAGACATGCTGCCGTACGAGGATTCATTTTTTGATCTCATTACATTCACCGAGGTTGTTGAGCATCTGGAACACTACCGCCTGATTATCCGTGAGGCGCAGCGAGTGCTGAAACCCGGCGGGCTTATGCTTATCACCACGCCGAACATCCTGAATCTGAAGTCCAGAATCCGCTTTCTGTTCGCCGGCTTCTGGAATCTGTTTGGTCCCCTGCATGTCGGTGAAACAGCCATTGAAAGCGCCGGTGGCCATATTTCACCGATATCCTATTTTTACCTTGCGCATGCCTTGCTGGATGCGGGCTTTGATAACATCCACTGCGATTATGATAAATACCAGAAATCATCTATATTCTGGCTTATTCTCCTGTATCTGCCCATCAAGCTCATTGGCGGCTATACCTTTCATGTCGAGAAAACAAAATACCGGACCATTGACGAACACAACGTCGATCTGGTGCAGCCGATCAACAGCATCGGCATGCTGCTTGGCCGTACCATTGTCATGACGGCCAGCAAACCCGGCTGATAGGCTGGCACATCAGTCACAGATATTGACGTAGTTTGCTGGTGGTTGAAGCCATGAGTTTTAATGGCATGATATTCACATGTCCGAGGACGCAAAAACCCTGACCGAGAACCCCGAAGACTGGCTGAGAGAGCATGGCGATTACTTGTATCGCTATGCCATGGCGCGCTTACGCAATGAAGAACTGGCCAGTGATATGCTGCAGGAAACCCTGCTTGCGGCCTGGAAGGGAAGCAAAAGCTTCCAGGGAAAATCATCGGTACGCACCTGGCTGGTTGGTATCCTGAAACACAAAATCACCGATCATATCCGCAAGGAAATTCGCAATCGCAAGCTTTCCGAAGAAATCGAGGTTGACCCGACATCCGCATTCTTTGACCCGCATGGCAAATGGCTGGATAGCTCTCAACCTGCAAGGAATAACCCTGAAGGCCAATACCGAGAACAACAGTTCCACAAACAGCTTCTGGACTGCATCCACAAACTGCCGACACGACAGCGTGATGTATTCATCCTGCGTGAAATGGAAGGTGAAGAGACTGAAACTGTCTGTAATAGCTGTGAAATTTCGACGACTCACCTGCATGTTTTAATGCATCGCGCCCGTCTGGCGTTGAGGGGATGTCTGCAAAACAGCGGCTTTGGGATCACAAAAAAAGAGGAGTGATTGCAGAGATATGAACCATTTTTGCCAACAGGCAAGCAAACTGGTCTCGGATGCGTATGAGCGCACGCTGACGCTTGGCGAACGGCTTCGTCTGCGTTGGCACATGTTGATCTGCGGCATGTGTCGCGCTTATGAGCGCGACATCCGCCTGATCGAAAGGGCTTTAAAGAAGATGCGTTCTGAATCCACTGATGAGGCAGCGCTGCCTGAACAGAATCGCCAGCATATCAGTCAGTCCCTACGCGAGGCGGGTAATTCTCAGGGCAATTCGAGCTCTTCCTCGTAGAGCGTATAATCGTTTTCATCGGCATGGGCCAGCGCTCTGTTGATCAGCGCTCTGGCATCATTTTCAAGCTCTCCGGCCAGAAGGTGTTGATAGATGCCCTTGTAAAACTGATCGGGTATGACACGCACCTGAAAACGAATCACCTTACTCCCCTCCGGAACAGATTCCGCCAGATAGCTCCTCGACTCACCCGGCATCAGACGCACATCCCTGATTTCAGTCCACCCGGTCGTAAATGCGACTTCACGCACAATTTCCCATTGCCATGCCCGTAATTGTTTTCCTTTCCTGTCCAGTGCTTCGGCCTGGATAATCACCTCCGGCGTTACATAGGTCGGAAAGGCATGCCCGATCCAGCGGGAAGTGATGGTCAGTGAACCGCCGTCCATACTTCGCTTTAATTTAAAATCAAGTCCGCGTCGTACCATTTCCGGATCGTGGATACCCCTGAATTCATGCCGGCGCTCCGGCATGTGGCAGTTCTGGCATTGCACGCCTTCACGCTCGAAACGGCTCTGCTTCCATTCCTCCAATGTGTTTTCCAGTGGTTTGCCGTTGATAGCCATGGACTGCGGAAACTGGTGGCAGGATGCACAGAAGGCTGATTGCTCAAATTCCTTCATCGCTGTAAATCCGCCATGTGCGGAACCTTTGATCTGCCCCAGGGCCCGGGATTCCTTTGGCGGCGGCCCGAATCTCCGCCAGCCGCGCACATGGCAGGAAGCACAGGTGACTCCCGCATGCCGCAAAGGCAATGGCTTGTCCTTTACCTGGGCCTTCCGGTCGAAGCCTTCCTGATGCGCCAGCATCTGTTTTAGGGAATCCATCATGTCGGTCGTACCAACGTACATCTGTTCTTTCAGTGGGGCATGACAGATCAGGCAGTCATTGGCCGCGGCATGCCCCATGCCAGGAAACTGTCCGATCAGGCCGGGTGAATAGGCATGCGCATGCAGGCTGTCCTTCCAGTCTTCAAACTGAGCCTCGTGACACTGGGCGCAGGCTTTCGGATGCAGGTTGGCCTCCAGCGCCTGCCAACCTTTCGGTGGGGCATCCTTTGTTGCCACAGGATGCTCCCAGTACGCCTTCAGAAACCCGGAATCAGACTCCGCGACTCCGACTCGTTCAGCATCTCCATTGCCAGGAAACATCAGGGCAAAAGCCACCCAGCCAAGCCCTGCCAGTAACAAACACAGGGGGACCAGAAGCTTTTTCATATACACACCCTTTTATCCATGCCCTGATACGTCAAGGGGCAGCAATAATGCTGCCCCTTGTATCATTACCGGCTTACCTATTTGCGGTGCTCACGAAGGTATTTCATGCGATAGGCGCGGTAGTACGCTGCCATCGCAGTCAATTCTTTCGAATTTTTCTCAAACTGCTTGCCCTTCATCGGATTGATCATGCAGTAGTTGATCATCTGAT
>JBHHXG010000058.1:0-10163 GCA_046756985.1 Mariprofundaceae bacterium | reverse complement strand
TGGCTTAAAGAGATATTATAATGGGAATCGGCACCGCCCTGTGGGGAGGATTCTCCTCTTTTTTCTCGATCTGGCAGATTTGCCTTCTGCAGATCAGCCCCTTCTTCATGGCCTTTATCGCCGGGCTGTTTCTGGTAACAGTTGGCCAACGGGACGCGCCGGAGATCGGCCGGTGGGTCTTGCTCCCGTTTTTTGCCTATACAGTTGGTTTCAGTGTTTTCTATTCTCTGCTCATCGCCTCCGGACTGGGCATCAGTAAACTTCTGCTCTATAACGTCAGCGACCTGAGACTGATTTCAGGCATCGTCATTCTGCTTGCCGGTCTGTATATCCTGTTGGTTGATCGCATAATCTTGCTGAGCAGGAAACACACACCCCTTTTACTGAGTGCGTTATCCCTGTTTGTCGGCATCAGCTTCGCACTCATCTACTCACCCTGTATTACGCCAACCATGTCCGACATCATGGGAATAGCGTCTCAATCGCAAACGGCGGTTGAAGGATGGCATCTGGCCCTGATGTACGGAATCGGCATATGCGCTGCCTTTGGCGTGGTGGGCATCGCACTTGTCCTATTATTAAGAAGAAGCAGGGTTGTCATCCATAACGATCGCCTGATAAAAAACATTTGCGGCATCATCGTGCTGATACCCGCATTGCTCGCCATGACTGGCCTGATGAGGCACTTCAAGGCATTTGTTCTCGGCTTTCTGGTCTGATCATGCTGCACAAAGGGATGAAACTGAAAGTCTTCGGTGTCGTACTCGTCTGCCTCGGCGCAATCACCGCCTTGCTGGCCAGAACGGTTGGATTTGAACTGAATATTTTCTATGTTGTTATCAGCGCCATTGGAGCCTGCACGTTTGTGTATGGCTCTCTGTATAAAAAAGGCGGGTAATCGCCTCAGTTGCGGGTGAAATATCCCTGGCTGATATGGGGCATATCGAGCATGCATCAAACCATGATTACTATTTAACTTATACTGCTGGCCGTGATTGCCTCTGCTGAATGCGGGTACAGCACATGCAGCATTGTATACATGCCTGTAGTGCTGGCAAACAGCAACAGAATGACGGACACGGCTACAACGCCAATAATGCGATGCCGTCTGCCGCCCGTTGGCAACATACGTTCAAGCAACCGCTCCATAGCCATGGCGGCTGCAAAAAAAGCCGGTACGCCTGCATAAAACAGCCAGCAGTGCCCTCTCTCACAACGAAAATAACCCACAGTCAGAAACAGGACAGTCAATGGCAATAGCACTTTCAGCCACATGCTTGTTTTCATAACCAATGGTGTCGCGGACAGGCTCAAAGCACCATTTGACCGCGTAGCTGCCCGGCACCCCAGCCAGAGCTGGTAGGGAACGAGTACGAACACCAGCACAACAAGTGTCAAATGCACCATCAGCAAGGGGGCAAGGATATTTTCAGCCACCGGGTCAGGACCGCCAAAACCCAGCTTCCCTTCAGCCATTATGCCGCCGAGATTCCTGAGCAGGTAGTAGACGAAGAAGTAACCCAGCATCAGCAGCGATGCGGAGGTCATCATCAGCCGGTGACCTGCGCCATCGCCTTTCTTCGCCTTCCTCCAGCCATAAAGAAACATGGCCGTTGCCAGCATGGCGAGCAGATAGGTGATATCCACGCCCATTGTACCATAAGGGGAGAGAAATCCGGGCTGGGCTAAATGCTCTTTCAAGCTATTGACCATCAGCATTGGCAGGAGACCCAACAAAAGCGTGGCGCTCCCGTTAAAGGCCCTCGCTCAGTCACTTTTTTGAGCGACCGCCACCTTCCCGTAGATAGTTCTTCATATTTTCAACCATCTGTTTATCTAGCAGTCCAATACCATCGGGTTTACCCTCCACATGCTGCTGAATTTCAGCAAAGCGCTTTTCTGCCTGTGGATTGTCCTTGAGGCGTTTCACCCTTGTGGCGGCCACCTTGAAGGCGTCAAAGGTCAACTCCTTGAAACCGAAAGCCTTCATGCGTTTGACCGCTTTCATCATCGACTCATTGCGAAAACGGGTCAGATCATCCGAACTGATCTCGGTTAACCCTTCTCGCCGGGCCCGTCGCTCTGCCGCTTTTTTGATGCCGCTGCGCACAAAGTCCGGCGCATCGTCCAGACGATTCCGGGCCTCTGCTGACCAGCGCGCCTCTGCATGCGGCGTCTCCCAAACTGTTTCGAGAATATCTACTGTAACCGCTTCGGCCCCCAGCTTCCGGCATAACTCTTCGGCATCCGCCTTATACAGATCAAACATAAAGTCCATAGCCATTTCGGGCGTCTCAGACAAACGGGATTGCAACATCTCCAGAGCATCTGCAGACCATGCCATGTCAGGCCCGGAATGCTGTGCTTCTTCACCAAGTTCCTCAACCTGATCCAGTAGTTTGCAATTGACTTCCAGGTGGCCCCGTTCAGCCGCTATCTCCTCCACAATCGTGCGCATGGTATCACGGGTGAACAGCGGCACCTCTGCAAGTCGCTGTTCAGCCTCTGCCGTCCAGACAATCGCCTTGTGACCCGGTTCAGGCACAGTTGGCGGGCGCTCACCCGCGTTCATCGTTACATCACGCACACCGGACAGAAACGTCTCGCTGATATGCGTTATTCCAGCCTCGCGCGCCTTCTTTTCAGTGACATTACGCACCATCGGACGCAGAAAAGCAGGCGCGCGATTCACCCGTGCTTCTGCTTCCTCACTCCATGTAATCTCACTATTCATGAGTTCACCTTCTCCTTTTTAAATGGGGACTCGGGCATCTTGCTGCCAAAACGGGCTTGCCTCAATTCATCCATAAGCTCTAATGTCACCACATCAAGCTGCCTTTTCTGTGCAACCTTCTCCACTTTGCCGCGAATCATCTTTTGCAGAAAAAATGGCAACAGAGACAAGCGCTCTTCTGCAGCATCATCCCATGCCAGCGGCTGAACTTCATCCAACGACAATGGTTGAATCACAGCACCACCCTGCGGTTCATAATTGCATAAGCGGTCTTCCCCGAAAAGATCGCCTTCCATGGCAAACGGGCGCGCCCGGCAGCCACCGCACAACAGAGAAAATTCACAACAGCCGCACTTGCCGGTCAACTCCGGGTTACGAAGCTGCTGAAAGGTTTCGGCATTTTCCCAGATGCTCACAAACGACTGTTCATGCAAAGAACCAACCGATTCTTCAACATAGGGGCAGACGGTGACTGAACCATGTGGCGTCACACGGCAGTAATGCAGCCCGGCAAGGCAGCCTCCACCTTCATAGCCCTGCGCTTTGGTCAGTGGAGATTCAGGGTCTTTCTGATAAGCCAGGCGTTTGAAATGAGGCGCACAGCGGGCTCGCACCATCATGCCCTCATACTGATCCTGCACATCCAGCAGGTGCGATAATACCTGCTCATATTGCAGTGGTGTAATGTCCGTCACCTTCTCACCCCTGCCGGTACAGACCAGAAAGAAGAAATTCATCACCATCGCGCCCTGCCTGTGCGCCCAGGCCATGATTTCGTCCACCTGACTGACATTGGCCTGGTGGATGCTTGTATGAATCTGGAAAGATAGCCCCAGTTTCCGGCAGTTATCGATGCCATCCATGGTGTGCTTCAAAGCGCCTGTCCAGCCACGAAAAGCATCATGAAATTCCGGGGTCAGTCCATCGACGCTGATGCCGGCACCGCTGACACCTGCATCGAGCAGGCGCTGCACATTCTTCTCAGTGAGCAGCGTTCCATTGGTGCCAACAACTGTCATCAGTCCCAGCGATGAAGCGTGGGCGCAGAGCTCGTAAATATCAGGCCTGAGCAACGGTTCGCCACCGGTCATCACCACCATGCAGGCGGGATTAGCCTCTGAAATCTCCGTCAATATGCGTTTGACCTCTTCACTGTTCAGCTCACCGGCATCGCCACAATCACGCGTGTGGGCATCGAGGTAACAGTGGGCGCAGGCAAGGTTGCAGCGCATGGTCAGATTCAGGGCAATGAGGAAAGGTTTGTACGCTGTCATTCGCAGGCAGCCATCATCTCAAATGCAATATTTTGGACCGGCCCGGACAGCTGCATTTCAGCTTTCCTCGCCAGTAAAAGGACATTTCTTCTGCTCGCCATACTGTGATTCAAAATTCGCCCGCACATCCTTCATCAGCTCTTCAGTAATACTGTCGATACCCTGCTGCCTGGCATAGAGTTCCATCATCTGCCTTGCCATGGGCCGAACTTCATCCGGAATCTTCTCCAACAGCTCCAGCGCTTCTTCACTCCAATGCAACGGTTGCTCCTCAGTCATGGTATTGATCCGGTGAACTCTCGGAGTGGAATGTACCGCCCTGCTCCCATGCGTTGCTGGCCTTGCTCAGGGCTTCGAGTCCAACCCGCTGACATCCCGTCTCACGGGCGCAGCGCTCAACCTCTTTAATCACCATGCCACGCACAAAATCGGGAATGCGCTGAATGCGTGAGAGCGCCTCATCATCCCATTCCATCTCCATGTCCTGCCTGGCGGAGCCCTTGCCCCACTCAGCGTACTTGGCGTCAATCAGCGCATTATCAATCCGGCTGGTGCCTTTACGATTGGCAAAGGACTCAATTCGCTGTCGGGTAAGCTGACGCATAAAACCTTCCGGCACACTCTCGAGTCGCTGTTCGGCCTCTTCAGTCCAGACAGGCTTCGCATCATGATCACTGTTCGACTCCACCGGCTTTCCACCGCCCGTCATTGCATTCATATCAGGTATACCATCACCAGACTGCATTGCTGCCATCATGGCCTTCCGCGCTTCCGCCAGCCCTGCCTCACAAACCTCAAGCGTGATCTCATCACAGCCTTCGCGTTTGGCATACTCCTCAACCCGGGATTTGCTGGCATCACGCATAAATCCGGCAGGCACGCGCTCGATGCGCTGCGTGGCTTCCTCACTCCAGCCTGGCTGGGTATCCGCCACTGACGCAGCCTCTTCCGGCTCATCATCACCCATCACCCGACGTACAAAATCAACTGTGATCGTCTTGCGTTTTTCAGTCAGCGCCAGTTTTTCGGCCCGCAGTTTGATGTACCCGCGCGTTGACTCATCTGCTATGGTCTCCAGCACCTCCGTGGCCTCCTGACCCCAGAAAATTGCCCGCTCGTCAAACGTCTGCTCTGCACCCTGTTGTTTCGCCGCCGCATCTTCAGCCGCTTTTTCAGCCTTTTTCTTCTTCCGTTTGGCAGCCGCCTGGGTCAGCAATCCCATCGCCTCCATAGCCTCAACCGGCAACAGATCGCCAATCGCCTCATCGACAATGCGTGTGCTAATCACGGTATGTCCATGATCCTGCGCATAACGGATGATGGCCATGCGTGCCATGTTTCTCACATGCGCCGGGACTGTATCCATGCGCGCCTCGCCCTCTTCCGTCCATGCCATCGTCTCCGCAGCAACCTGTTCGGCCCTCGGAAGGAATTCGCGCGTAGTGATCAACAGATGGCAAGGGGCAAGCCTGAGCAGATTTTCGGTATTATTGCCAATATCCATCGCCTCATCGGCATGTACGCCGATTTTGCCCAGCACCAGTAGTGACGGATTCCGTTTGTTGATATGCCTGAGAATCACCTCATAGGGCTTACCGGACAGCAATTTAGTTGTAATCTTTGCATCATCTTCGGCAGCAATTTTCTCACTCACAGCCAGATGCGCCTGGTAAATCTTGGCCAGACCCGAATCGATAATCTCCTCGTGCAGCTTCTCCTGCTCCTTGAACTTGAATACCTCACCGGCTTCATCGGACAGCACACCCGCGATGCTGTTGAAGGCGACATAATGGAAATAGGGATCAAATGCGGAGACTACTTCGACACCGACATTGAATTTCTTGCCCAATAGCATGGCCGTCTTGAGCCCCGCATAGCCCTGCGCCGAGCCGTCTACCGCAACCATGATCGGACCATCGCCAATATTGCACTTGGGATCTTTAACCACCAGCACATCGCAGCTGGTACGGCGCACAACACGTTCGCAGACGCTGCCAATGGTGCTGCTGCGAACCGCACCAAGACCAAGCGCTCCCATCACCACGAGGTCGTAACCGCTGGATTCAATATCATCAAGCAGAGCTCTGTAGTTCTTGCCCTCCACCGATTTACGCTTGAGCTTCATGCCCAGCGCTTCAGCTTTTTCATCCACAACATCAAGAAAGGAATCAGTGATAACTTCCAGACCGTGAGTAATCAGGGTGTCATGTGTTTCACGCTGCTTTTCCAGCTCACTCTCGCGTCGGTATTGTTCAGGCAATCCGCCTTCCATTTGCTTGAAACGCAGATCGTGTAATTTGGCTGCATAGGCATGGCTGCCAGTGATTTCCGAACCAAAGGCCTGAGCAAGAGACAGACCAATCTCCACACCACGGTTAGAGTGAGCGGAATTATCAACCGCCATCACGATATGCCGATAATCGTATCTGGCTCCAACCGCCGGCTCTTGTTTCTCTGCGCACTGCTGTGGATGCATATGATCTCCTTACTTTTACCGGAAGCCGGGCCTCCAATTGCGCTATATTCCCCTGATCGGTGGAACAGGCGTTGACCAGGATCAAGGAAACGATCATGTTCACAGCCAAGCGGAGGCCATGGAATAGTCCCAGCCGACTCTCGAAATATACCACAATTCTGCGGAAAAGAGGAAATGGCCGCGAAGTGCAGGAAAGCTCTTATTCAGAGGCTTCTTAGTTTTTGTTCCAGGCTATCGATGAGCTTATTGAACTCCTGACTGAAACCTGTCGGATTGCGGTTGCTCATGCCGGCTACTGTGAGGCGCAAGGCCTTGCCCTTCGGTTCCAGCACCAGCCACAACTTCCGGTGCGACACATACAGCATAATACAGAGTCCGATGACCAGCAGCGCGCTGCCGACCCATACCACGTTCATGCCCGGGTCACGGGCCAACTGCAGGCCGGTGTAATAGACCTGCTCATAATCGGTAAGAATTGGAATATAGGGCCAGGGAAGATTAGGGATCGTGCTCACGCTTCGCAGCACGCGCATACCCATCGCCTGGAAATCATCCGGACGCTTGCCTCCGAACACATCGCGGACAGCATCCTGAAATGCTTGTATATTCTCCTCCTGTTTATCCTTGCCCGGCTTCTCCCGAAGCTTGTGGATAAAAGCATGGAACAATTCCCACTCCTTCGGGTTGCTCAGGTCCATGCCCAGGTAGACAGCCTCGTAATCGCGTGCCTCTCCGGAGAGTGATACCAGCATCAACATGCCCTGGTTTTGCCCATCCACTATTATCGGGTTCATGAAACTCTTGATCTTTACCGGCCTTAGGCCGGGGCTGTGCATGATAAACTCGACTGCTGGCCCGAGATCCTGAAATTTCTTCGGCTCACCGGCTGCCGCCATGTTTTCGACGTTAAAAGGCATGAAATTCGTAAATTCCATTAATATGCCGGTATCCGGATCGGTATAGGTCTCATAAACCTTGCCCTTGGCCACCGTTATGTGCTGCGAACCATCCAACCGGAACAGCTGTAATTCAAGCGCGGAGCCAGCATCCCCGAACGAAGCCTGGTAGATGTTCACGCCCTTGTAGTAGAGAGGTTCATTGACAATGATGTCCTTCGTTAGCACTTCCTTACCGTTATCGACGATGGTCAGATTGCTCCGGAACAACTTGGGTTGGCCGGATGGGTAAAAGTCAATAAAGAAATCATTGCAGCGCACCGCAAATGGCATCTTCAGCGATACTACATCAGAGCCTTTCAGAAAATTGATGCTGTCGGCGCTGCCGCCCTCCGGGACAGACATATTACCCCGGAAACCGAGCTGCACACTCATCAGGCCACCGATCAGAATAACGAGAATGGCTACGTGCACAAAGATATAGCCCCACTTGTGATGCCGGCCCCGGTCGGCACGGATATAGCTGCGTCCGCCTTCCTCCTCGCCCTTTACCTCCCATCCACTCAGCTGTTCCCGGATCAAGATAAGCGCATCTTCAACAGTCCGATATGTAAACTCAAAGTGATGCAGATGTTGAAAATGCGGCAGCAAACGCTCGGCAACCGCCACCTTGCGCGTGCGCATCTCCTTGAGCATGCGGGGGACCTGCCGCCACAGGCAAAGGCTGAGCGCCAGCATCAGGAAACCCAGCATATCAATGAACCACCAGGCATGGTACATGTCAAACAGGCCAAGGCTGCGGAATACCCAGTACCACACTGGTCCGAACTGAGACAGGTAATCTGCCTGCTGCTGATTCTGAATCAGCACCGTGCCGATAATGGAGCTGGAGGCCAACGCCATCAACAGTACAATCGCCAATGGCATGGAGGCCAGACGCTCCAGATAAGGTTTGATGCTGCTTGCCGATTGGCTCATGAACTTGCCCCGCCAGTACTGAAATTACCAGTTGTCAATGCGGCACGCCGCTGACGGAAGGTAATATGCCTATCCTGTAGCCACAAGCCAAAAGCGTATGTTGGCAAGTGGTTTAATTAGACAACCAACCTCAAAACAGCATGCATGAAAACAGCCCCGAGAGGCTGCTTTGAATATCAAAATATTTATTTAATTTCAATAGGTTGTATGGTGGGCGATGGTGGGATCGAACCACCGACCCCTGCCGTGTGAAGGCAGTGCTCTCCCGCTGAGCTAATCGCCCCTTGGCCGTCTGACCCAAGACCCGCCTGAAGCGGGGCGCGGTTTCTATCAAAGCCGTAACCATGGGTCAAATGCGACAGGTGCGGTTCAGGTTCCGTGTTTCCTCAGTTCCGTGACATTTTTTGCCAGGATGACCTCAATTGATTTCTTAAACTTTGTGTAGTTAAACGGCTTGGTCAGCACATTCAAATCGACATCGGGAAAACGCCATAACAGATCCTCTTTGTAGCCGGTGACAAACAGAATTTTGCCTATCAGATGCGGATGGGAGTCCATCAGTGTTTCAAAAATGAGGTCTCCCACGAGTCCCGGCATCCGCACATCCAGGGTCACAACATCAAACTGCTCACCGCGCGTGACCAACTCATACAAAGCCCTGACCGGATCGGAAATGCATGTTCTGTTAATAGTCAGCACACTCTCTTTTGCATACTGGTCGCAGAATGCCGTAATGATGTTCTCGATAATCGCTTCATCATCAATGATCAGGATTTCCAACTTATTCCACTCCAACCTGTTTGGATGTTTACGCCGGTGAATACAGTACGCCCCACCGCGCGATGACTGTCATGCACACAGGGCCTGAAAGCGTCCGATGCCTGCTTCCGGTTGCTGTTTACAAGCAGTGTATGAATGTTATGAACAAGTGATGGTATCGCCTACCCCATAAATAGGGGGAGGAGAAATCAGCAGTCAGTCAGTAGTCAATCAGGCTCAGATGAATTGCCTCGAAAACCGCTTCGGATCTGGAATGCACGCCGAGTTTCCTGTACAGCTGCTTGGCATAGCTCTGAATGGTTGAAGGTTTGCACCCAAGGTGCATCGCGGTTTCCTTGAACGTAAACCCCTTGGCGAACAGCCTCAGAATATCTTTTTCCCTGTCTGTCAACCGCACATTGTGCGAATGCCTGATATCCAGCCTTTCCCTGATTCGCCTTGCCTCATCGAGCTTGGCCTTGTAACGCAGGGCGCGCTTTGTAACCTGCTTCAACTCATCAAGCTTGATCGGCTTCATCAGGTAATCAAACGCATTCTTGTGCAAGGCCTCCACGGCACTCTCAGTGCTCGGATAGGCGGTCATCAGCACAATGGGAGCCCCGGGCTGGTATTTCCGGATATCATTCATGATATCAAATCCCGAATATTTCTGGTCCGGATACACGATATCCAGAAAAATCAAATCAAAGGTATTGCCGATCAGCGCCTTTCTCGCCGTAGCCAGATCCGACCCCAGCTGAACCCTGTGTCCCTGCCGGGTGAGCGCGGCATGCATCACTTCGCGAATCAGTCCGTCATCATCAACAACCAGAATGTTTCCCTGGCAATGCCCGTTGGTCTTTTTACCGCAGGCATTGTCATCCCAATTTGATTTTTTTGCCAGATTACTCACCATCACGCTTGTTTGCCTCTTAACCCGCCCCACATAGATTTTCCGACAAGGCTGAGTATGTTCACGCCTGCCCGGCGTTATTATAACAAGTATAGCCTGAATTCTGCATGAAAACCCTTTTCCGCATGCACTG
>JBHHXG010000057.1:0-10317 GCA_046756985.1 Mariprofundaceae bacterium | reverse complement strand
GCCAGCTGGGCATGTGCCGTTCCCTTCGGGTCGGCTACCACATCCCGCATGGCCTTCCGGATTTTTGTCAGATGTTCGGGGTCAACATTAATCTGACGAATGATTTCAGGCGCCTTGCCGGCTTCCAGTTCCGGCTTAAGCAAAGCGCCACCGTTGGCAATGGTCGCTGCAAGCCGTGCCAGCTGCAGGGGTGTAACCGTGACGGTCCCCTGCCCAATCGCGGTAATCATGGTTTCACCACGGAACCAGTTCGTACGGTGCTGACCAGCCATCAATTGCGGTTGCTGGCCGGGGATAATACCTTTTGATTCGGGCACCAGCGTGATACCTGTTTGGGCGCCAAGCCCCCAGAGCTCGGCTTCCGCACTCAGGCGATGCATGCCTATCTGGTCGCCCAGGGTATAAAAATATACATCACATGATTCAACCAGCGAACGGTGCAGATCGATATGTTTATGGCCCTTGCGTTTCCAGCAGCGCAGCCTGCGGTCGGCCAGTTCCAGATAGCCGGGGCAGTCGGCATGTCCCTGTGCCAGCGGGATGCCGTGTCGCAGGCCGGCCAGGCCGGTGATCAGCTTGAACGTCGAGGCGGGCGGATAGGCGGCCTGTGTTGCCCGGTTAAGCAACGGTTTGCGTGGATCGTTCAGCCACATTTGCCATTGTTCCATTTCCAGGCCGGTAATGAAGCGGTTGGTATCAAATCCGGGCTGGCTGAGCAGCGTAATGATAGCACCGGTATGCACATCCATGACAGCCACGGCGCCGGTGCGTTTACCCAGCGCCCGGGCGGCAGCACGCTGCACATCCACATCCAGATTCAGGCGCAGGGCCTTCCCTTTTTCCGGCGCACTGCGCTTGAGCACGGCAATGCGCCGGCCACGTGCGTCGACCTCTTCCTGCTTGTATCCGGCCTGGCCATGCAGAGAGGTTTCAAAAGTTCTTTCCACGCCGGTGCGTCCAACGAGCTCCGTTGGCAGGAAACCGTTGCGGACGTCTTCGGGATTTGCCAACGACAGATAGCCAATCATGTGAGATGTAAGTTTCCCGTAGGGGTAGTGACGGTGTGTACCTGCCAGTACGTCAACGCCCGGGAAATGGTGCAGGCGGGCAGCCAGCGGAGCGGCCTGTTGCCATGAAAGCTGGTCATCCAGATGCGCAGGCCTGTCCGAGCGGGAGCTGGCAATACGCTGGCGAACCCATGCAATTTTGCGTTCGCTCCAGTGCAGCTGTTCTGTCAGCGCAGCAAGGGTTGCGGGCATATCTGAAACACGTTCGGGGATCATTTGCACCCTGTATTTGATCTGGTTGATGGCGAGCCCCCGGCCTTCAACATCCGTGATTTCACCCCGCGTTGGCAAAACAGGCACGATATTGATGCGGTTCTGGTCAGCCTGCAGTGCCAGGTTTTCATGCCTCAGCCATTGCAGGTCCACAAGACGAAAAAAAAGCAGACTCAATAGCAGCAAACTGCCAATATGGAATACCAGCAGGCGGGATTCGAAGCGCTGCCGGGCTTTAAGCTGGCCGGGCATAGATTCTTGCAAGCAGGTGCCAGACCGGGATGACCAGCAAGATGGTCAACAGCCATTGCTCCAGGCTCCATCCCCACCACAGCAGGGGAAAGGTAGCCGCCAGCATCAGAACCAGACGCTGCGGCAGGCCCGGCCCAAGTCGGCCATCCATATGAGCGACGATAAAGGGAAGCAGCAGAACTATCGGCAAACAAACCCAGACAGACCAGTGCAACACGGTATCATGAGTGAATATGCCGGGAAACACCCATGGCCAGCTACCGCGGTGGGCAAGCAAGGCAGCCAGCAACATCGCCAGAGTCCAGTCCGGCTGCAGCAATCCTGCAAGACCGATATTCATATTCAGGCCCAGGATGGATAACAACAGGAGCAGAGAAGGAATCATGGCCGGTTGCTGCCCGGTGGTCGCGATGCCACGGCCAGCCAGTTATCCCGTTGCCAGTGCGCGACAGGTTCAGCGGTAACATGTGCAAATATCTGGCCGGGTACCGGCCTTATTTCTGTAATGCGAGCAGCTGGGATGCCGGGAGGGAACAGACCGCCCGCACCGCTGGTTTGCAGAATACTGCCTACCACAGGCGCAGTATCGATCGGGACAAAATCCACTTCAATCCGGTCACCCTGCCCGCGCATCAGCGCAGCCAGCGCCCGGCCCTTGATGGTGACCGGCACAGCCAGGGATGCATCCAGAATCGTGCGCACCACAGCATGGCTCTTTGCTGCACTGTCCACCAAACCAACCAGCCCTTCGCTGGAAACAATGACATCATCGGAAAAGGCGCTCTCCACCTGCAAAATCAGGCGGCGGCTCATTTTGTCCGGGCTGCGCCCCCGCACCTTGGCGGCATGCCAGTAATAACCGGTCAGTGATTTGATATCCAGCAGGCTGCGAAGCTGCAGGTTCTCTTCGCGCAGGCTATTCAGCTCCTGCACCATCGCTGCCTGCCTCTCGAGCTGCTGTACGGTGGCGGCATATTGTTTCTGCAGACTGCTGCGCTCATGGAGCCACAGGCGCATCTCCTGCCACCATTGGCCAGGCGCATGCAGCGCATTTAGCATTGGTGCCATTGCGAGATTGAGATGTTGCCCGAAAGGTAGTTCGTGTGCGGCGTAGAAGAAGGAGAGTACGACCCCGACCCCTAGCCACAGGCGCAACCTTTGCCTGCGCTTCGGCATGGATTATTCCTCGAAGAGCACGCCTCGCATGCTGTCCAGTTCTTCAAGCACACGCCCGCTGCCAAGCACAACACAATTTAGCGGGTTCTCTGCCACGGTCACGGGCAGCCCTGTTTCTTCACGCAGCAGCTGGTCCAGTCCGATCAGCGAGGCGCCACCCCCTGTCAGCATAATCCCCTTGTCTACGATATCGGCTGCCAGTTCCGGAGGTGTGCGCTCCAGACAGACTTTGACGCCTTCGACAATGGCATTAACCGGCTCGGTCAAGGCCTCCAGAATCTCCGAATCATCCAGATTCAGATTTTTGGGCACCCCATTGATCAAATCCCGGCCTTTGACTTCCATTTCACGGCGGCTTTCCTGCGGGTAGGCGCTGCCGATATTCATCTTTATCTTTTCTGCGGTGGGCGCGCCGATTAACAGGCTGTACTTGCGGCGCAGATGATTGATGATGGCCTCATCCATTTTATCGCCGCCGACGCGCACCGAACGCGAATAAACAATACCGCCATAGCTGATCACGGCGATTTCACTGGTACCGCCCCCGATATCGACAACCATCGAACCGGAGGCCTCGGTAACCGGCAGATCGGCACCAATGGCGGCGGCCATGGGCTCTTCAATCAGATAGACATCACGCGCGCCGGCGGAAAGCGCTGATTCACGAATGGCCCGGCGCTCTACCGGTGTGGAGCCATAGGGTACGCAGATCACAATACGTGGAGCAATGCCCCAGGAACGCTTGTGCACCTTGCGAATGAACTGTTTCAGCATTTCCTCGGTAATGACAAAATCGGCGATAACGCCGTCTTTCAACGGGCGAATAGCCTGAATGGAATCCGGTGTACGCCCAAGCATACGTTTGGCATCTGTGCCTACGGCCAGCACCTTGCGGTTCTGCTTGCCACTTGCCACATAAATTGCAACCACGGAAGGTTCGTCCAGAACGATGCCTGCCCCACGCACATAAATCAGGGTGTTGGCTGTGCCAAGGTCAATGGAAATGTCGCTGGAGAAAGCTCCAAAAATACGCTGTAGCATATGTGTTTACCTGTAACCTAAATGTCAGCCGATGAGCATAAATGCAGAATGGGTGTAGGTAAAGCGGCCTGAGCTGTTTAAATGTTTCGCAGGCTTCGTCAGCGGACGGAAACAGGGGTGGTATGTCGGTCGGCTGGGCTAAGCCTGGCCCATCATGGCGGACATGCCAAGACAGATGATGCCCACAAAGGCATAGCCGGCAAACGACATATGCAGGCTTTTACGGATATAGGGTGTATAGGCTGAATACATGATTTCTCCTTTTAAGCACGGCCATAGAGCCGTGAAATCATGTGGGAGAATCACAGGCTAATCTGTGATGCAGGTCATGCCCCCGCCAGGTGCATGTGTACGCGCCGCCGCATCGGCTGATGCCGGTGCTCGTAAAGGTAGATGCCCTGCCATGTGCCCAGAGCCGGCCTGGCATCCTGCACCGGAATGGTCAGCGATACCTGTGTGAGCGCCATACGGATGTGGGCAGGCATATCATCCGGCCCCTCGGCCCGGTGATGGAAGTCCGGATCACCGTCCGGCACCAGCCTGGTCATGAACGCCTCCATGTCCCGCAGCACATCCGGATCGGCATTTTCCTGAATCATCAGCGAGCAGCTTGTATGCTGAACAAACAGGTTCAACAAGCCTGTCTGTATGCCGGCTTCCCGAACCCAGCCCCGGACATCGCCGGTAATATCAATCATGCCTCGTCCGTGACAGTGAATCGAAAGCGTATACTGGGCCTGTTTCATGCGGTGAATTGCACCCGGACGGGGGCATGATCCGATGGCCGTTCGCGTGCCCGCATGTCAGTGTCAACGTCTGCCGCAACGGCACTTAGAGCAGCAGTGGCCAGAATGTGATCAATACGCATGCCCCAGCCGCGTCCATAGGCATTCAGGCGATAGTCCCACCAGGAAAACATCGGTTCATCCGGATGCAATGCGCGCACAGTGTCGGTCAAACCCAAGGCACACAGCGACTGAAACATCTCACGCTCGGCAGCCGAGCACATGATCTTGCCCTGCCAGCGTTTGGGGTCATGCACATCGATATCGGCCGGTGCGATGTTGTAATCGCCCAGTACCACGAGCCTGTCATGTTGCGCTATTTCCGTTTTCAGCCAGGCACGAAAGGCGTTTAGCCAGCGGAATTTGTAATCGTATTTCTCCGAATCGACCTCCTGCCCATTCGGCACATACACATTGATGATGCGCACACCATCGATGGATGCAGCCAGCAGGCGGCGCTGTGGATCATCAAGCTCAGGTATGTCGGTGACTATGTTACTGGCTGCCGTTTTGCTGATAATGGCTACGCCATTGTATGTTTTCTGTCCGGAAAAGCAGGCAAGGTAGCCCGCAGCGGCGATCTCTGATGTTGGAAATCTCTCATCCGGTAGTTTGATTTCCTGCAACGCCAGTATATCGGGCTGACGCTGTTTGAGGTAATCCAGTACATGAGGCAGCCGCACATTCAGCGAATTTACATTCCAGGTTACCATACGCATGCGCTGATGCTGGCCTGCCAGCCTGCCGGTCTCAAGCAGAAAACCATCATGTCCGCTAGAATATGGAAAACATGGCCGGGTGGAGGGCAATGGAAAGGCAGCGCTACAAATTCGATTTATTGACGCAACGGTTTTTGATTCACCGCTGGGAAACCGAACTGGGGCAACGGGTGTATGCAGAAATTCTTGATCATATCAAGGGTTCGGCTGATATCTGTCCCATTCTGGAGCATTATGTGATTGAACATCCGGAGAATACCGATCCATATGACTTTCCAGTCTATCCCCGGGATGCAGTTCAGCCGGGCACCTTCTGGGTGCTGGATCCGGAAGATTTGCGCGGCCTTCGCTTTTATCAGGAGAATTTGTACGCAACCCGGTCACTGACCAAAATGCAGCTCAGTTTCGCCCGCTTTTATCAATGCAATCTGCGCTGCGCACATCTCGGCATGACACGGCTTTCCTATGCCGGCTTTGAGGCGTGCGATTTGCGTGAAGCGGTGTTTGCCCATTCCGAAGGGATTGCAACCCGGTTTGTCGGTTCCGATCTGGAACATGCCTGCCTGCTTGGGGCGGAATTCATTGCGCCCAATCTGTGTGGTAGTGATTGCCGTGGCATGTATCTGGAAGGCGCGAAACTCCAGGACATGCGGGTGGATTATCAAACGCGCTTCGATATGTCGCTTCTCAGGCGCTGGAAAAACCGCTGCATTCCGTTGCAGCAGCTGCCCGATTTATATCACAGTCTGCGCATGGCCTATCAGCAGGCGGATATCTGGCACATTGCAGACCGCTATTTGCTCAGGGAACGCACGGCGCACCGCAAGTTCATCCGCTGGCCACAAATTGCCAGACATTTCTCACCAAAAGCCGCATGGCTGTGGCTCAGGGATATTGCCTGGGCCTGGATGGCAGGCTACGGCACCCGGCCTTCCCGTCTGGTTTCATTGAGCGTTTTGATCAGTGCTGGCTATGCCCTGGCGTATTATCTGATTGGCGGGCCAGGGGAGAGCTCAGATTTCAGCAGCGCCCTGTATTTCTCATTCACAACCTTTGCAACCCTGGGTTATGGCGACCTGTCGTATGGCCCGGGACACCCATGGATGCGGCTGCTCAGTACTTCCGAGGCATGGGTCGGCGCCATTGTCATCGCGCTGTTTGTTGCCGTGATGGCACGGAAACTACTGCGCTGATTGTGTATCGCCTTCTGCCTCCACGTTTTTCAGACAACGCTGGAGGGCCCGCTTCATTGCTGCCCCGGTCTGATAACGCTTTTCGTGGTCCTTGTGCAGCGCCTTGTCAATGATATTGCGGACACAGACCGGTATGCCCTCCCTGAGTTTTACAATATCGGGATGCTTCTCCGTCATGATCTGATAGGACAGCGCGGCGATGGAATCTGCCTGGAAGGGCCTCTGGCTGGTTAACAGAAAGAACATCGTCGCACCCAGAGAGAAGATATCCGAGCGCCCGTCCACGGGCTTGCCAGCCATTTGCTCAGGCGACATAAAGCTGGGTGTGCCCAGAATCACACCGGTTTTGGTCCGGCTGCTTGATGTGATACGCGCAATGCCGAAGTCGGTGATCTTGATGCTCTGATTCGCTTCGTTATACATGATATTTGCCGGCTTGATATCACGGTGCACAACATTCTGCTGGTGGGCGTAATCCAGTGCGCTGGCGGCATCAACCATCATCCGCATGGTATCGGCGACCGGCAACAAGTTCTCAGCTTTGGTGAAGGCGCTCAAGGGCTTGCCTTCGATGTATTCCATGGCGATATAGGCCAGGTCATGATCTTCACCGGCATCATAAATGGTGACAATATTCGGATGATTCAGCCGGCCTGCGGCAGCGGCCTCGTTAAAAAAGCGGCTGCTAACATCCTTGAGTTCCTCCTCTTCAAATTCCTGTGACAAGGCCAGTGTTTTGATGGCCACGGTCCGGTCAATTGTCGGATCACGGCCCAGATACACCACGCCCATCGCACCTTTGCCAAGCTCACCCACCAGTTCGTAGCGGCCAAGTGTTGGCTGCTGATCCATACCATCGACGAGCAGTGAGCTGGCAGCGAATGTACCCGTACCCAGCAAGACATTGCGCTCAAGCTGCTCGGCCTTGATCTTGCGGGCCTGCGCGTCTTTGAAGGCAGGCGTTGTCTTCAGAATGTGTTCATAGGCCGCGGCGGCCTTGTTGAATTTGCGCTTACGTTCAAAATCAAGGGCCAGGTTGTAGATTAATTCCATATTGGCCTCATCAGCGGGCAGTTTTCGGAAACAGGCCATGGCCTTGTCCAACCGTCCCTGTTCCTGGTAGGAAAGGCCAAGTTCACGATTGGTATAGGCTGAGTCGGCAAGGTGTCTGAAATGCTGTGTCCTGTAAATACGCTGCGCCGCCAGTGTCATGTAACCGAGAACCAGCAGCATTGCGGGGGCACCGGCGTGCAGCCAGCTCTGTCTGGCGATCAGCAGGTATTGTTCGCTGCCAACCAGCACAAATAGGAGAAGCAGCGAAGTAAACGCTGTCAGAAGCACGCGCGCCTTTGGCACAACAATGGCAAGATAGGCGGCGATAAATAGCATCAGCAGCAGTTCGATCCATGCAAATGACAGCGGACGCTTGTAAAAATCCTGATTCAGGATGCTGGCAAGGGCATGGGCGGTCAGTTCAAGCCGCCCCATCTGCCCGACCGTTGTCTGGAAGGTTTGGGCGCCGTCATAGCCGGCCAGAATGATCTTGTTCCGGAATACATGAGGCGAGACTTTGCCGGAAAGAATTTCAGAAGAGGTAAACATCGCAAAAGGCAACTGCCCGTTTTCTTTCGAATAGAAGGCTGAGAGAAGGCCGAAGTCGGAGCCAATCGGCACCGAATACTTGCCCAGGCTGACATGTTTCTCCGCCTCAACAGCAATGCCCCCGGTTTTGCCTGCGAGCAACTGTTTGCTTAATTGCAGTACAAGGGAAGGGTAATACTGGTCCTGATATCGGGTGATCAGCGAAATACTGCGGACAACCCTGTCTGGACGGTCCACCAGATGGGCGTCTCCTATGCCCGAGGCCTGCTTGTTGAAGGCAGCCAGGGGCAGGTGAAACGATGGCGCGGCAACAGGCGGCGTTGCCCCGGCCAGCCAGATAAGAAGGTCTCGTATCACTCCAGGCTTGGCGGGGACAAATTCTTTGATACGGTGACGGCTGAGTGCTTCAGCCGATGCTTCATCCATCAGCGGGACATTGGACCGATCCATCGACAGGTAAATATTCCGGGTGTCTCGAATCGCTTTGGCCAGCTGCTGGTCAATATCCAGCGCCTTTGCCGCCTTTCTTGCAAGGGATTTGATTTCAGCCGAAGTTTTAGGCATCCGCTTGGCCATCAGGCCGTCAGCGATTTCGTTGAATTTTTCAAAATAATCCAGACCCGGGACAGGCTGGCTGTCGGTAAGCGGCATGATCAGGCCCACTGCTTTCGGCCTGGCGGAAGCAAGGGTGCGCAGTAGCTCGCGCAGCTGCTGTCTCAGGCTGAAGCGGTTGTCTGATTCGGCCGGACTCACACCATCCACATTGATAATAACAATATCATCAGCAGCACCGGCAATACGGTGCGTCAGGTGCAGGCCGGCATCATAAAGTGCGCCCTCAACATGCATCAGCAGCGGCAAATTTACTGCCTTGGCAACAACAAGCACAAGGAACAGAAACCCGACAACAAACCAACCCTGTTTAATAAAAGTTAGTTTTCTCACCCTGCTTCCTTTTCTGGTCACCACGCATGGCCGGCGAGGCTACTCAAACCGGCGTCTTACGCCAGTTTTTCAGAGCAGATGATCCCGGAAACGATGGTGAGTGGTGTCACAGACCTGTCATGACGGGCATTGAAGAATGCCTGCCAAGTAGCCGATATAAAAGGAACGAAGGAGACATGCCATGAATACCTCCCGAGCCAAAATCATCGCCGATGCCTTTTCGCAGGTCAGCAGCTTTTGTGTTGACCGCAAGGCGGATGGTGTATGCGTAAGTTATCTTGGCAACAAGGCGTATTTTATTCGCGAGGCCTGTTTCTGGCCGTTTATTTTTAATGTAGCCCGCGCCAGCCACGAAGAAATTCCAGTTGCCGAGATCGAAGCAAAACTTACTGCATAACTATTCCTGATTGGGTCCGCCGGGGTTCCAGGGCCGCAATCTTGGAATCCAGCGCGGCACATGCGCCTTGTATTCCCGGTAGTCATCTCCAAAGCGCTTTTCCAGCCCCTTTTCCTCCACAAGCGGAAAATAAACTGCGTTTAACCCAAAGAATATTGCCATCCATGCAGCCAGAGGCAGGGACTGAAACATCAGCGCTTCCGCCAGAAGCATGGCCAGCACGCTGCTGATCATCGGGTTGCGGACATACCGGTAAGGGCCACGGACAACCAGCCGCTGTGGAGGATTCCAGGGCGCAGGCGTTCCTTCGCCAAATGTCAGAAAAAGCCTGACTGTCCAGACCGCCATAGCCATTCCCATACAGAAGATTGCCAGGGCACACCAGAACAGCAGTTGCCCAAGGTCGGGCAGGCTGGCGGCATAGGTTGTGTCGCGGCTCATCCATACAATGATGGCTGGTATGAATACCAGCGCATTGCCCGGCAGGATAATGACGGTCCGGATCAGCGCCCAGTTCACAGCCGTCTTTCCCCTCGCAGGCCCGGGGCTGGTCTTAGTGGCGACGGAACAGCAGAAACAGCCATATAGCTCCTGCCAGCAACATGACAGAGGAAAGCGCCATGCCCATGGTAAGTGGTCCAAGGAGAAAACCGATATGCGCGTCCGGCTGGCGAAAGTTTTCACAGAAGATGCGGGCAATCGCATAGCCGGTGAGAAACAGCGCCACACGTGTTCCAACCGGCCAGTCTTTATGGCGCGTGGACCACAGCAGAAAAAACAACACGATGCCTTCCAGTGTCATTTCATACAGCTGGCTGGGATGGCGAGGCTCGGGTCCGGCATGGGGGAACACCATGCCCCATGGCATGTCTGTCACCCTGCCCCATAGCTCACCATTGATGAAATTCCCCAGCCTGCCAAAAGCCA
>JBHHXG010000056.1:0-10381 GCA_046756985.1 Mariprofundaceae bacterium | reverse complement strand
TGGGCCTGCCATTGCTGACAGGCTCGAGCAGCCTACCCGGAAGCATGCGCGGGCCGCGCTTGACGCTTCCCTATGCGGCCTTGCTGCAGATGGGGTTTACCGTGCCCCCGCCCGTTACCGCGCGGGGCGGTGCGCTCTTACCGCACCGTTTCACCCTTACCAGGCAAGCCTGGCGGTCTGTTTTCTGTGGCACTTTCCCGGGGTCGCCCCCGCCGGATGTTATCCGGCACCTTGCCCTGTGCAGCCCGGACTTTCCTCGACTTGCCCATGAAAATATGCGCCCGCCGCGACCATCCGGACCGCTCCGCAGCCATATTGTACTATCCCCTGATAAAAATGACAGCAACAGCATGTACAATCTCTCTTCAGAGTGATGGTTCCCACATACCATTTTCGCTGATAATGGCTGTAACGTTTTCATAAGGCGTGACATCAAACGCCGGATTGTTGGCCGGAACACCTTCTGCGGCGATTATTATGTGTTGTATTTTCCCTGATTTGTCGACGCCATCCATGCATAGCACTTCTGCATCTTCCCGCTCCTCGATCGGGATAGCGCCTCCTGATGCGCAGGCCCCATCGAAGGTGCTTGCCGGCGCGGCCACATAAAATGGAATATCATGCTCTTTCGCGGCTAGGGACAGTGCATAAGTGCCTATTTTATTGGCAACATCTCCGTTTTTTGCAATGCGGTCCGCCCCCACGACAATGGCATCAACCTTGCCTTGCGCCATCATCCAGGCAGCCACACCATCGGCCTGGATGCGGCAATCGACCCCTTCCTGATTCAATTCCCAGGCTGTCAGGCGCGCACCCTGTAATCTTGGTCTGGTTTCATCTACCCAGACAAAGGGCTTTTCTCCGTTTTTGACAAGCTGATAGATGCCGGAGGTCGCCGTGCCCCAGTCCACGGCAGCCAGCCATCCGGCATTGCAATGCGTCAGGATGCGACGCTCTCCAATCGCCAGCCGTTCCGCCAAGCACTCGCCGATACGCTGGTTGCACGCCACCTCCGCATCGGCATAGGCCTCTGCTGCATCAATCATCATTGGACTTGTGGGATTGTCTTCAGCTGCCGCCTGCATCATATCGCAGGCATGAAACAGATTCACAGCAGTGGGCCTTGTGCTGCGAAAGCGTGGCAGCCAGTGCGAAAAGAAGCGATCCCGGTCTGTCCTGTAAGCCAGTGCAAGGCCATAAGCAGCTGTTGCGCCAACCGTTGGCGCGCCACGAACTTGCATGCTTTCAATGGCCACGGCGATATCTTCCGGATTGTCACTGACGACACAGGCAAAGCGGTGCGGCAGCAGACGCTGCTCGATCCATTCAACGCCACTGGCCTCTGTATGCCAGCCAACAGCGCGATATGCCTTTCCACCAACCTTCATGCCAACTTAGCGGCGCAGGCGGGACAGCACCCCATCCAGTTCTTCAGGTCGGGTGTAGCGAATACGCAACTCGCCTGAGCCATTCTTTTTGCACTTCAACTCCACCGGCAGACCCAGTTTGCGTGTTAATTCGTCCTGCAAGGCTGCAATATCGGCATCGACAGGCGTCGCTTTTCCGGAACGGCCTGTTGTTGTGCTGCGCACAGCCTTTTTTGCATGCTGTTCCATCTGGCGCGCACTCCAGCCATGCGCAATGCATTCCACTGCCAGCTTCTCTGCCCTGGCCTGTGGGAGGCCGATAAGCGGCCGCGCTTGCCCCATGCTAAGCTCCCGGTTTTCAATGAGTTTTTGTACTTTACCTGACAATTGCAATAGCCGTGTCAGGTTGCTAACCTGCACCCGGGAAACACCTATGCGCTCGGCTACCTGTTGCTGAGTGCAGCCAAACTCATCCATCATACGCTGATAAGCGCGCGCCGACTCGATAGCGGTCAGATCATCACGCTGCTCATTTTCTACAATCGCCAGTTCCAGCGCCTGCAGGTCATCCACATCGCGCACGATGGCAGGAATTTCAAGCAGGCCAGCTGCCTGCGCAGCGCGCCAGCGACGCTCGCCGGCAATAAGCTCATAGCCATCGCCAAGGGGGCGAGTTAGAATCGGCATCAGCACGCCATCTCTGCGGATGGATTCGGTTAAGGCGCCCAGCACCGCAGCATCAAAATGGGTGCGTGGCTGATAGCGATTGGGCTGTATCTTTGAAATGGGAAGCTGCGAAGCCTGCGCCATTAACTCCGGAGCGGACTGATCGGCCAGCAGAGCCTCCAGCCCCCTTCCGAGACCACGCCTTTTACTTGTCTGCTTCATCCTGAACCCTCCTGTGCCGCCTCACGCTCGATCAGTTCCCGCGCTACATTCAGATATGCCTGTGCGCCCGTGGAACGAATATCATGATACATCACCGGCACACCAAAGCTGGGCGCCTCCGAAAGGCGCACATTGCGCGGGATAATATGTTCATACACCTGCGCTCCAAAATAGCTTCGCACTTCCTGCTCCACCTGAACCGCCAGGTTATTACGGCGATCTACCATGGTCAGTAAAATGCCCTCCATACGCAATACCGGATTAAGGCTGGCGCGCACGCGGCGAATGGTGTCAATAAGCTGCGTCAGGCCTTCCATGGCATAAAATTCGGTTTGTAATGTAATCAGCACGCAGTCAGCACCGGTTAATGCATTCAGCGTTAACAGGTTCAGGGCGGGCGGGCAGTCAATGATGGTATAGTCAAAGCCTTCGCCACCGTATGACACCAGGGCCTTTGACAAGGCCTGCTCACGGTTTTCGGCCGATACAAGCTCAACCTCCGCACCGGCAAGATCCATGCTGGCAGGCACCAGCCACAATCCTTCGCAATCCGTAGAAACAAGGGCCTCCTTAAGCCGAGCCTCCCCCATGAGCAGTGCATAGGAGCCTGTTTCGACGTCCTGCTTCTCCACACCCAGCCCGGAGGTTGTGTTTCCCTGTGGATCGAGATCAAGCAGCAACACCCGTTTATCCAGCACGGCAAGGGATGCCGCCAGATTGATGCTGGTTGTTGTTTTGCCAACCCCGCCCTTCTGGTTGGCAATGGCAATGACTGGTCCCAGCCGCTGATGTTTCACGTGAAACCTCCCTTGTTCCCCCATCCGTGAAAACGGTAACAATGCACCAGCTGCATTTCCCCGGCCTGTACTTGATGCGCAGCAACAAACTCCCAGCCTTCTGCTGGTGTAGGCTCTGCAACACGCGGAACAGGCAACACGGCCAGCGCGTTATTGTTTGCATGCGGGGCGCACATGGCAAGCAGCTTTGCCTCCTCAGTAACTGCCCGGGCCACACAGATATCCACATTCAGTCCTGGCAGATCACAGATATCGGCATCATACACTTCGGCATCAAGCCTGAGCACACGCACCAAATGACGCAGAAATTCGGCGCGCTTTTCCCGCCTCTCAACCAGCACGCCATGCAGGCCGGGCTTGGCAATCAAGAGCGGCACACCAGGCACGCCCATGCCGCTGCCGACATCCAGCATCCTTCCCGTTTCCGGAAGCCACGCGGCAAGGGCCTGTGATGGCGCGACAAGGCGCTCGAAAAAGGCGGTTTCATTCTTAACCGCCGTCAGATTCAGAACTTTGGAAAAGCGCATGACCTCGCTAACATACACCTGGATTGGGTCGCCTATCACTCCTAACTTTGCCGCATATGCATCAGCAGACAGGTTAGTGCGGCCGGAGTCACGCCGGACAGACGCGCCGCCTGCCCCAGGTTGCAAGGCCTAGCTTGTTCCAGTCGCTGCCGGCATTCATTGCTGAGTCCGCGCACAGATTGATAATTAAAATGGCAGGGTATCTTTTGCGTTTCAAGCTGCCGGAAGCGCTCAACTTCGGTATTCTGTTTCTCAAGGTAACCTTCGTAGTGCACCAGAGCGCTCAGGCTGGCACGATCTCTGGCGTCCATCTCCTGCACGCTTTCCAATAACAGCATGGCCTGTCTGATATCGACATCCTGGCGATGGCAGAAAGCCGAAAAAGCCATACCCTGCTGCGGCGCTGGAAGGCCCTGGTCGACAAGCCTCTGTCGCCACTGCTTGCCTGTGCCCACGACGGTTTTCCTTATCTGATCCGTGGCCATGGCCAAGCGCTCGTACCGAGCCTCAAACATACGTCGGCGGTTATCGCTATACAGGCCCAGGCGAATGGCTGCTTTGCCAAGGCGCAGATCCGCATTATCTTCCCGCAACTGTAAACGAAACTCCGCTCGGGAGGTAAACATGCGGTAGGGCTCCACGACCCCCTTGTTCACCAGATCATCGACCATAACGCCAAGATAGGCTTCTGAACGATCCGGCACCCATCCATCCAGCCCCAACGTCAGTGATGCTGCATTAATACCGGCAAGCAGCCCTTGCGCAGCGGCCTCTTCATAACCGGTTGTGCCATTAATCTGGCCTGCATGAAAAAGGCCTTTTATCCGCTTGCACTCCAGTGTCGGCAACAATTCCGTCGGGTCAACATAATCATATTCAATGGCATAGCCCGGCCGAATAATGATGGCCTGTTCCAGGCCCGGCATGGCGCGAACAAACGCCCATTGCACATCAATGGGTAGTGATGTTGAAATACCATTGGGATAGATTTCTTCGTGATCCCGGCCCTCGGGCTCCAGAAAAACCTGATGGTTGGGTTTATCCGCAAACCGCACCACCTTATCTTCAATACTGGGACAGTATCGCGGGCCCGCGCTCTCAATCTGGCCTGAATAAATTGGAGACCGCTCCAGATTGGCGCGAATAATCTCATGCGCCTGTTCCGATGTGCGCGTTATCGCGCAGGATAACTGGTCTTCAACAACTTTATGATGCTTTATCGAGAATGGTAGCACCTCCGCATCACCCGGCTGTAAAGTCAACGCCCCCCAGTTAATGCTACGCCTGTCCAGCCGTGGCGGCGTGCCCGTTTTCAGACGCCCCAGCTTCAACTCTCTCTGGTACAGCTCATCCGTCAGGCCATTCACCGGCGTATCGCCGGCCCGGCCAGCAGGCGTCTGTTTTTCGCCAATATGAATCATGCCACCTAGAAAAGTGCCTGTCGTTAAAATGACAGCACCGGCATCGTGCACCAGGCCCAGCTCATCAACAGCACCAACGACCCGATCCTGCTCAAACAGCAACCCCTGTACTGTGCCTTGATGCAATTGAATATTTTCCTGCTCGTCCAGCAACTGGCGCATAGCTATGTGATATAAACGACGGTCACATTGTGCCCGCGTGGCCCGCACAGCCGGGCCTTTACGCTGATTTAACAACCGGTACTGTAAGGCTGCCCGGTCCGCAGCTTCCCCCATCGCACCGCCAAGCGCGTCCACCTCCCGCACCAGATGCCCCTTGCCGACGCCGCCAATGGCAGGGTTACAGGACATCTTGGCAATGGTATCCAGGTTCTGGGTAATCAGCCGCACGCGGGCGCCCCGGCGCGCTGCGGCCAGCGCCGCCTCGCAGCCGGCATGTCCGGCGCCAATCACCAGTATATCGACAGTGCCGGCAGGATGTTTCACGTGAAACGCTTGCTTGCTCATAGGGTGCGCGAGCTTAAAGCCAATATTACTGTAAATCCAGCAGCGCTATAGAAAAAGGGGGCAACATGCCCCCTTTTTCGGCGGGTTGGTGTGCTAGCGGGCCTTGCCCTTCTTATCCATCATATCGTGAATAATGGGAGCTAGAATAAGTTCCATAGCCAACAGCATTTTGCCGGCTGGGACAACGATTGTATTCCTTCTGGACATGAAGGAATCCTTCAACATCGAAACAAGCCACGGGAAATCGATGCCCCATTTCTGCGTCTGACGTATACGGATAACCACCACGCTTTCATCCGGCGTTGGGACATCGCGAGCAATAAACGGATTTGACGTATCCACCAAAGGCACGCGCTGAAAGTTGATATCGGTATGCGTAAACTGGGGTGTAATGAAATGCACATAATCATGCATGCGTGATAAGATGTTATCCACAACGGCTTCAGGCGAATAGCCACGCATTGCAGTATCACGATGCACCTTTTGAATCCATTCCAGGTTCACAACCGGCACGATGCCCATCAGCAAATCCACAAAGGGGCGTGCCTCCTCAACGCCGCCATGCAGGCCTTCATAGAACAGCAGGTCGGAACCCTCACCCCTGGCCTTCCACTCGGTAAAATGCCCTGGATCGACGCCATAGATTTTGGCTTCTTCATCATCATGCACATATTGTCGCGCCATTCCCTTGCCGGTCTCGCCATAGTCTTTGAATAGCGCGGCAATTTTATCGAACAGATTGGCCTCATTGGAGAAGTGGCTCAGGCGCTTGCCTTGCGCTTCGAACTTCTTGGCTTGTTCTTTAAATTCGTAGCGATCGAATTTATGGAAACAGTCGCCCTCAACAACAGCAGCCGTAATTTTTTCGCGATGGAAGATGTGCTCCAGCGCAACCTTGGCCGTGCTGGTACCGGCACCCGATGAGCCGGTAATGGAAATAACAGGATGCTTGACTGACATTTGTCCCCCTATAATAACTCAATTAAATCAATAGCTTGCGAGAAAAATAGGCGATCTCTACCCCTTCCCCGCTAAACAAACTCGCTACAGAGCCGTTCATTATGCCGCCGAACAGTTTGTATATTCAAGAAAAATCGGGCTCCCGGCTATTTACCGATGCAAAATTCCGAGAATACACGATCAAGAATGTCTTCAATATCACCGATTCCCAGAATTTCACCCAGCGCAGACCATGCCTGCCGCCATTCTAACGCCACAAGCTCAAGCTGATCTTCTGGCCCGAGCAGGGTGAGTCCTTTCATAATATGTGCCTGTGCCTGCTCCAGTGCCTGGCGGTGACGCTGTCTTGTCACCAGGACGCCCTCTTCAGCCGCGGGCATGGCGCACATATGGACAGCCAACGCTTCCTGCATCCTGTCCATGCCTGCGCCGCTAAGCGCACACACTGGGATATAGCCTTCCGATATGGTGGCTTCATCAGCGAGCAAATCGGATTTATTCATCAGCAAGATATGGGGGCTGCCCTGTGGTTTCCATGTGTCGAGTCTTGATGCATCGGCAACATAAATAACAATATCGGCAGCTGACGCCGCTTTTTTGGCGCGGCGTACGCCTTCCTTCTCAATAACATCGTCCGTTGTACGCATGCCGGCCGTATCCACAAGGCGTGCGGGAATGCCCTGCACTTCAAAATCCACTTCCAGCACATCCCGCGTGGTGCCAGGGATTTCGCTCACAATGGCGCGATCATGACCGGCCAGGCGATTTAACAGGCTGGATTTTCCAACATTCGGCGAGCCGATAATGGCCACTGAAATGCCGTCAAACAGCCTCTCGCCAAAAGCAGCTGTAGCCAGGCTTTGCCGGATCGGAGCAAGGATATGCTGCTGAACCTCATCCCGCAGCCGCCCAAACAGTAATGGTGGAACCTCTTCTTCAGGAAAGTCCAGACAGGCCTCCACATGGGCGACAACTCCGGTGATGGCCTGCATCAAAATTTCAATCTGCCGACCGAACTCACCCTGAAGATGGCGCTGCGCCTGCCGTGCTGCTCTGAGGGTTAATGCGTCAATGCATGCCGCCACGGCTTCTGCCTGTGACAGATCTATTTTTCCATTTTCTACAGCCCTGTGTGTAAACTCGCCCGGCTTTGCAGGTATGCAGCCCAGAGCAATGACCCTCTCCAGCAGGGCACGCAACACCACGGGGCTGCCATGTGAATGCAGTTCAAGCACATCCTCGCCGGTATAGGAATGTGGAGCGGGAAAATACAGATTCAGGCCAGCATCAATCTGTTCGCCCTTTTCATTCAACCAATGGCTGAAATGGGCATAGCGGGGCTCTAGCTTTTCCAGCCGTGGTGATAACTGCTGCGCAACGGGTAACGACCGGGGCCCCGAAATACGAATGATGCCAATGCCGCCCCGACCCGGCGGGGTCGCAATGGCGGCAATGGTTTCATTACTTGACACCCATCCCCTTCATGACCACGCGCTGCTGGATAATGGACAACACGTTGTTGACCACCCAGTACAGTACCAGTCCGGCCGGGAAAAACAGAAACATGACCGTGAACATGATGGGCAGAAACTGCATGACCTTGGCCTGAATCGGATCCGGCGGCTGAGGATTCAGTCGTTGTTGAACGAACATGGAAATACCCATCAGTACCGGCAGAACAAAATACGGATCCTGGGCTGACAGGTCATGAATCCATGCGAAAAAGGGAGCCTGGCGCATTTCAATAGACATCAACAACACCTTATAAAGCGCAAAGAACACTGGAATCTGAATGATAATAGGCAAACAGCCACCCAATGGATTCACCTTGTGTTTCTTGTACAAGGCCATCATCTCCTGGCCCATTTTCTGGCGATCATCGCCATATAACTCTTTCAGCCGATTCTGTTCCGGTTGCAGCTTGCGCATTCCGGCCATGGATTGATAGGACTTCTGCGTCGGCCAGAAAAACAGCGCTTTAATCAGCAATACCAGCAGGATGATACACAAACCATAATTCGGCAGGTAATTGTAAAACCACAGCAACAGCTCATGTAACGGCTTGGCAATAACGGCAAACCAGCCAAAATCGACACACCGTTCAAGACCAACATTCAACGTTTCCAGTAAGGGAATCGATTTGGGGCCGATGAATAGCCGGGAACGGAACACAGCCGTATCGCCTTCAAGCTGGCCATCATCAATGGCGCCGGCCTGATAGGCGCGGCCATCGCCCTTGAAATAATAGGGGTAGTCCTGATCCCGGTTGGCGATAATAGCGCTAATAAAATAACGGTTCATGATGCCCGTCCAGCCACCAATAGCCGAGCTGCGGATGGTGCCCGCCTCATCCAAGTCTTCATAGCTGACTTCCTTCAGCTTGTCTTCCAGCAACGCCACCGGGCCATTATGCTCATAGAAGGTTGAGCTTTCCTTGTTTGGATGGCGCTCAACTACCTGATGGAACATCTTTAGTCCGGCGCCCTTTTGAATTCTGTCTTCCACATCGATCATATAGGAGCCCGGCGACAGGGTAATATCACGCTGCCAAATGTGCCCGTTATCCAGCGTACCGCGCAACAGAATATGATGAGCCGCTTTTTTAACGAGAGTAAATGGCTTCTCCAGCCTGGCGCCCAAAATACCGGAATTGGCGTACATGGCATGGCTTTCATCCACTTCAAGCACGGCAATGGCCTCGGAAGTTGCTGCCAGCGACTGCCTGTAGGCAGGTAGTGTTGCGCGCGTCAACCAACCTTTATGGTTGATTTCAAGCTGCAAGACATCATTACTCAGGGTAAACACTGTTTCTTCAGGAGTAACTGTTTTCCCATCTGCGGTAGAACGGCTTGTTACAGCATGATCTGTTGCAGGCACCGGTTGCCCAGGCACAGAAACAGCAGGCCTCAGCTCCGGTCCGACAGCTTCATCAGGCAAAGGGTCTGCCTCCTGTGTGTTCAACTGATTGTTGTCTGCAACTGTTTGCGGCGCAGGTGCCGGCGGAGGAAATAAGAGGCCCCAGCCCAACAGCACAGCCATCGACAGCACAAAAGCCAAAATCATATTCCGTTGATCCATGCCTTACTCTCCTGAATTCTCTATCGCCCGGCCCCGTGTTGGCGGAACAGGGTCATAGCCCCCGCGGGCAAAGGGGTGGCAGCGCAGCAATCGGTGCAGCCCCATCCATAGTCCCCGCATAGCACCACAGCGAGATACTGCTTCAATCGTATATTGAGAGCAGGTAGGAATGTGAATACAGCTGGGGGGTATAAAAGGGGAAATACAAAACTGGTAAAAACGGATAAGCCCGATAAGCAAACAACGCATCCTTACCCCTCCAGCTGCTGGGCTATTTTTTCCAGCGCTTTCTTCATGATCCCATGTACATCTTCCATTTCTGTCGCACTTACCAGCGGAATGACTATCAAATCCACACTTAGAGTACGGAACCGGCTAGTGCGGAATGCCTCACGAATCATTCTTTTCAGCCGGTTGCGCTGTACGGCCGTACCGTATTTGCCTGAAACGGCAAGGCCCAGGCGGGCATGGCCAGTACGGGTGGCCCGATACACAAAACGCAAGCCTTTGCAGGAAAAGCGTTTCCCTGTCCGTAAGGATGCAAAATCACGTTTTGTCCTTAAGCGGAGGGCTGGAGGGAAACGTTTCTCAGGCAGACAGGCGCTTCCGGCCCTTGGCGCGTCGACGGTTCAATATTGCGCGTCCGGAGCGCGTTGCCATGCGGGCTCGGAAACCATGCCGGCGAGCCCGGCGAATTCGGCTTGGTTTATATGTGAAACTCATTTATTTTCTCCTGAAACCAAAAGGGCTGCGCATGCTAGATATGCCGCTTTTCATGTCAAGGAAGGCGTGACCTCTTCTTTCTTGCCATAGATAGTGGATGCAAAAGCATAAGC
>JBHHXG010000055.1:0-10607 GCA_046756985.1 Mariprofundaceae bacterium | reverse complement strand
CACGAATCATGGCTTTGCTGCTAAAATAGGCTTATGGATGCACAACTTGATCTACTGATACAGGCTATGGCCGCACTGGGCATCGGCCTGCTCATCGGCGTTGAGAGGGAATACGGCCAGCGAAAAGTCGATGGCCGTAAAAAGCATGTTGAAGCTGCCGGCATCCGCACTTTTGCGCTGGTATCGCTGTCTGGAAACCTCTTGACCTGGCTACCGGAGGCACTGATGGCCTGGGGTGTAGCATTGGGACTGGCCTTTACCAGCCTGATTGCCTTGCTCTCCTACCGCCGCACAACCCTTGGTGAAAAAACAGACAAGGGCATTACTTCCGAAGTTGTACTGGTGATGACTTTCATTCTTGGTACCCTGACCGGCCTTGGCTATACGTTGCAAGCCACCATTATTGCCGTCATTGTTTTTGCCCTGCTGCATTTCAAAAAGATATTGCACCATTTTTCGCATTCACTCTCCAAAATGGACATCCGGCAGGCCATTCAATTCCTTATTGTAAGCGTTGTCGTTCTGCCCATCCTGCCGAACGAGGCCTTTGGGCCTTACGAGTCATTTAACCCGCAACATATCTGGCTGATGATTGTACTGATTTCTGCCATCGGATTTGCCGGCTATGCCACTATCAAACTGATGGGCCAGCGGATCGGGTTGAGTGTGACCGGCATGCTTGGTGGGCTGGCTTCCAGCACTGCAGTCACGCTGTCCATGTCCCGCCTCAGCCACAGCAATCCGGCGATGCAGAGTTCCTGCATACTGGCGATTATCCTGGCCTGTGGCACCATGTTTCCACGCGTGGCGGCACTAAGTCTGCTGTTTAATCCCCAGATTGCAGCAGCACTTATTCTTCCGGTGCTGACGGTCACTGCCTATTCTCTGCTCATTGTCTGGCTGCTGTGGAGAAAAAGTGGAAAGAAACAGCATGCCTCCAGACACTATCAACCGGAAATGAACCCGCTTTCCATGCGCATGGCATTGGCCTTTGGCGTTTTTTATGGTCTGGTCGTCTTTTTTGCACATATGGCGCAGACCAACTTCGGTGAAGGTGGAATTATGACCGTCGCAGCCCTTTCCGGTTTAAGTGATGTCGATGCCATTACACTGTCGGTCAGTGAAATGAGCCGCGCACATCTTACCGCCGCTTTGGCAGCTCAGGCCATTCTGCTTGCCTGTGCCGCCAATTCAATTGTGAAACTCGGCATGGGACTGGCCTTTGCAACACCTTCGGCACGAGGGTGGCTGATCATCGGCCTTTTACCCATGGCATTATTGAGTCTGGCTGGAATAAGCCTACTTTAGGCAGGTGGCGGCGTAGCTGTATGCAGCAGCTTCGCCTGAACCTGGCGCTGCCAGATGACAATTACAACAAAGGCCGCTATAAAAATTAGAAATTGCATGCCGCTTGGTTTGTCATCATAGCCGACCAGCACATGTAGGAGTTGCCCCAGAATCTCTGAACGCGGCAACCAGGCGGATGAATCCCAGAGCGGCTGCACCAGTGCTGGCAAAACACCGCCTTTCACCAGATGTCCGGCTGCCTGCGAAGCCATACCCGCCGCCAGCAGAATCAGCAACCAGCCAATCACCTGGAACAAATACCTTGTGGGAATGCGTAGCAGTCCGCGATAAATGGCATATCCGATTGCAGCGCCCAGCACCACGCCCATGCTTCCACCTATTAACATGGAAATAGCATCGCCGTGTCCGGCTTTGGCAGCGCCGAACAGGAACAGCACGGCCTCTGAACCCTCGCGCATCACGGCTGCAGATGCTACGACGGCAAGAGCTGTGTGTGGCAACTCCCCTTCAGATACCGAACGACCGATATACTGCATGCGCGCAGCCATCTCCCGTCCGTGCTGGGTCATCCAGATAACAGTCCAGGCAATCAGAGTGGCTGCGACCGCCAGCACGGCGGCGTTAAAGATGCGTTCACCGATACCGGCAGCTGCTTGTTCGATTACATCAGCCATCAGGGCAACCATCACCGCGCCTGCCAGCCCGGCAATCGTGCCACCTCCTATCCAGCGCCGTGTGCCCGGCATACCTTTGGTAGCTGCAAGCAGAATACCCAGCACCAGTGCCATTTCCAGCATTTCTCTAAACACAATAATCAGGGAAGAAACCAACTCCAGCTCCTGTAATATAAAGCCTTTATTTTGCAGAACAGCGGGCACAGTGCCCGAAAATTACCAACTGGTGCCCGGTCATGACAAAGGACTTTTTCTTTGCCATGGCTTCCTGTAATTGCTCAATCTGTGGTTGCGTAAATTCTTCGATGCCGCCACAAAGCGTGCACACCATATGATCGTGGTGTGCCTTGTCGGCGCGCTCATAACGCTTTTTATCCGCAAGCTGTACACTCGCAATGAGCCCCTCGGCCTCCAGCGCCGCCAGACCACGATACGCCGTAGCTATACCAATGGACTGACCGGCATCTGCAAGTGCACGCGACAGTTCCTCGGCATCCCAATGTCGGTTCGAGGTATTAATCAGATCAAGAATGGCCTGGCGTTGTGTCGTTAATCGCAACATAGATGTAAATGATAACCATTATCAATATCAACGCAAGTATTTAGTTATATAAATGAATACAGGGAAGCCCCGGAATAATGCGTTAGCCCTGCGGATAGCTTGTTTCCTGACTACGCGGTATCCCTTTCGGCATCATCCAGCCCAAACGCTGCATGCAGGGTGCGTACCGCCAGTTCCACATATTTTTCCTCAACAACTACAGTGACCTTGATCTCACTGGTTGTAATCATCTGAATATTGATGCCTTCCTGCGCCAACACCTTGAACATCTGCTTGGCTACACCGGCATGCGAACGCATGCCCACGCCAATAATGGAAACCTTGGCCACGGTATCATCACCCTGCACATCACGCGCTTCCATCTGCTGGCGAATACCCTGCATGATATCCATTGTGGCCTGATAGTCGCTGCGCGGTACCGTAAATGTTATATCCGTATGTCCCTGTTCACTGACGTTCTGTACAATGACATCAACATTGATTCCGGCATCGGCTACCGGGCCGAACACACCGGCGGCAATGCCGGGATGATCCGGAATACCAAGTATCGTGATTTTGGCCTCATCGCGGTTGTAGGCCACGCCCGAAATTGCTGCTCGTTCCATATTGTCTTCCTCTTCTACGACCATCGTGCCCGTTACCGGCTCAAAGGCGGAGCGCAGATGAATCGGCATGCCATAACGCATGGCCAACTCCACACTGCGGGTTTGCAACACCCTGGCTCCCAGCGATGCAAACTCCAGCATTTCTTCATAGCTGATGCGTTTGATCTTGCTCGCCTGTGGTGCAATACGCGGGTCTGTCGTATACACCCCATCCACATCGGTATAGATATCGCAAACATCCGCCTTGATTGCAATCGCCAGTGCAACGGCCGACGTGTCCGACCCACCCCGCCCCAATGTGGTGATATTGCCATGCTCATCCGCACCCTGAAAACCCGCTACAACCGGCACCTCTCCCTGCTGCATATGCTGGATCAAATGGGCGCTTTCTATATTGCGAATTCGCGCTCTGGCATGGCTACTATCAGTTCTGAAGCCGGCTTGCGGACCATTATACGAATAGGCGGCAGCCCCCCGTTTGCGCAATTCGATGGCTAGCAGCGCCGCGCTGACCTGCTCTCCGGTAGCCACCAGCGCATCCTTTTCACGCGGATAAGGGGTTTCATCCAGTTCGTGCGCTAGATTGAGTAACCGGTTGGTTTCACCGCTCATGGCGGAGACGACAACCGCCGTTTCATGTCCCTCATTCAGCGAAGCTTCAACAAGATCAGCGGTCTTGCAAATACGCTCCAGACTACCCACCGAGGTGCCGCCAAACTTCTGCACGACGCGCATCAGCGACTCGCAGCTCCGGCATTTTCGCTGGAAGGAATGGTGGCAATGCCGACCTTCCCCATACCCAGACCACGCACCGTATCCAGCACATAGACGACGCGTTTATGGCGGGCATCGGCATCGGCGCGAAGCACAACACGCATATTCGGGTCACCCTTGCTGATATTGAGAATACGCCGCCTTAATTCACCGTCTTTGACGGGCTCGTCCTGAACATACAGCTGCCCCCCCTCGTCAATGCTGATCGTAACCTCTTTGGCTTCCTGTGCCTGCATCTGCGATTTGCTGGCAGGCAACTCCAGTTTCAGGCTGGTCGAAACCTTAAAACTGGTTGAAACCATGAAGAAAATCAGCATCAGGAAAACAACATCCACCAATGGCGTAATATCCACCATATAGTCCGCCTTTTTGCGCTCGCGCAGGCGCATCAGCGTTCGCCCATAAGCAACTCCACGAAACGAAGCGCATGCTGCTCGATTTCAATGACAAAATGGTTGACCTTGGCGTCAAACAACCGATATGCCACCAACGCTGGAATGGCAATCGAAAGGCCTGCCGCCGTCGTATTCAATGCCTTGGAAATACCGCCTGCCAACACATCGGCCTTGCCAACACCCTGCAGCGATATCTGCTGAAATACTTCAATCATGCCAATCACCGTGCCCAGCAGGCCTAAGAGTGGTGCAATCGCCGCAATCACGCCGAGCACACCAATAAAGCGTTCGAGATGGGCAACTTCCTGGCGACCGGTTTCCTCAAGAATCTCCTTCATCACGCCGCGTTTCACGCCGCGGTTTTTCAATGCCACCCACAATATTCTGCTCATTGCCGTATTATTGGCACGGCAAACCTGCATGGCGCCGTCCACATCATTCGCACGCACCGCAGTTTCAATGGCTTCTACATCTTTTATCGGAATAACAACCGAGCGGCGCAGACTCCAGCTGCGCTCAAAGATGATGGTCAATGCCAGAATGGACGCGCCCAGTATGACATACATGACCAGGCCGCCCTGATGGATAAACTCAAACACAAGTGCCTCCGTTCTGATCAGCTTGGCTGGTACAGACCTGCTGATGAATCCGGCTGATTATAGGTGTGACTGCCACCACTGCAATGCGTATTCCCGCTTCGTAGCCCTCTCGGATTGGAACTGTCGAACTTCCGGCGCAGCCGTAATGGAAGCTTCCGAGCCAGCCCAGCGCACATGGACAGCCCCAGCCACACTGTTCCATACTGCAGCGCCCGCTTTTCTGTACCGTGCCACAATATCAGGTTTTGGGAAACCATAGCGGTTTTCATATCCAGTCTGCATGATAGCCATCGCTGGATTCACCTGCCGAACCAGCGCAGGCGTGCTGGATGTCCGGCTGCCGTGATGTGGAACCAGTATGGCGTCATGTGCATCAAGCCCGTCATGCAACAGACGGCGCTCCACATCTGCTTCGATATCGCCCGGCATCAGAAGATGGAAACCGTTCGCCAACCTGACCGAAAGCACCAGTGAATCATTGTTATCATTTGCCGGCGCATATCCGCCGGGCGGCCACAGCACCCGAATCAAGGCATCACCAAATCGCAACTGCCGTCCTTGCGCCAGCCAGCGCACCTTCCCGCCCTGCCGCCGGATTCGCTGTACAAGCTGCTGAATTCGTATATCGGCATGATTCTGGGGAACCTCGGAAAGCCACAACTCTTCGATATGGTTGACCCTGTCCAGCAGCCGCAACGCCCCGCCCATATGATCGGACTGGGCATGGCTCAGCACCAGCACATCCACATGTGTAGCGCCAAGCGCACGCAGACCTGCTGCCACCGACGTGCCGCCATTAAAGCGGCTGCCGCGTCGGCCAGGAACGTCCACCACCATCACCTTGTTATCAGGCAACAACAGGCTGGATGCCGCCCCCTGACCCACATCCCATACAACCCACTCGGGATGGCCTCGGTCAGTCTCGAATACTGTCAGGCCAGCATAAAGAGCCAGCACCGATGCAGTACAAATTGCCGCCTGAAAGCGCTGCCCTTTCCATAACAACAGACCGGCAATCATCATACCGAAGACGTAAGCCAGACCCGCCCACAAAGGCACATCCGGAATCCACACATTGCCCAATGGATAATGATGCAGCCACAACAGAAACTGATTCCCCCACGCCACGGCCGCTCCTGAGTATCGCAGCAGCATTTCCGTCCCCTCGTACAGGCCGGAAATGGCAGCGATCTCTCCCAGCAGGGCCAGTGGCAGCACAAGCAGGCCATACAGCGGCACCAGCAATATATTCGCCAGCAGGCTGTAGACCGGCAAACGGCCAAATACGTCGGCAACCAGCGGCAGGGTCGCCAGTGTTGCAATAGCACTGACCCAGAACAGCGCCTTAAGCCATGCTCCGATTTGCCATATTTCGAGTCGCCACTTTCCGGACCAATTGCTGCCACCGGCCCATAGCAGTAGTGCCGATGTAGCAAGAAAAGACATCCACAGAGAAATCGATGTCACTGCCTGCGGATCAATGCACAGGATCAGAATCAATGCTGCGCACATGCTGTTTAATGGTGACACCCTTGCCTGCAGCCACCATGCAAGCGCAGCGGCGGCAAGCATCAGCACCGCCCGTTGGGCGGGCAACGGCCAGCCGGCAAGCGTGGCATAAAATCCGGCGGCAAACACACCCGCAAGCAGACAGATCGCGCGCACCGGGAGATTCACAATCCATGCTTCCCGGCACGTCAGCAAGCACCAGCACAGGACAAACAGCCAGCCAGCCGCCATACCGACATGCAGGCCGGAAATTGCCAGCAAATGGGCAGCGCCACTGGCGGCGAAGGCCTCTTCGACATCAATGGGAATATGGCTGCGATCAGCAAGCAAAAGAGCTCTGATAATCCCACCTCTGGCATCCGGCAGGCCAGTCAGTGCATTGCGAATGTCCTGCCGCCAGTCTTCCAGCAGGCTTACATCCGAATCCATCACATTTACTGTGCTGCGCGCACTGCCGATCAGGGCAATGTGGCGGTCAAAACAATAGGCCTGATAATCGAACCCACCGGGGTTCAGCCGATTGCGAGGCGTATGCCAGCGTGCTGTTGCAGAAATAACATTACCGACCCGAAATCCAGATGCAGAAGTATCGTAGATATACAAATCTGCCTTGCCGGCAAGCGAGGCTCCGTCATGACGCAGTATTTGCGTCAATCGCAATCGCGTATAGGAAGATGTGCTCTGGACTGATTCAACCCTGGCCGTAACCATTGTCGGCCCATGCAACCATGTGTCTTCAACGGCAATCTGGCGGGCATCCCAGAACAGACTGATGCCACCCCAGAGAAGGCCCATGATCAGGGCAACAGAAAAGCCGCGCATGATCCTGACTCCAAACAACACCATCAGGACCAAGGCCAGTCCGATGGAGGCATATATATGGAGTGCCTCCACCCGAGCGATTGCCAGACCAATGACAAAACCGCCTGCGGGAAACAACAGTGGAATCTGTCTCAGTTCTGGCATGCCATATTCATTATTATTTTATGTCAGGAATCCGGGTAAATAATCTTTCCCCTGATCATCTGGTCTTCGCCGAGTTTGCGGCGGATAACATTATCCAGCGTGATTGCACGGTCGACGCGCTCTGCGCCTGTGCCATGCCACAGATTGATGGCATCCGAACCGCCGATGAGAATAGGTGCCTGATATAGCACCAATTCATCGCTAAATCCGGCTTCGAGAAAGGCGCCATGCAACTGGCCGCCGCCTTCAAGCAAAATATCAAGGCACCCGTCTCCGGCCAGATGCTTGAGCACGCCGGCCAGGCTGCTCGCCCGGCCAACCTGAATGCCCGCATCACGCCATTTTGGCGTATGATCGTTCAGGCTGCGTACGTAAAACCTCGTAGGTGCACTATCATCCAGTAATTTGCAGTCAGGTTGGAATGGCGGAGTTTCAAAACACAGCACCACACGCAGGGGGGCCTTACCCAGCACTTTCGCATCTCGCACCGTCAGAGATGGATTGTCATGCAACAATGTTCCGGCGCCAATGATGATGGCGTCGCTTTCCCCTCTGAGCTTGTGCGCATGCTTACGTGCCTGCTCACCTGAAATCCATTGTGAATGCCGCTTATGCGTTGCCAGTTTTCCATCCAGCGAAATGGCCGCCTTGGCCGTGATATATGGTCTGCCTGTACGAATATAGTGAAAAAAGGGCCGGTTCAGCTCATCTGCCTCTTTTTTCATGCATCCGGCCTGCACTTCCACACCATAGTTTTCGAGAATCGAACCGCCGCCGGCCATTTTCGGGTTCGGATCAGATGATGCGAAAACAACTCTCCGGATGCCGGCCCTTAGTATGGCGTCGGTACAGGCAGGTGTGCGGCCACGTGCTGCACAAGGCTCCAGGGTGACATAAAGCGTCCCCCCCCGTGCTGCATGGCCGGCCTTTTCCATCGCAACGGCCTCGGCATGAAGATCGCCGGGACTTTGATGCCAGCCTTCAGCGGCGACAACGGCATTGTTTACGATGACGGCGCCAACACGTGGATTCGGATGCGTTGTTCCGATTCCCTTCTTGGCGAGCTGAATCGCTCGCTTCATCCACCTTTCGTCGAGTGCCGCCCCAGTGTCTGCCATGCAAGTAAAGATGGCACCGCGCAACAAAAATGACAAGAGACCCGGCCATACTTCTATGTCGCCAATACATGAAAGCAGCTGAAAATGACTGTGCGCGTGCCATAGCAACTGGTAACGAAAACCCGCCGCAGCTATGCTCAGCTGTCCCATTCCTCAAGAACAGGAGAGCCATGCGTGCTGATTGTAATTTCACCTGCCAAGAAGCTTGATTTTGAACACCCGCTTCAGAGCCCGTCATTCACGCAACCAGACTTTTTAGAGCAGTCACAGGTGTTGATTGAGATATTACGGAATATGGACAGCTTTGAAATCGCGAACCTGATGAACATCAGCCTGAAACTTGCTGATTTAAATGTGGATCGCTACCAGTGCTGGCACACGCCATTCGCCCCGGATAATGCCAGGCAGGCGATATTTACCTTCAGAGGCGATGTCTATCAGGGGCTCGATGCCGACTCACTGCATGAAGGCGATCTGGACTTCGCGCAACAGCATCTGCGCATTCTATCCGGCCTGTATGGACTGTTGCGGCCGCTGGACCTGATGCAACCTTACCGCCTGGAGATGGGAACCAGCCTGGCCACTGATCGGGGGAGAAACCTGTATGATTTCTGGGGACCGATGATCACGGCATCCCTGAACAAGGCTCTTGAAGCCCAGGGCGACGATGTATTAATCAATCTTGCATCCCATGAGTATTTCAGAGCGATTCAGCCAAAGCAGTTGAATGGCCGTATCATCACGCCGGTGTTCAAAGAAAGAAAGGGTGATAGCTATAAAGTGGTTGGTATCCATGCCAAACGGGCGCGTGGCCTGATGAGCCGTTATATCATCGAAAACCACCTTTCTGACCCCGAGGCTATCAAGAGCTTTGGCCATGACGATTATGCTTTCAACGCCGACCTTTCCACCGACGACACATGGGTCCTTACCCGGGGCTAAAGGGAAAGTTACGATGCCCCATCTCGTACTGATCGACGGACCCAATTATGTGTTCCGCGCCTTTCATGCCATCCGTCAACTCACTAATTCGAAGGGTAAGCCGACCAATGCCGTTTTTGGTTATGTACAGATGCTCAGAAGCGTGCTGGACAGGCTAAAGCCCACCCATATCGCCGTCGCCTTTGATCCGAAGGGCAGTACTTTCCGCAACGATATTTACCCCGAATACAAGGCGCATCGCCCACCCATGCCGGAAGATCTGGCCGTGCAATGGCCGCATGTCTTCGAAGTAACCGAAGCCTTCCGTTTCCCGTTGATCTGTCTCGATCATTTCGAAGCTGACGACGTCATCGCCACATTGGCCCGGCAGGCGGAATCTAAAAACTGGAAAGTCACCATCGTCTCATCGGACAAGGATCTGATGCAGCTTGTAGGCAAGCACGTGCATATGCTCGATACGATGAAGAATGTGGAATACGATGCAGCTGCCGTAAAGGAAAAATGGGGTGTGGAACCGGAGCGCATTCATGATCTGCTGTCACTTGCCGGTGATTCATCCGACAACATTCCGGGCGTGCCCGGCATCGGGCCGAAAATCGCGGTAGAATTGCTTGGTACATATGGCGACCTTGAAGGCGTGCTGGCGCATGCACCGGAGATCAAACAGAAAAAACGCCGCGCGAATCTGGTCAACTATGCAGATGATGCACGCCTGTCCTACCGCTTGGTGGCACTAAACGAACAGGCTCCTGTCGGCAAGCTGCTCGATGAACTGGCCGCCCAGCCTCCCGACCGCAAGAAACTTGCCAAAATATTCTCCGAACTTGAGTTCAAACGACTGCTGGAAGAATTCAGCGGACAGCCAACAAAAGAAAATGCCACAGCCGGCAATCAGGAAATTACGTATGACCAGCGCAATGACAGACTTGTGGACAATGAAGTCGCGCTGAAACAATTAGTGGCTGCGCTCAAGTCGGCCGATCTCATCGCAGTGGATACGGAAACGATATCGCTTGCCTGTCATGACGCTGAACTGGTTGGCCTGTCCTTTTCAACAAGGCCCGGCGAAGGCTGGTATGTACCCATCGGACACCACGCTGCAGACATGCTCGAGCCTGCGCCAAAACAACTGCCCCGCGACGAAGTGCTGGAGGC
>JBHHXG010000054.1:0-10676 GCA_046756985.1 Mariprofundaceae bacterium | reverse complement strand
ATCGTGCCAATGTTTACATGCGGCTTCGTGCGCTCAAACTTTTCCTTAGACATGACCTATCTCCATTCCATTTTTGTACACTCTGCGATGTAACCCGTATTAAAAGTCACATCAAAACCTGGAGCCCAGAGCGGGAATTGAACCCGCGACCTCATCCTTACCAAGGATGTGCTCTACCCCTGAGCTATCTGGGCACTCTACCACATACCGTGGCCCAAGCTGGAGCGGGTGACGGGAATCGAACCCGTACCACCAGCTTGGAAGGCTGGGGTTCTACCGTTGAACTACACCCGCGCAACCCAAAATGGCTCAAACATCAAGCTGGTGGAGAGGGTTGGATTCGAACCAACGTAGGCTAAGCCAGCAGATTTACAGTCTGCCCCCTTTAACCACTCGGGAACCTCTCCATTATCTGCCCGCCATCCAAGCCGCTCCTGCCTGAAGGGCGCGCGATTCTGCGGTTTTGGCGCACAGTGTCAACCACGCATTACAAAGTGCGCCCAGACTGGAGCCGGTGAGAGGACTCGAACCCCCGGCCAGCTGATTACAAATCAGCTGCTCTACCAACTGAGCTACACCGGCAAAGGAGGCGCATCATACATTCGAGACGGCCGAACTCAAGTGTTGTCAGAAATCAGCCTGCTTATGGGTAGGATTTGGATGACCTCAGTTGCGCAGTCTCTTGATACCGGCGCTGAGGCGGCCCAGTGATTCATCTCTCCCGAGCAGCACCAGCGTCTGATCGATGGGTGGGGAAACAGGACCTCCGGATACGAGAATCCGGATCGGTTGTGCCAGCTTGCCCATATTCACGCCGTCGGCCTCACATATTTCCGCAATAAGCCCGTGAACCGTTTCTGCCGTCCATTCGGGCAAGGCCTCAGCCTGTTGGATAAATGCATCCAGCAAGGGCCATGTGCCATCCTTGAAATTCTTTTTTACCGCTTTTTCAGCATATTCTGTCGGCGCTACATAGAAAAATCGTGCGCCTTCAGCCAGTTCGACAAGGTTTTTCGAGCGCTCCTGCAACGATGCAATCACCCGCGCAAGGTCGGGTCCGTTCGATACATCCGTGCCCAACAGGCGTTTGACCACCGCGGCCAGCGACTCGGGCGTGGATTCACGCAGCCAGTATGCATTCAGCCAGTCCAGCTTGTCCTGATCGAAACGGGCTGCGGTCTTGCCGACCTGAGCCAGATCAAACAGCTCATTCAGTTGCTGGCGTGAGAACACTTCTTCATCGCCATGTGACCAGCCAAGCCGTGCCAAATAATTGACCATGGCATCGGGTAAATAGCCGGCTTCACGATACTCCGTGATGGCCACTGCCCCGTGACGCTTGCTCATCTTGGCGCCATCCGGGCCATGAATCAGCGGAATATGGGCAAATCGGGGCACCGGCAGCCCCAGCGCCTCATAAAGCTGGATCTGGCGCGGCGTATTGTTCAGATGGTCGGAGCCGCGTACAACATGCGTAATGCCCATGGCGGCATCATCTGCAACGACCGCCAGATTGTATGTCGGCGTACCATCTGAACGGAGAATGATCAGGTCATCCAGTTCGGCATTGTTGAAGGTTACATCGCCAAGTACGATATCCCGCACAATCGTTTCGCCCTCATCGGGAGAACGGAATCGCACAACATAAGGCTTATTTTCCGGTCGGTCGGAGCGATGCCGGCAACGACCATCATATTTGGGCTTTTCACCCCGTGCGCGTTGTTCCTCGCGCATGGCATCCAACTCTTGTCTGCTGCAATAACAGCGATAGGCATGGCCTTCATCAATCAGCTGCTCGGCGGCGAGAACATGGTCAGCCTGCCTTTGAAACTGGTATACTGGCTCCGAATCCCAGTCCAAACCCAGCCATTTCAGTCCATCCAGAATCACCTGTGTGGCCTCGTCAGTCGATCGTTCGCGATCTGTGTCTTCAATACGCAGCAAAAACTGGCCGCCATGGTGGCGGGCATACAACCAGGAAAACAGCGCGGTCCGGGCGCCTCCAATATGCAACATACCGGTCGGTGACGGTGCAAAACGTGTGCGAACAGTCATAGTAACCCCACAGAAAAAACGGTCGCAGACTAATATGAGCAGGCGGAAAACAAAACCGCCTTTGCTGTATTTAGTAAGCAGGCCCCGCCCTGACCCGAATGCCATTGGATTCCCCTGTCCGATGCTCGGATGTTGGCCAGATGGGAAACAGGCGGGCGCGCCCGATACCCCGTTTTGACATGAATGCCTCGATCAGTTCCTGCGTATAACGAACACGCTGGGTCAATGCCATATCAATTTCCTGCTGGCTGAATTGCGGTACAAGGTCGATGACCCATTGCTTGTGCCTGGCCGTCTCCCGCCATACCTTGCGCAAACGGGTGCGCTCATTATGCGATAGCTGGTCGCGGTCATGCATGCGTATTTGCGATTCAGCCGCAGGAGTGGTCTTTTTCACCGTCACTGGTGAAATGGTTTTTTGGGAAGCCTCTCGAATAGCACTTAGAAACGCTTCGCCTATACGCGCCCAGTTAAGCGGCGTCTTCTGCCAGTCTCCTGAATGGGAAACGTTCAGGGACAATATATCTTTGTCGCCGGAAAGGCGGGTAAACACCTCGTGCATGCCAAAACCGATGCGTGGCAGCAGCGGGTCGTTTACAAATACGCCTGATTCCAACAAACCCCGGCGCAGGTAAAAATCTGCTTTGGCGCGGTAACCACCTTGTGGGACATCCTCAAGCGAGAAATCAGCAGACAAACGCCCCCTGATAATGCGTGGCGCGCCGGATAGCGACAGCCAGTCACCAACAAAGAACGGCAGGGCATCACGAACCTTCCCATTCAGGCTAATCCGCAGCGCTTCACCCCGCATGTCCAGACTGCCGGATACGTGCACGCTGCCACCATTCAGTCTGGCCTGCATCTGCATTTTGGCCTTGCGGCCCTGCCGAGACCCGTCCATGTGGATGGAAATATCATCCATCCACACCACATCCGCCCGACCGACACTGATGCTGCCGTCCTCCAGGCGAATGCGCTCCAGTCCCCAGCGCCCGTCTTGCAGGCCGGCCAGCCACTGTGACCCGAATGTGTCCGTCGCCGTTTCACCAGATTCGCCAGATAGCGGCCGTAGCGCCGTAATGTATCGCCATCCCTGCACTTCAAGCTGACTGAGCAGCTGTTCGGACAGGCCCATACCAGCCTGTGCGATTTCGACATCCAGTTGCTCTGCCCACCATTCAGTCGCCGCGTGTGCCAGGCGGATATCTGAGGCACTGATATGCCCCTTGAGTTGCCACATGGATTCACGGACATGCACCGCAAGATCAAGTTTCGCCAGCCCAGCCAACTCCACTGCCGAGCCTTGCTGCCCACCTGACAGCCCTGGAATCAGGGGGCGTACCTGTACCAGCGGCACATCTTCGGCCAGCAGATACATGACAAGACTGGCCGGCTGACCTGCCGGCATCTTGCCCTGACCGTGAAGCGCCCACACCGCCTCATCACTTCTGCTCTCATTCACCATAGCCCCGGATTGCAGGTCGAATTCAACATGCCCGTCACCGCGCCATACCGCCTTACCCTGCATGGGCGGCATCTGAAACACATCCTGACTATTGTTGACGGCAACGCTCAACCGCAGTCGCTCAAATGAGCCTTCTTCCACAGCAAGCTGCCATGGCGCCTCAGACGACTCTGCCCCATCTCCCGGGGTGAATCGCAGGCTGGCATCTACCATATGCGCTTGTGCAGCTGAAAAGCGCCGGGAGGGCATCTGAAGGCTGGCATCTGCCAGCTGCAAACGGCCAATATACCACCCGGACTGCCGCACATCCTGTATGGCTTCTGTTTCGGGCTGATAGCGGAGATCTCGAAAAGCTCCTTTTGCACATCCGGCCGACCATGCATCAGACTCCAGCGCACCCCGCCATGTCACCTCACCATCAAATACACCCGCCACCAAGCGATGCCCATACCATACAGGTGCATACCGACGCCATAGCCCGACAGGCCAGTTTTTTACCTGCGTATTCAGTTGCCACGCTGCTGAATTCATCCAGCCTTTCAGTGTCACCTCCGCCTCAGCAGCAGCCACACCATCGGGTCTCTCTGTATCTGCCTGCAACAGACGGACATGGCCATTGATTTCATATCCTGGTCCATTACCCGATGCGGCCATGGCTGCATGCCATTGCATCTTGCCTGCCAGCCTTCCGTGAAGCGGTTCCAAGTCGAATGCCTCCGCAACATTGGCTCCATCCACATCCTTCCAGTGTATCTGCCCCTGCACCTGTGATGGCCCCTCCGCCCCTGCACGCGCATTCATGTCCAGTTGTAATGGTGCGCCATGCCACCGGGCTTGTGCCTTGATGTTGCGCTGCTGTGATATGCCGGAAAAAAGCGTCTCGACCTGTTCCAGCACCAGTGAACTCTGATCTTCACCGGCGCGTTGCAGATAAATGCGCCCCTTATGCAAAACCAGTGACTGCGCTGAAGCCCATACCTGCTGAAAAACATCCTCGCCATCCCATGCGCCTCCCTGCAGAAACTGCTTCATAAGCGCAGCATTCAGATGCATTTCAGCACCGGATATTTCCACGCTGGTGACATGTGGCGAACGATCCATCAATGAATGCAGGTTGCCGTGTAAAAATACTTTCCCCATGACGATGGCATTGTCATCCCGCTCCATGCTCACATTTTCAAGTGTCAGCACACTGCGCAGCAGCCGATAACGCACCCATTCGACTGATGCGCCAGACTGCTGCATCCATTGCATCACCATACGCCGCGCCTCCTGCTGGGCATGTACCTGAATCGCGAAATGCACGGCTACCAGCAGCAACGCCAGCATGCTGATGCCAGCCAGATACCATCGCGCATGGGTTGGCATCGTACCTACCGGATGGCGAAAAATATGCTTGTGTTTCATGTCTGAGGTGTCCGTATGGCAAGAATCGTCATGTCTTGAAGAATCATTTCAGATTACCCGTCTGGGCTTGTTCAGAGCTTCCCTTGCAACTGCCGGATCACCGACTGGTCCTCAAGGGTGGAGATGTCCTGTTTGATTTCCCGGCCGGCGGCAATGTCGCGTAACAGCCGCCGCATGATTTTTCCGGAACGTGTTTTTGGCAGACCATTTGCAAAGCGGATGGCATCCGGCTTGGCGATCGGGCCAATCTCCTTGGCCACATGCTCCCGTAATACTTTTTTCAGGTCAGCATTAGCATCCTGTTTCAGCACGACAAAGGCGCAAATGGCCTCTCCCTTGATTTCATCCGGCCGCCCGACGACCGCTGCTTCGGCAACGGCCTCATGTGAAACCAGCGCCGATTCGATCTCCATCGTGCCAAGCCTGTGACCGGACACATTCAGCACATCATCGACACGGCCCATGATCCAGAAATAGCCGTCCTCATCACGCCGTGCACCATCACCGGCAAAGTAATACCGGCCATTAAATTTCTTCCAGTAGGTTTCAGCAAAACGTTCGTCATCACCCCATATTCCGCGCAGCATCGATGGCCAGGGTCGGATAATGGCAAGCAAGCCACCGTCCTGCCAGGGCATCGGCTTACCATCACTGTCTACAACTTCGGCATAAATACCTGGCAATGGTAATGTCGCCGAACCCGGCTTGATTGGTGTGGCAAAAGGTAGCGGTGTGATCATATGACCCCCTGTTTCGGTCTGCCACCAGGTATCAACAATCGGACAGCGCCCACCGCCAATGACTTCATGGTACCATATCCATGCCTCCGGATTGATCGGCTCTCCGACTGTGCCCAGCACACGCAGAGCTGAAAGATCATGCCTGGCGGGCCATTCATCACCCGCCTTGATCAATGCGCGAATCGCTGTCGGTGCGGTATAAAATATTGTCACACCATGGTCGGCACATATCTTCCACAACCGGCCTGGATCCGGATAAGTTGGAACGCCTTCATACATTAAGGTTGTACCACCACATGCCAGTGGCCCATAAACAGAATAGGTATGCCCGGTAATCCAGCCGATATCTGCCGTGCACCAGAATACGTCCGTCTGCGGACGAAAATCAAATGCCCACAGCATCGTCAGCCGCGCCCACAAAAGATAACCGGCCGTTGTATGCACAATACCTTTGGGTTTGCCGGTCGAGCCGGATGTATAAAGAATAAATAAGGGGTGCTCTGCAGGCAGAGAAACGGGATCGCAGACGGCCTTTTGCATTTTTGTCGCCTGATGCCAGTCCAAATCGCGGTCATCCTTCCAGCCCACGTCATTATTACCATGGCGGACGACCAGAACATGCCTGGTTGTTTTGCACCCAGCTGCCAATGCTATATCAACATTGGGCTTCAGCGCATGCACGGCCCCGCGTCGATGACCGCCATCAGCAGTAATAACCAGCTTCGCGCCTGCATCCTCGATGCGCTCACGCAGAGCTTGCGCCGAAAAGGCCCCAAACACCACTGAATGTGTTGCCCCGATGCGTGCACAGGCCAGCATCGCTATAGCTGCCTCTGGAATCATCGGCATGTAGATCACCACGCGGTCACCTTTCTCAATGCCCAGTTCCTTCATGGCGTTTGCTGCCCGGCAAACCTCGTCCAGCAATTCCCGGTAGGTGATCCTGCGCACTTCACCCGGCTCCCCTTCCCAGATGATAGCTGTCCGCTCGGCGAGCCCTGCTTTCACATGCCGGTCCAGACAGTTTTCGGTCACGTTCAGTTCACCATCATCGAACCAGCGAAAGAAAGGCGCATGATCACGATTTAGCACCCGCAGAAACGGCTTGTTCCAACTCAGATTCTCTTTTGCCAGCCCGGCCCATGTGCCATCGAAGTCATTGTCGAACTGTTTGCGCAATACCCGGTAATCCTCAAGACTCGTAAAACGGGCGTCTTCCGACACTGGTGGTGCGAAAGACCGTTTTTCATCCAAAACAGATGTAATGGCTTCAGACATGTTTGCACTCCCTGATCATCAGTCTCTGATTCCTAACAGGCCTGCGCATCGGGCTCAAGCCCATATATTCCCCCGACCGTGCATTCCCTGTAGAATGCCGCCATGCAGCATCATCTGGCCATCATTTGTACCAGCGTGGATGACGAAACCACGGCAAAACGGCTTGCTGAGTGTATGATCCAAAAAAAACTGGCCGCATGTGTACAAATAGCAGCCCGTGGCACAAGCTGCTATCGTTGGCAGGGTAAGATCAATCTGGCCGATGAATATTATTTGAGCATCAAGACCACAGTAGCTGGCAAGGCTGCGGTGATAAGCTGGCTTGAGCAGTATCACCCTTATGACCTTCCGGAAATCATATGTCTGGATGCCAGCGCTTCGGCAAGCTATGCAGCATGGATAAAGGATGAAACAATATTCGGCTAGGCAAAATACAGGTATCCCCTGTAAGCCACGCAGCCTGATATCAGACCAAAGAAGCAGGCAAGGGACATACGCCAGCATAACAGGAGTAATTGTTCATGATTGAGGTTACATTTGCAGGGGCCTTGCTGGCCGGATTGCTTTCATTTCTTTCACCCTGCGTACTGCCGCTGGTGCCTGCCTACCTCTCCTATATTTCCGGTGTCTCCGTGGATGAATTACGTCGCCACGATGCCCTGGGTGCTGATGACGCCGTCCGCCGGCATGCTCTGGCGCAGTCGGTATGGTTCGTGCTCGGATTCAGCCTCGTTTTTATTGCACTCGGCGCTTCTGCTTCACTGATTGGCCAGTGGTTGCTGGAGCACCTGGCCACGCTGGGTAAAATTGCCGGTGCAGTTATTTTTGTCTTTGGCCTGCATTATACCGGCCTGATCCGTATTCCCTTCTTGATGATGGAAGCCCACTTTGAAACGGGCAGCGTCAATTCCAAACACGGCCTTGGAGCGCTAATATTGGGTACAGCCTTTGCGTTTGGCTGGACGCCATGTGTCGGGCCGATTCTTGGTGCGATTCTGGCCGTTGCTGGAGCGCAGGGGCAGGTTGGGCATGGTATTGCCTTGCTGTCCACCTATTCGGCAGGGCTTGCGATACCGTTTCTGCTGGCTGCGCTTGCCACTGATGCATTTTTGCGCTGGGCGAAGAATTTCAAACGGCATTTGCGTGCCGTTGAGCTGACCTCCGGTATACTGTTGATGCTGGTGGGTGGCATGATTTTCCTCGGCAGCTTCAGCATTATCGCAGCATGGCTGATCGAATGGTTCCCGGCGCTGGCCAACATCGAATCCGGACTTGTTCCATAAGGCTCTGCTGTTGACCGTGATGAAACGTAATGCTTCAATGCCGGCATGCAGAACTCACAAAATCGCGAAGCTATCGAAGAGCGCATCGAAAAACTGACGGAAAGCATATCGACCATCCGGCGCAATATGGAAAAGCTGATAGCAGAAAACCAGCGCATGCGGGAAGTGGTGCGCCTGGCCGAGAGCGAACTGCGCAAGCGCCGCGATCAGGTGCAAAAGCTTGAAAATGAACTGAATGGCCTGCAAAACGGCAAACTGGAAGCCAGAGCCCGCGTGGAACATGCCATTGAAAAGCTGGATGAACTTATGTCAGAAAGCAGTAGTGAAGCATGAGCCACTCCATTGATGTTACCCTGATGGGCCGCACCTTCACCATTCGTACCGATGATGACCCGGAACATGTTCTGACCGCAGCCAGCATGGTACAAGAGCAGGTGGATGAACTGAGAACGATGGGTTCCACGGTTGCATCCGACCGGCTGCTGGCACTTGTTGCGCTGAATCTGGCAGGGGAATTATTGCAGAAAAACGAAGCGCAGATAGAAGGTCTGGACACCTTGCTCTCTGATCTGGATCATGTAGTATTACAAGCAGAGGGTTTAGCGAAAGCGCCCCTGCGTTGAGCGATTGGCAAAACAAGTTGCCTGAGCCGATATTTGTCGAATGGGAGCTTACCTACTTTGGCCGTGTGCGTCCCGATCCCCGGGATACCTGAAGCCAGGGTGCGGCGCCCACCTCATTTTGAGGGTTCGACAACTAGATGCACAAACGCCAGCGCGGGGGCGCCTTTTTTATCTCACGCATGCAGCGGCCAAAAGTACGTCTCCCAGCCGCCTATAAAGGATCTTGATTGAGCGTGAAGCCAGGCCGTGACAAGGCAGCACTCCGCACAGCAGTGAAAGAACGGCGCAATGCTCTCGGGTGGAAACAGCGAACTGCTGGCTCGGCATCAATCTGCTCTCGTCTGCAACAGTATCTTGTCAATCAGTCATCTGGTGCATCCTGCCTGCTGACATATCGCTCCACGGCAGATGAGGTCGATACTTCTTCAATCTTTGCTGATCCGCCCTGCCGGATGTTCGCTCCCAGAACATATGATCACGGTATACTGGACTGGCTTGAAGTATCTTCCACCACTGCCTGGCTGCCTGGCGCCTTCGGCATCATGGAGCCGCAGCAAGGACAGCTATGGTCTCCGGAAGAAGGCGTTAGCACGCTGATTTGCCCGATGACCGGATTTGACCGGCAGGGCAATCGTCTCGGTATGGGTAAAGGATGCTTTGATCGCTGGCTGGGACAGTACCGCCCTCATTTGTCTCATGTGATCGGTCTGGCATTTGCCTGTCAGGAAGTCGCCGAAATTCCCGCCGAAGAACACGATATTCCGCTGGATATCATCGTTACTGAAAACGAGATTATTGTATGTCCGACATCCTGAACATCCTCGTTATTGGCGACATTATCGGTAAGGCGGGTCGCCGGGCGCTTACAGAGCACCTGCCACAGCTGGTTGATCGGCATCAGGTGGACTTTGTTGTCGCCAATGGTGAAAATCTGGCTGCCGGGTTCGGTATCACTGCAAAAACCGCCGATGAAATGTTTTCACTTGGTATCCATGTGCTGACCAATGGCAATCACTGCTGGGATCAGCGCGAGTTCCTGACGGTGATTGATGAAGACGAGCGCTTCGTGCGGCCCATGAACTTTTCAGCACATGCACCCGGAAGAGGGTGGACCGTGCAGGAAACCGCGGGCGGGCACAGGATTGCCGTGATTAATCTGATCGGGCAAGTGTTTATGGGTAGTGGCTGGGATTGCCCGTTTGCGGCAGTAGATCGCGCACTAAGTGAAATTCCTGCCGATGTCAGCGCGATTCTGGTGGACATGCATGCCGAGGCAAGCAGTGAAAAAATGGGCATGGGCTGGTATCTGGACGGGCGTGCTTCCTTTGTCTTCGGTACCCATACGCATATCCCGACCTGCGACGAAACCATTCTCCCGAAGGGCTGCGCCTACCAGAGTGATATCGGTATGACCGGTTCTTATCAGTCCATTATCGGCATGAAGATTGAAGGTGCATTACGGCGCATGGTGCAAAGGTTGCCGCAACGCTTCGAGGCCGTAGAACGGGGCGCCAGTATCTTTACCACGCTGATCAGCGTGGATAGCGGCACACGCATGGCCACGCATATCGAACGCATTCACATACCACCGACTTAGCCGGATTTAGCCAGACAATAGAGCAGGGCGCCATCGCAGATGCCCATGTATTTTACCGGAGCAACTCTCCCTGTGCTGCCGCGGGCAACTCGGGAGTATCAGCGAAGGTCTTCAACTTCTGCGCTCTGGATGGGTGTCTGAGCTTGCGCAACGCCTTGGCTTCAATCTGACGAATACGCTCACGCGTCACGCCAAACTGTTTGCCAACCTCTTCCAGCGTATGGTCGG
>JBHHXG010000053.1:0-11088 GCA_046756985.1 Mariprofundaceae bacterium | reverse complement strand
CTTTAAAGGGCATACCCATATCGGCTTGCTAGTGCATTATCGGCTATACTGCCGGTATGAGAGAGCGCAGAAGCGAGTATGACGTCACCAATACGGTAAAAGTCACTGATCCCGAGAGCGTGTGCCTGGAAATAAGCCGCTTGTATGTCGAATTGTATCCGAAGACCTCCTGCGCACCATTACAGCAGGCATGCCTTGATATGGCACGCCTGTTCCGGGGTGAATATCCCGGCTATCTGGCCTGCGATACACCATATCATGATTTGCAGCATTCTCTTGATGTGTCGCTGGCCATGGCACGCCTGATCTGTGGCTATGAGCGTTCACAGCCACGTGCCAAACAGCTGGGATCGAAACTGGCCGCTGCCGGGATTATCACTGCCATGTTTCATGATGCCGGTTATATACGCAGAAAGATGGATCGGGTGCATGCCAACGGTGCAGAATATACACGCAGGCATGTATCACGCAGCGCACGCTTCCTGGCCACATATCTGCCTCAGATCGGCATGCAGGATATAGTTTCCCTTGTGAAAAAACTGGTGCACTTCACCGGCTATGAGATAGCTGTACCGGCTATTCCTTTGCGTGAGTATAAAGACAGAACATTGGGCAAGCTTCTCGGCACAGCCGACTTGCTGGCCCAGATGTCCGACCGCTGTTACCTGGAAAAATGCCGCGATCATCTGTATCCTGAATTTGTGGCTGCGGGCATGGCCAGCTGGGGCGCGCCGGGTAGCGATTATGCCTCTGCGGAGGAGTTGATCTACAAAACGCCGCTATTCTTCCAGCATGCGGTGCATGATCGCTTGAATGCCACGCTTAACGGGGTGCACACGCATGCAAACGCTTATTTCTTTCCGGGGCGGAATTTTTATATGGAGGCGCTGGATAGGAATTACGATTATCTGAAGACAGTGGTTAAAAAACGGAATGTAAGGCTACTACGCCGCAGGCCTCCCAGAACACTGGCCCGTGAACCTGTAGAGGCTCAACGACAGGCCGCCTGAGACGGCAAATGACAGACACAAAGTTCTTTGTCGGCCGGGTAGTGCGCCAACTTTTGTTTGGCCATCGGGTATTGATCACGGTATTAATATTGCCTTATGCGGTCTTCGGTTGTTTTCTGAAGCAATAGAATATTAAGCAGATTGTCCTGAAAGCTGATATTGCCGGTCAGCTGCGTATGTGTTTCGCACAGGAACATCGGATAAGCGAGCGGGAATACATCCCGGCTGCCACCCGGCGCAGATGGATCCAGCGAATTGCGTGCCAGCAGCGATGGCTTGGTGACCCGCCCGTCACCCGGCTCCAGCATCAGTTTGCGGTAGTCGACACCGGGGACACGGTTGTGAATCTTCCGGGGGTTCAGGCGGATCACGGTCTTGCCGCGTACGGTTTCGATCAGGCAGTGGGCCGGGGTCAGTTCGCAGTCGCCGCCAAATACAATATAGCGCACTGGTGAATTCTTCAGGGGTATGGACAAGGCCTGATGAAAACGTTTGGCGCGAGCCAGCTGGCGGGCAAAATGGCACTCCAGTGTTTGCAGGTACTGACGTGCCTCTTCAGTTTTGTGGAAGCGCCGGTGTGGCTGCTAGCAGCAATCCGGCCCATGCAATGGTATTAAATTTCCTCGCTTGCATCCGTTGTCTCCTTGACTTGCTTTGTCTGTCTAGACCATGCTGCCTTACAAAGCAGACTGCTGCGAGAGCAGAGGGGGAGACAATGAATGACTATATGTTTTCTTTCACCCTGTATGCCATGCCCGCCAATATCATTGCCGGACTGCTGTATGTGATGGGTCGCGAAAGAGCAGGCCTGCTGAATATTGAATACCCATTCATTTATTTGCCATGGCTGACACTGCTGGTGCTGTCGTGGGGATTTTTCGGCATGGATGAGATGTTTGCGGACGATCTGATGCTGCAGACATTCATTGTGGTATTGCAATCGGTGGCCTGCGGTGTGCTGGGTGGCTTCATACTGCTGCCGCGCTTTTATTTTCCAGCTGAAACAGCCACTGAAAAGCTTCGTATCACATGCATTAGTGCCCTTGTGTTTTCCGCTGTTTACGCCTTCACTCGAGTGTTGCTTTTTGTTGGCATTCGGGCGGTGAGCTAAGAGCCAGCACCTTGCTGCCTGATATGGCCTATAATCGTCCGGAGAGGGAGGCCGCATGTACGATAAGCTGATGCAGTGGAAGGCGATGTTGCTTGAGACCGTATGGCCGGAGGACATCGAGGCGAGTCCAGGCTGGAAACAGCTCCTGATCCGGGGAATGCAGATTTCCTATGCACTGGTGCGGGATATGCTCGATGGCCAACTCACACTGCGCGCCATGAGTCTGGTGTATACAACACTGCTTTCAATGGTTCCGCTCTTGGCGCTGACCTTCTCCGTACTCAAGGGATTCGGCGTACATAACCAGCTCGAGCCGATGTTGTTGAATGCCTTGGCAGCGCTGGGCGACAAGGGTGTTGAGGTGACCGAAAAAATCGTCGGCTTTGTCGAGAACATCAAGGTCGGCGTGCTCGGTGCGCTGGGCCTGGGCATGCTGGTTTACACGGTGATCTCGCTATTGCACAAGATCGAAAAGTCTTTCAACTATACTTGGCATATCACCCAGTCTCGTCCCATAGGGCAACGATTCAGCGAGTATCTGAGTGTCGTTCTGGTCGGGCCTTTACTGATCTTTTCCGCTCTTGGCATTACCGGTACGATGATGAGTTCGACAATCGTGCAGTTTCTGACAACGATTCCGGTTCTCGGAATGATCGTGGCTTCGATTGGCAAACTGATTCCGTACGCGCTTGTGATCGCCGCCTTCACCTTTGTTTATGTATTCATGCCCAACACCAAAGTGCGTCTCGGCCCGGCATTGATCGGTGGCCTTGTGGCCGGTGTCATGTGGGAAACAATGGGCTGGGCCTTTGGTGCTTTTGTCGTTTCTTCAAGCAACTATACAGCGGTGTATTCGGGTTTTGCGATTCTGATTATGTTCATGATCTGGCTGTTTGTCAGCTGGCTGATCCTGCTGCTTGGCGCCAGCATTGCATTTTACTGTCAACATCCCGAGCATCTTGGCCTGCAGCGCGGCAGACTGCATCTCAGTCCTCAGACGCTGGAGAAGTTATCGCTTCTGGTCATGCATTTCATTGGACAGCGCTATTACCGGCATGACTCCGGATGGAAACTGGAGGATTTGTCGCACTGGCTCGGAGTGCCGTCAAACGTGGCCGAAGTCGTGCTTGATAAGCTGCATGAATGTTCGCTTATTCTGCATACCAGTGAGGCGTCTTCACCTTATGTCCCAGCCCAGGATATGGAAAGACTGCAGGTCAGGCAGGTGCTTGAGGCCGTTCGCAAGGGTAATGAAGGAACAGGCTTGACTCCATGGCGCCTAGCCTCGGAGCCGGCAGTAGATAGGCTGATCGAAGGAATCAGGAACGGGATGGATACCGCCATGGGCGATAAAACCCTGAAAGATATGGTGTTGTCTGACCTGACGGGAAAGTGTGCAAAGGGCGAGAAGTCTGATTCCGTCACGCAGGTTCATTTCAGCGAACAGCCATAAGCGATGACTGAAAAGCTTCTTGCATCATACACACTGGCACGTATTTGATTTCGCTGCTAGCAATTGGCCTGCGACTTTATTTGAACGGCAGGGACTGATATGACGACTGAAATGACGCTTTATTTTCTTATTGCGGCGATCGTGCTGGTTGTTGCGCTGTTGATCCTGATCACGCGCAGAATCCGTCAGGAAGGCATCACTGTTGCTCCTACGCAACAGCATTTCAAAAGGTCGGTCGAAGCAGTGCATCAACATCATGAGCGTGAGAGGGCGGTGCTGGGCGCAGAGTCCGATGCAGACGTAATGATGTATGGCAAATACGGTTTTGGCAAAAAAGTCAGCATGGGGTTTGACGAAGCGATCGACGCTGTCACCAAGGAATTAAAGGCAGAAGGTTTCGGCGTGCTTAGCGATATCGATGTTGCTGCCACCATGAAAAAGAAGCTTGATAAGGATATGCCAGCTTACCGCATCCTGGGTGCATGCAATCCCCATCTGGCCAGTCAGGCTATTGATACGGAACCATCCATCGGCCTGTTGCTGCCATGTAATGTGTTGGTGCGTCAGGATTTATCCGATGTCGTGCATGTAGAGTTCATGGATCCCGGCGCCGCACTTGGGCTGGTTGGCAATGCAAATATTAGCGAACTGGCAGGAGAAGTCAGAACGCGGCTGGAGCGGGTATTGCAAGCCCTTGAATAGGCAACGGATTTTTGGGGTGTTGGCCCTCTGGAGCGTGGGCAGCATAGCAAGATGCCGCTGGCTACACTCGGAAAATTAGGTCGGTATACTGCGCTAGTTCAGGTATTTCTTTGATGTCTGCCATATCGGTAGTGTGAGCAAAGTATTAACTGTTAATTTTTCCGAGGTGGAATGGCTCTGAAAAAGCCCCAAATGAGCGGGGTGGCATCGAAATCCCGACTTACGGGTCCAATCAGGAAGCGGGGCAAGTATTGCTTTCCACCGGGCCAGGTATGGCCACCACCTTGAACTTTGTGGAGCACTACCCTCACTTCTTCCCGGCAGCCTGAATATTCGATGCGGACTGTCTGTGTGCGGTCCCTCGGGTCTTTATCATGTATAAGCGAAACGCTTGGGTTTTCCCGGCAGCCATTGAATTGGGCCCATATTTGGGCGGTTTTGGGAACTGCAAGCACTTCACCCAAGGTGCGCTTGCCGAGAAAGCGCACGCTACCTCCCTTCCATGGCATCATGGGATCTTCGGTACCATTGATCATTAATACTGAGATAGAGCGCGAAGGATGGCAGGACGAAGCAATGTTTGCAGGCATTGCGCCGATCACTGGCGCAATACCTGCAATGAGGTCAGCCCGTTCACAAGCAAAGCGCATGGTCATCATGGCCCCATTTGAACCACCAGTGATGTAAATACGCTGCCTGTCGATGGTGTACTGATTCGCCACATGTCCGATCAGGGCAGCCAGAAAGCCAACATCGTCAATATTTTCACTCTGGGCGCGGTATCGCGGTACGCCCCGCCCGTCATTCCAATGATGTTCAAACGCATCCGGGTAGGCAGCGATAAAACCCTCCCGGTCAGCCAGCTTGCTAAAGCCGGTGCCACGCTCAATCTTGCGACCTGACTGTCCGCCACCATGCAGGACAAGCAGCAAAGGAATCTTTTGATTGGCCACATGATTATGCGGCACATGCAAGCGATAAGTGCGTTTCAATCCCGCGAACATAAGCGAGCCTTTTTCCGTGCCCGCCAAGGCATCGAACGCAAATAGCGGCCATATCAGAAATGCAGCCAAACATGCAAGCAGCACATGTCTTCGGGCAGTAAATACAGTCATGACACCAACCCAAGCCAAACCGGTAGCGTTAGCAAGGAAAGGGCGGTGGTGACCGTAACTGCTTCGGCATATAGACTGGCATCGAGCTTGAAGCGGTCACAGATGACTAATCCAAGCACCATGCTTGGCATAGCGCCTTCAATGACACTCGGAGCAACCAGCTTTGCCGGCATGCCGACGCCAATGCAGGCAACCCAGACAATGGCTGGCATCAGAGCGAGCTGAATGATGATCATCGGCAGCAGTACAGGAATACGTCCCAGCCACCCGGATTGCCAGCGCAGCGCCATACCAACAGATAACAGCATCAGCGGCACAACAGCCGAGCCCAGAATTCCGAGCGTTTCATCGAGCCACCCGGGCATAGGTACTCCACTGGCGCTGAGAAAAATCCCGCCAATCACTGCCCACAACGCCGGCACTTTGAGTAATTCCAGAAGTGGCTTCATTGTCTTCCCGGACTGGCCATAATGTCCTGCCAGCATGATGCCAATCGTAAACAGCAACGGCGTGCTGGCCAGCAGGTCAAAATGAATGGCAATCATTTGTGACCAGGGCCCGAAGGTTTGTGTCAGTACCGGCAGCCCGAGGTAGGTGAAGTTTCCGAAGGCGCAGGCCAGCAGAATCGCTCCAATACCACGCCTTGCGCCATGATCTCCCATAAAAGCGCGAATCAGCCTGCCATTGCCATAGATCACCACGCCAAGCAGCAGCGAAAGCAGGATGGCAATGATGGATACAGTCGGGATGCGCAGCGTATTCAGTGTGAGTGGCGTCTGCCACATGACATGTAAGACCAGTGCTGGCAGGAACACATCGTAGACTGCTTTGGCCATGTGGCTGCGGATGGTATCGGCGGATTTGCTGCCGAGGATGACGCGCCATAGCGTGCCAGCCAGGATAATGGCGGCCATGCCGAGCAGGATCGTTAACATGCGCGAAGCATAGCGCGCTGCGTTGCAACTATCAGGTTTGATATGGACGCGCTAACATCGCGACATCTGATTGGCCGGAGGAAAGCTGGCAGTGGCATTCAAGAAAAATATTTTGAAAGGGCAGGTCCAGTTTCTTGCCTGGATTCATGGCCACGATACAGTGTATCTGGGGGTGCTTGCCGTCGTTGTTGGCGTTGTTGCCGGGTATGCGGCTCTGATTCTGCGCTTTAGCATCGAATGGGTCAGTCTGCTGTGGACGGGTGAGCGCGCCTGGGATGCAGCCTTGGGGAACCTGCCATGGTATGTGTACCTTATGGCTCCAACGCTGGCTGGTCTGGCTGTTGGCTGGCTGGTGTCCAAGGCCCTGCCTGGCGAGCAACTGCGCGGCGTATCAGGCGTTCTGGCCGACCTTGTTGAACGCAACGGGCATATCAATCGCAGGCAGATGTATACGGAAACATTGGGCACATCGCTGGCCGCGGGCAGTGGAGCAAGTCTTGGGCGTGAGGGGCCAACGGTGGCGCTTGGCGCAGTGATTGCTTCAGAAATCGGGAACCGGTTCGGCCTGACCGAACAACAGCTGCGTACACTGATTGGCTGTGGTGTGGCAGCGGGCATTGCTGCGTCGTTTAACACACCCATTGCCGGCGTGCTGTTTGCACTGGAAGTCATTCTGGCCGACTATGCCATTGCCACATTCAGCCCCATCGTCATTGCCTCGGTGCTGGCTACGGTCATTACACGCTCGGAAGTAGGCAATTTCCCCGCTTTTACCGTTCCCGAATATCACTTGATCAGTGCCTGGGAAATCATTGCCTACATTGGCATCGGTGCAGTCTGCGGTATCATTGCCACAATACTCATAAAATCTCTGGGCCCTGTGCGCAAAATGTTTGTTCGCTTTGTGCCCAATGCGATGTGGCGACCGGCACTGGCCGGTTTCCTGCTCGGTCTGCTTGGCCTTGTTCTGCCGCAGATCATGTCCATCGGCTATGGCACCGTTGAATCCATGTTGCTGGAAAGGATTGATTCAACGGTGCTTGGTACAGTAATGCCGGTCGCCGGATTTCTCGCCCTGGTACTGTTCGGAAAACTGATTGCGACTATACTGTGTCATTCCGGAGGGTTTCCCGGTGGTCTGTTTGGCCCCACCCTTTTTCTTGGCGCGACCGTTGGCGCGCTGTTGGGTGGCATTGCACACGAAATCTTCCCGGCCTATTCGGAAACCTACGGCGCCTATGCGCTGGTGGCCTGTGGTGCATTGGCAGCCGCCGCCTTGCAGGCCCCGCTGACAGTGATTCTTATCGTTTTCGAAATGACCGGCGATTACCATATCATGGTTCCTCTGATGGCGGCAGTGAGCGTTGCTACAGCGGTGAAACGCGCTTTCGGCCGGGACTCGGTGTTCACTGAAGTACTGGAAGAGCGGGGTATCGAAACAGAATGGGGACGCGAACAGTCATGGATGCGCTCGGTTTATGTATCGCGAATTCCCTGGCGAGCGATACCAAGCGTATACGAACATGCCAAGCTGGAGGAACTCAAGCGCATCTATGTGGATTCGGGCAAGGGTTGTGTGCAGGTGGTGGATGATGACGAGAATATGGTCGGCATCATTACATTCAATGATTTACAGCAATGCTTGCTTGACTCGACGCTGGATCAGGTTGTGGTTGCCGGCGAAATTGCAAACCGCAACGTACGGGTTATTCCTGAAAACGGCAGTTTGCTTGAGGCTATACGCGTATTTGACCGCGAGGGTTTCGAACAGATGCCAGTGGTGGCGAAGGATAATCCGCGCAAGGTGCTTGGTGTTCTGGCACGTAACACGGTATTTTCAATATATCACAAACTGATCGTCAAGCATGGCGAACACAGCAGATAAAACATGTTTGAGCTGAATCAGGCGCAGCAGCAAGCTGTAGAAGCAGGGGATGGTCCGCAACTGATTCTGGCCGGGGCGGGCTCCGGCAAGACGCGTACAATTATCCATCGCATCGGCCATTTGATCGGCAAGCGGGGCATCGCGCCACATCGCATTCTGGCGGTCACGTTTACCAACAAGGCTGCAGTGGAGCTGAAAAACCGCCTGAGCGCATTGATCGGGGATGATGGCGGAGGCGTTATTTCCGGAACTTTCCATGCCCTATCCCTGCGGTTGTTACGCCGTTATGCCGAGGTGCTCGGCTATCCCAAGTCCTTTCAGGTGATTGATGCCGATGATCAGAGGGCGTTGGTCAAGCGTATCCTCAAGGCGCGCAACATTGATTCGGATCGCCTGCATCCGAAGTATCTGCTCGGCTGGATTGAGCACTGCAAGCATGCCGGAATGCGGCCGGAAGATGCCCCTGAGCAGATGTGGGCCACCATTGATATGCGCGAGCTCTATGGTGTGTATCAGAGCGAATTAAAACAGCTGGAGCGCATGGATTTCTCTGATCTGCTTTTGAATACGGTGTACTTGATGCAGCACTTTCCGGACGTGGCTGCAGCCATTCGCGCCCGTTTTGATCATGTGCTGGTGGATGAATATCAGGACACGAATCCAGTACAGCACCAGTGGCTGACACTATTATGCAGCGAGCATCGCAATCTCACGGTGGTTGGCGATGATGATCAGTCCATTTATGGCTGGCGGGGGGCGGATGTACGTCATATTCTGGAATTTGAGCACGTCTGGAACGGGGCAGGCATCCATCGGCTGGAGGAGAACTATCGTTCAAGCAGTGCCATTTTGCGACTTGCCAATGCCCTGATCCAGGGAAATCCGGACCGTCATGAAAAAATGCTGCGCACCACCCGTGAAGCAGGTGCAACGCCTACATGGAAGGTCTGCAACGATGAGTACGATGAGGCTCGCAGCATTCTTGCTTACCTGCAGCATCGGCACTCACAGGGAGTGGCCTGGCCGGAAATGGCTGTGCTGTATCGCTCCAACCGTCAGTCGCTGCCGATTGAACAGGTGTTTCGCGAGGGCGATGTTCCGTATCGCATTATTGGCGGTGTTGGCTTTTTCGAGCGTATGGAGATCAAGGATGCGCTTTCCTACTGGGCAATTCTGAACCGTTGCGGCGATGGCCTGCAGTTGCTGCGTATTTGCAACAGACCCAAACGCGGCATTGGCGCCAAAGGACAGGAAAATGTTGCAGCCCAACTGGCAGCCTCCGGCATGCGTGCTGCTGAATGGCTGGATATTGTGGCCGGCGGACATACGGCTGGAGCGGCCAAAAAGCTCGAAGCGCTGGCTCGCCTGATTGCCGATGTGCGCACACGCAGCGAAACAATGCCGGATCACGGACTGATGGCATTGCTCGAGGAAAGCGGTTATATCGACAGCCTGAAGGCGCTGGGGCAGCTGGAATATGAATCGCGCATGGAAAATATCCAGACGCTGCAACAGTATATTGAACTGTCACTGGCGGAGGGCCTAACACCCGTCGACTTCATGGATCGTGCAGCACTGCTGCAAAGCGGCGAAGAACGGCGTGATGAAGATGATACCGATTATGTCTCGCTGATGAGCCTGCACCGCGCCAAGGGCCTCGAATTTGATACGGTTGTGCTGGCGGGGGTGGAGGAAGGATTGCTGCCACACCAGCGGGCGATCGATGAAGGGGAGGCCGGCATCGCCGAAGAGCGCAGACTGCTGTACGTCGGCATCACGCGGGCCAAAAACGCCTTGTTGCTAACTTCAGCCCGCATACGGCGTGTGTTTGGTGATATGCATTACCCGCTTCCCAGCCGCTTTATCGACAAGTTGAATGCGGATGTGCTGCAGCGGGAACAGCCGGCACCGGTCGTGCCGGAGACGGACCATGCGCCGGGATTGGACATTGGCACCAATGTCCGTCATCCCACCTTTGGGGAGGGAGTCGTGCTTGGCCTTGAGGGGAGCGGTGATGCCGTACGGGTCACCGTGCAATTCAGAATCGCGGGCATCAAACGACTGATGCTCAAATATGCGGCCCTGCAGGCCGTTTAAAATCATGCAAAGGAGAGTTTAATGGCAGTTGTTATCTACCATAATCCACGCTGTTCCAAATCCAGGCAGACCCTGGCGCTGCTGAATGAGCGCGGTATTGAGCCGGAGATTATTGAATATCTGAATACGCCACCGTCCGAAGTGGAACTGGACCGCATCCTGACCCTGCTCGGCAGGGAGCCCGAAGAGCTGATGCGCAAGGGCGAAGATGAGTTTAAGGAGTATTTTAAGGGCAAGAACCTGAGCCGCGCCGAGGCGATTGCCCTGATGGTGCAGAATCCGAAGGTGATCGAGCGTCCGATTGTCATCAATGGCGACAAGGCTGCAGTTGGCCGGCCACCGGAGAGCGTGCTGGCCATTTTGTGATCAGGTCATTGAAAAGGGCCGGCGGATTTGATCCGTCAGCCCTTTGATTTAATGAACCCGATGATCTGCAGGCAGGCTAATTAGCTGTCTCGACAAAGACTTCAATGCGGCGGTTTTTGGCCCTTCCCTTGGCAGAATCGTTTTTTGCGACTGGTTTTGTATGCGCCCGGCCTTCCACCTGAATACGCGTTTCCGGGATGTCTTCACCCCAGACAAGTACACGCGCCACTGCGGCTGCACGTGCGGCTGAAAGTTCCCAGTTATCCGTGAAACGGGCCCGTAATGTTTCACCAACAGGCCATGCGTCGGTATGCCCCACAATGCGGATGCGGCTGTTATCAGGGGATTTGCGCAGGCCTTCTGCCAGTCTGGCCAGCGCCTGACGGCCGGTGCTACTGATGGCGATCGAGCCGA
>JBHHXG010000052.1:0-11586 GCA_046756985.1 Mariprofundaceae bacterium | reverse complement strand
TGTCACGCCGGAGGTCGCGGGTTCGAGTCCCGTCCGCTCCGCCACTGATACAGGGCTGCCCAGGCAGCCCTCTTTTTTCTAAGCCAATTTGTTTCTGAAGACAGTTTGTTTTTGAATCCGGTTCCTTCTGCTGTTATCCTGAGCAGAACGTAGTGAAATACGTTTTTTCCAACGGGGAGGGGATAATGGAAACACTGAACAGAATTGCCCGGCAAGGCGATCATGGTCCCGCCATGATGCCTATTATTCAGGGGGTCGGGCGGGCCGCTATCGAGATTGCTGCATTATTGCGCGGCGCTGTATTCCGCGGTGCGCTGGGTGCGGCGGGCGCCGAGAATATTCAGGGTGAGCAACAGCAGAAGCTTGATGTCTTGTCCGATGACATCTTTCTTGAAGAAATGCGTTCGACAGGTCATGTCTGCGCGGTCGGTTCCGAGGAGCAGGAAGACCTGCTTGTCATCGACGAATATAAATCGGCCGACTGGCTGGTGCTGGTGGATCCTCTGGATGGCTCCTCCAATCTCGATATTGACGGGCCGGTTGGCACCATTTTCTCAATCGTCAAGCGCAAGACCGCCAATACGGAACAGCCGCTGGAGTCTGATACCCTGCAATCCGGGCGCGATGTCGTTGCTGCCGGATATGTGCTTTACGGCCCGGCACTGATGCTTGTCTGTTCGGTGGGTGACGGCGTGGACGGTTATACGTTTAATCCTACGGATGCACGCTTTCAATTAAGTCATCCAAACATTCGAATCCCGCAAAGCGGCGGTTATTATTCCGTTAATGAGGCCAACGCTGCTCAATGGCTGCACGGCATGGCCGACAAGCTCGTGAGCGTGCGTCACACGGAGAAGCTGGGTATGCGCTATGTCGGCGCCATGGTGGCCGATATGCACCGCACGCTGCTCAAGGGTGGCGTGTTCCTGTATCCGGCAGATGCCAAGAATACCACCGGCAAATTGCGGCTGCTTTATGAGGCGATTCCGATGGGCTTTTTGATGGAGCAGGCAGGTGGCAGCGCCCATACCGGTGAGCAGCCAGTGCTGGATGTCGAGCCCGAGGCGCTGCACCAGCGTGTGCCGGTTTATCTGGGCTCGAATGCCTCTGTGGCAGGACTGACTTCCTGAACCCCGGATGCAGTTCATTTATGTCTGCTTCACGGGATACTTCTTCATCTAAAGCGAATGCCTATTATCTGAGACAAATCGGAGTAGTGACGCCATTGCCGGAAGCAGGCGGGAACAAATCTGTCTGCAGAGAGCCGGAACCGGCATCCATCAATCAGGGAACGAATCTAGGCGAGCTGGCCCGGCAGGCTGCCAGCTGCACCGCCTGCCCGCTGACAAAAGGGCGTACACAGGTTGTTTTTGGCGTCGGCAATCCGCATGCTGATCTTGTGTTTATTGGCGAAGCGCCGGGCCGGGATGAGGATATCAAGGGCGAACCATTTGTTGGCCGGGCAGGGAAACTGCTGGACAAAATGCTGGCCGCATTGAGCCTGGATCGTGGCGACATTTATATCATGAATGTTGTTAAATGCCGTCCGCCGCAAAATCGCGACCCGAAGCCCGAAGAAGTTCAGGCATGCCAAACATGGTTTGATGCCCAGTGGCAGGCGATTTCACCAAAGCTTGTTTGTTTGCTGGGACGCGTGGCGGCGCAGAATGTACTTGAGACCGATGCTCCACTGGCATCGTTGCGCGGACGATGGCATGAGCGAAACGGCGTGCCGGTATGGGTGACCTATCATCCGGCCTATTTGCTCCGGTCGCCGCAACAGAAGCAGCGCAGCTGGGATGACTTGCGTGAACTGGCCCGTAAATACCGGTCTTTAACTGGAAACAGTCCCTAGCGAGTTGCTGGCGAGCGGTTTGCTTAACCTTCTTCTGAATCGCCGGACTCAGTCTTGGATAACTGAACACGCTGAATCCAGTCACCGCTCAGGCTCAGTATTTCGATGCGAATATCGTTGATTGGCAGGCAAAGCCGGCCTTCAGGCTGGATACCAAGCGTCTGCACGACAAGACCGCCAATGGTCGTCGCGCCTTCTTCCGGAAGATCGCTGTCAAAGGCCTGATTAATGTCATGCAGGCCGACGGTAGCTGATGCTACCAGTGAACCGTCCGGCTGTGGCCACATTTCAAGCGGTACAGGAATATCGGACTCATCAACGATTTCACCGACGATCTCTTCAATAATATCTTCCAGCGTAATCAGGCCGTCAATATCGCCAAATTCATCCACAACAATGGCCATATGCTGGTGTTTTGCCTGAAAATCGAAGAGCTGCGCCAGAGCATTCTTGGAAGCCGGAACATAGGGCGGATCCTGCCAGATCATCGTGTCAACCAGGCGGGCATCTGGATTTGTACATCTGACAAGGTCACGGAGATGCACAATGCCGATCAGATGATCCGGTTCACCATGATGGACCGGATAGCGCGAATGCGGCTTTGTTGCCATCTGCTCAAGGCACAGGGAAACGCTCTGCGAGGCATCAAGCGTGACCATATCCTTGCGCGGTGTCATCAGGGCTTTTAACGCCACTTCATGCAGGCGCAGGCTGCTCATCAGCATCTGTTCCCGTGCCTGATCCAGTACACCGCTTTCCGCACTGATATCAATCAGCGTCGCCAACTCATGGTGACTGAATGCCGGATCCGTGTTTTCCGGTACGCGAAACAGGCGTTGCAACAGGCCAATCACGGCCATTAACAGGGAGGTGATTGGAGCCAGCAGGCGCTGCACCCATCGCATCGGGCCGGCGATATGGCATGAGATCGCCTCGGCATGGGCGACAGCAATGGTTTTTGGCAATATCTCGGAGAACACCAGCACGACAACAGTCATGGCAATGGTTGCATAAAGAATGCCCGCTTCGCCGAATTCGGCGACAAACAGGGCTGTTGCCAACGCTGATGCAGCGATATTGACAAAATTGTTGCCGAGCAGAATGGCGGAAAGCATGCGCTCCGGATGCTGCAGCAGGCGGTCGGCACGTTTGGCGCCGCGGCTTCCTTTTTCGCTGAGAGCTCTCAGGCGCACACGGCGGGCGCGGGTCAGCGCCGTTTCCGATCCGGAAAAGAATGCCGAGGCAAGCAACAGAAAAAACAGGATTCCGACTGCTGCCGGAAGAGAAATGTCCAGATCAATCATCTCAGGATAACAGATAACCTCAGTACAACCACGACTGGATCAGTTTGACGCCGAAATACGCCAACAGCAACAGCGTATAGGCAGCCAGCACGATGAAGCTGGCACGGCGTCCATGCCAGGCGCTGCGCTTGTTCTGCAGCAGCAGCCAGATCAGGACTGCCCATGAAAAAACGGCCAGCAGCACCTTGTGATTCAGCAGGGCAAAATGCGCCGATGTCTCCCACTGCCAGACCAGCCCCGTAAGAATGCCGATGCCAAGCAACCAGGCGGCCCAGCGGATTTGCGCAAACATATGCCTTTCGATTTCCAGCAGGGAAGGCAGCGCCTGTATCATCGGGCTGATCGCCTTGCGTTTGAGAGCCCGGTCAAGCTGCAGGTGCATCAGCGCATGCAACGCTGCTACTGTCAGAATGGCATAAGACAGCAATGAGATCAGCAGATGCCCTGTTTCGAGCACAGAGCTTGTACGTACCCAGTGCACGGTTTCGGCTTCGGGAAGAAGCGGAGCCAGAATCAGCGGCACAGCCGTGACAGGCAGCAGCAGCAGCCCCAGACCACGTATGCCATGCTGCCAGATGCCGAGCAGGTAAATGGTCTGCATCAGTACCGTGGCGATCGCAATGGCAGCCGGTAATGTGAAGTTCAGACCATTGGCGGAAACCGCTTCCAGTGAAACAAAGGCCCATAAGGTGATGCCGATAGCGATGCTGAGTAATACGGCGATCAGTGGCCCATGCTGTGCGCGAAGAGGGGAATGTACGCGCCATACGTCTGCCCAGACAATAGCGGCGCAGAGCAGTGTGATCGCACCGGCGACAGGGAACAGGAAACTTGTCATGGCGGCTATATGCTACAGAAGCACAGCAGTGCAGGCGGGAAGGTATGATTTCAGCATGGCAGTCTTATATCTGATGTGAAGAGGATACGCAACGGCATCTGCGCAACAAGCATTGACCGCAGGAGTGAAAGCAGCAAAATCACTGCATGGACGTTGCATTGATATTACTGGCTGCCGGCAGCAGCCGGCGCTTTGGCGGAGACATCCCCAAACAGTATCTAGAAGTGGCGGGGCAGTGCCTGCTGCTGCATTGTTTGCATGCTCTGGCGCGCGAACCCCGATTCACCATGTTGCAACCGGTGATTGCTGCCGATGATTCCATGTATGCCGATGTGATAGCCGAACAGACATTTCCTTTCAAGCTGTTGCCGTCGGCAACCGGTGGCGGTGAGCGAGCGGAATCCATGCAATGCGGCTTGCGAGCACTGCCTGATTCCGTTGACTGGGTGGCGGTGCATGATGCGGCGCGGCCCATACCTTCCCAGGCATTGCTGAAACAGGTGCTTGATATGGCGTTCGAGCATGGTGCGGCCGTGCCGGGCATAGCTGTCAACGACACGATCAAGCGGATCGATGATGCAGGACAGGTGATGCAGACGCTGGACCGGTCCCGTCTGCGCGCCGTGCAGACGCCGCAGGTGGGGCGCCGCGACTGGTTTGAAGACGCCCTGCTGTCAGCTGAACAATTGCATATGCATACCGATGATGCTTCGTTGCTGGAGGCTGCGGGATACCCGGTTTATATCAGCGAAGGCGACAGCATGAACAGAAAAATCACAACAGTCGAAGACATGGCCTGGTTACAGCGCATGCTGATGGAACAGCCTGCATGAGCATGCGCATTGGTCAGGGCTTTGACGTGCATGCCTTTGTCGAGGGGCGTAAACTGGTTCTTGGTGGCGTTGTCATTCCCCACCCGCTCGGCCTGGCAGGCCACTCCGATGCCGATGTGCTGATTCATGCCATTTGTGATGCTCTGCTTGGCGCGGCGGGGCTGGGCGATATTGGCCAGCATTTTCCGGATGATGATCCGCAGTACAAGGATGCGGACAGCACAGCATTGCTGCGTTCTGTGGTGAGTAGTCTGAGCAGCGCGGGTTGGGGCATTGTCAATGTGGATGCGACGGTGATTGCCCAGCAACCAAGGCTCGCACCCTTTATTGCTCAAATGCGTGAGCAGCTGGCATCGGCGCTGGGAATCCCGTCTGCACAGATCAATATCAAGGCGACAACGACCGAGAGGCTGGGATTTACCGGCCGTGGAGAAGGCATCGCCGCCCAGGCCATAGCGCTGCTGGCAGCCATATGATGCTATAGTCCGGATATGGAAGAAACGGAACTCAGTACCTTTTACGCCAGCTGCGATGCGCCGCATCGTGAGTTTTTCTCCGTACTGGTGCGCGAATGGCAGCAGACGGGACTTCCCTGGGAGATTCAGGGGCATGTCCTTGGTCTTTGTGGCCGTTCAGTGACGCGGCAGGACGGCAGCCTCTGTCTGTTCGAACTCAGGCCGGAACAGGGGATAGAGTCGGCCAGTATAGGTATGAACCTTGATACATGGCGATCATGGCTCGGTCAGGAAGAAAGTGATGCATTTGTGCAGGCAGTGAAGCAAATTGACGGTCTGAAACACAAAACGCGCGGGTCGCTGTTTATGATACTTGAGCCCGGTCATATGTCCGGCCCGATGCAACAGGGCCTGCGCGATCTTGTTCGCCGGCTTGCCACGCGCCTGCCTGACCTTATTGCTCCCTAGTCTGTAATGGGCGTCAGCGTGAAATCGCCGGTATTCTCAGGCAGGGATTCAAGCAACAGTACGAAGCCCCGCTGTCCGCGGGCGGCAACAGGCACGGTGTCGGCTGGCGGTGTTTTAAAGGGCGCGCGCCGGATGACTTCGATCGTCGGCGGTTGCGTGATCGCAAGGCGGCGGGCCGTAACCGGCTTTTCAGGATCAAGTTTGGAATAAAACTGTATTTCGATCTGCGGCAGTGACAGTTCGCTGTACAGCAGGTTCTCGATACGGCCTTCGATAAACAGCGCCTGACTGCCATCACTGCGTTTGATCCATTGCGCCTGGATGCTGCCCGGAATGATGTACCAGTCCTTGTTACGCACCTCCAGCGGCAAGTGGATGTTGATCAGCAGACTGCGGAACCACGCATTGTCCAGCCATACCTCGTGTTTGACCCAGAAACCGGCGCCACCGATAAGGATCAACATAGCTGCCAGCCAGGGCCATATTCTGGCCGCTGTCTGCGGCGGCAGTAATTCACTGCCGGCATATTCCTCTTGTGGTATGACTTCGGGCGGTGGCGCGGTTTCCGGTATCTCCGCGGCTGCGGCGGCTGCCGGTTCTTCGGATTTGACTTGAAGGCCCTGTTCTATCCTGTCCCCTGCAACATCTGTACTGGATTCGCTCTGGAACAGCGGCAGCTGTTCTTCTGCGGTCTGGGGTGGTGCATTATCGGCAGCGTCCTGCCCTGTTCCGAAGCCGAATTCACTGCCACAGCGATGGCAGATGAATACGGCGCTTTCGCCCATGGCATCGACTTGGTAGGCAGCCTGACAATGGGGACATGCAATTCGCATGGCCATATGCTGGACTGTTCATACTGGTTTGTCAGCAGGATGCGGGGCGACGGATGACACCAGGCAGGTGGCTGGCTACTGTTCGCTGATGAGCCAGACAAATCCCCAGATTCAGATGCAGCAGGTCATGCTCCGTTATGCAACCGGCAAGACGGCGCTTTCCGGCATAACGCTGGATATTGCGCAAGGGCAGTTTGTCTATCTGACGGGAGAAAGCGGTGCCGGTAAATCGTCGTTGTTGCGTATGCTTTATGGCGGTATCCGGCCAACATCCGGCCTGCTGATGGTGCAGCAACTGGATATGCGCAAGACAAAGGAAATCAGAATTCGTGAACTGCGCCAGCGCATCGGCATTATCTTCCAGGATCACAAACTGTTGTTCTCACGGACGGTGTTTGAAAATGTCGCGTTGCCGTTAAGGGTGCAGGGCTGGGAGACCGAGCGCCTGATTCCACGTGTGCGCAAGGTGCTGGAATATGTCGGCCTTGAAGACCGCCTGTGGTCCTATCCCGAGGCGCTTTCCGGCGGTGAGCAGCAGCGGGTGGCGATTGCCAGAGCCATGACGGCCAACCCTCCCATCATCCTTGCCGATGAGCCGACAGGCAATCTTGATGTAGGCACAGCCCGTCGCGTGCTTGATTATTTGATGGGCCTGAACCGGCAGGGTTCAACAGTGATTATGGCGACGCATGATTTGCACTTGCTGGAGTCCCATCCTGGCCGCCTTGTGCAATTGCATGCCGGTTCACTGGCTGAGGATTCATATGGCTGAGACTGATATTCCTGAACAGGTCAAACCGCGGCTGCCAGGCGGTTTCCGCCTGCCACCGTTCGGTATCCAGCAGTTTCTGGCGCTGATGATCGTATGCGTGGCGCTTTGGGCCCTGGGTGTGTTGTGGCTTGGCATGCAGGCGGCACAGCAATGGGTGGGAAGCTGGCAGAGTGATATCCGTATCCATGTTTATCTTGATGCGGAGAAAAAGGCAAAGGCTGCGCCCTTGCAGCAGGCTCTGGCAACGGTGAAGGGCGTGGAGTCGGTGCGGCGGATATCGCAGCAGGAAGCGGCGGCCTGGATGCAAGAGTGGCTGGGTGGCAGCGGCGTTGACCGCCAGGCGCTTTCCCGGCGTTTACCGATCAGTTTTGAATTATCACTGGATACCGATACCGGCGAATTTCTGTTTTCCGATATCCGCGATGAGGCGGTGCGTTTCGCAGCCCACGTCAACGAAGAAGAAGTACAGCTGGCACAGGCGCATCACTGGCTTGGGCAGATCAATTATCTGGCCTGGTTTGCCACGCTTGTGCTGGCACTGGCCATGGCGCTTATTATTTCCAACACCTTGCGCATGACCATTCTTGCCCGTGCCGACGAGGTGCATCTGATGCGGCTGCTGGGCGCAAAGGAATGGTTTGTACGCACGCCGTTTATTCTCGAAGGCATGCTGCTGGGCGCCGGCGCGGGCCTGCTTGCATGGCTGCTTGTCTGGCCTCTGATTCTGGGGGCTTCCGAGTGGTTCGCCTCATTGCAGGTGCACTTGAGCGGTCTGATCTTATTGCTGCCATTGCTGCTTGGTGGCGCGGTGGTGGGCTTTTTTGGCGCCGTGATTGCAACTGCCAGGATTGTGTCGCCGGATTCGCCTGATTAATAAAGGAAAATTCATAAATCTATTGACAAACCCGATGGTTTTACTAAGATATTGGCACTCTATTGGAGAGAGTGCTAAATTAGCGCAACTTGGCACAACAGGAGTTGGAATTTGTTTGCACCGCCTATTGAAATGTCCAGCCTGTCACTGTTTTACCGTGAGGTAAGGCGTACGCCGCGCCTGTCCCGTGAAGAGGAAGTGCGGCTGGCCAGGCTATGGCGTGATAAGCAGGATCGTGAGGCTGCCAAACAGCTGGTCGTTTCAAACCTGCATGGTGTTGCCGCGATTGCCCGCGAATATCGTCATTTTGGGCTGCCGGAAATGGATCTGATTCAGGAAGGTACGCTGGGGCTGATGCATGCCGTCAAGCGCTTTGATCCCGACCGCGGGTTCCGTCTGATGACCTATGCTTCCTGGTGGGTCCGTGCCGCGATCCACGATTTTATTCTGCGGTCGTGGAGTATCGTCAAGCTTGGCACCAACAAACTGCAACGCAAAATATTTGCAGGCCTTGGCAAGGCGAGAGACGCTATTGCTGCACTGGAAGGCCGTCAGGCCGATGAGGTCGGCGCGGAATATGGGCTGAGCGGACTGGAATATCAGGAAGCGGCCAATGCCTACCTGCAACGCGATGTGTCGCTGGATGCACCTGTCGATGCGGATGGTGAAAGCCAGGCGATGGTGGCCGCCTTGCCGGCGCCGGAAGCCACGCCTGAAGAGGCGGCGGAAGAAAAGAACTGGCAGACGCATCAACAAGGCCAGCTTTATGCTGCGATGAGCCAGCTTTCCGAACGTGATCGCTATATCGTCGAACAGCGCCATCTTGCCGATTCGCCCGTGACACTGAAGACGCTTTCGGAAGAGTTGAGTGTATCCATCGAGCGTGTGCGGCAACTTGAATCCCGCGCCATGAAGCGGCTCAGGGAATCACTCTCCTAGACTGTATCTGCCGGCCTGCCGGCGTCCCAATGCCGTAGCTTTACGCCTCTGCCGCTGCCAATGCCGGCCGAAAGCGGACATCCATAGATTGACATTGCGGATCAAAAATTCACGCCTACACTACAATGGAATTACTTCTGGGGGGGATAGAGCCCCACACTGTTTTACAATGGAGAGAGATGTGAAAAAAATACTTACTCTAATGACTGTTGCCATGCTTTTTACCAGCACATCAGCTTATGCTTTTATGGGCAAGTCCAAGACTTACGAAGTAGAAAGTGATTTTGGAATAACAGGGCCTTCCAAGCTGGTTATTTTTCCACAATCTTTTCGATTCAAAACAAAGGATGCTAATTTTTATGTCCCCTTTACCAGTATTGACTACACCCTTTTGGAAAATACAACAGTTAAAGTTTCAATTCGAGGTAAGGTCATCACCCTGAAGACCGGTTCTAAAGCATATGCAAGGAGTCTGAACGACGACCTGACCGGAGCTATTTCGGACTTATTGATCGAGGATTAAAAAGGCCGACATTGATTTGCGGGCGATGCTCGCTTACAATGTCGCCGCTCACATGATTTTTGATGGGTTTTCTTGGCTGTCTCGGACGTTCTCTCCAGATTTTCCCCGGTAATTCCTTTTCATCACATGTACGCAAATATTATATTATTAAGGTATATCGAGGTAAGTTTTCATGGCAACAGGTACAGTTAAGTGGTTCAACGAATCCAAAGGTTACGGCTTTATTTCCCAGGACGATGGCGGCGATGATGTATTCGTACATTTCTCGGCCATTCAGACCGAAGGTTTTAAGAGCCTGGCGGAAGGTCAGAAAGTGACGTTTGATGTCGAAGATGGTCAGAAAGGCCCTCAGGCGACGAATGTTGTTCCTGAATAAATAACAGCCCGAATAAGGCTAAATCAGCACCCCGTCTTTTGGCGGGGTGTTTTTTTTGTGGCCCGCAAAGCAGGTGAGATGAAGGATTGAATACCTTAATACAGCCGGTAACGATGTGACCGAAGCCAGGCTGGATTATGCGCGGCCTCTGGTCGTTAAATTGCCGAAGATGGGGTATCTATAATATATTTTCACCGTGGCTTTTTATCACCAAATGTGCCCGCCTGTCGCAAGGCGTGGCGGGTGAGGACTGGGCCGGCCATTTCGAATATCACGGTGCCGACTACGACGATGGCAAGTATCTGATCACCTATATCAGGAAAGCGGTTTGCAGCGATCAGCGCTAATCCCGTGGCTACTCCCGCCTGGGGCATCAGAGCAACCCCCATCCATCGGCGGATCATGGGTCTGGCGTGACTTAGGCGCCCCCCAGACCATCCACCCAGCAAACGCCCCCCCGCCCGCAAGATGATATAGGCCAAGCCAGCAAGCCAAACGCTACCAAATACCTCCGGCTTGAACGAAGCGCCGGCCAACACAAAAAACAGGACAAGGAAGGGCCATTCAATCCCTTCAATTGCGTGGAAAGGCCTGATGTGGTGAGAGGCAAAGTTGGCGATGACTCCTCCCAATATTATGACCGCCAGCAGATAGGAGAACCCAAGCCAGAAGGCTATCCCACCGCATAGGAAGACGATGCCAATCGCTTCTGAGAGTGTAGGCTCTCCGGGGCGAATGCGGCCCGTCAAATAAGCGGCAGGAAGGCCTAAAACTATCCCGAGCAGCATGGCTCCCCCCAACTCCCAGACGCCGGCAAACAGCAATTGCAAGCCTGTGCCTTCGCCTTGGTGCAGGCCGAAGGCTGTAAGCAAGAAACCGAAGATAATTAAAGTCCACACGTCATCAAGCGCCATAACGCCCAGCATGGTACGGGCAAAGTTCCCTCTGGCTCCGATCTCACGCACAATATCAGCCTCAGGAGCGGTAGCGGGGGCAATTCCTGCCAGTAGCAGCGCCATCTCAAATGGCACTCCGATGGCCAACAGGCCGATCATCATGACAAGGGCGGTCACCAGCACCTCGGCCACGGATATGTACAGCACCGAGCGTCCATGCCTGTGTAAGAACTTAAGTGTGAGTTTGCCGCCTAGCAGGAAACCGATAATCAGCAGCGCCATTTCCGCGATGGAGGGAAACCATCGCCCGGCATATGCCGGCAGAAGGTCGAAGGCGGAAGGCCCGATCAGGAAGCCGAATAGCAGCAGCAGGGATATACGGGGCAATGCCGTACGGCGGCCGATGGCATCTGTTGCCAGTCCGAGCAGCAGCAGGGAGCCCAGCGTAACAAGAAATTCCGCCATATCAGCCATATCAATCAACTACTCCCTCTTCGCCACGTCAGATTAAATATTTATCTGTTCTGGAATTGCAATCAATGCAAACCCCATTAGTAGTTTAAACCAATTATTCAATCGGGAAGGCTCAAGTTCAGGCTCTACAACTCCCGGGGAGGAGG
>JBHHXG010000051.1:0-11588 GCA_046756985.1 Mariprofundaceae bacterium | reverse complement strand
GGCCCGCGCATGCTTCCGGGTAGGCTGCTCGAGCCTGTCAGCAATGGCAGGCCCAGATGAATGACCACCACTTCCAGTCCGGAAGTACAGAACCCGGCTTACAGGGCCGCTCCGCATTTGTTTTGTGTCCTTGCTCCAATACGGTTATCGTTTTACAGATGTGTTTTTATTCCGGAGGTTTGTGATGAGCCTGAGCTTTGCCGATACGGCCAAGGCCAAAAAATTACGGGAATTTTTCGCCAAACATGGGCGTATCTACATTATTGTGGATGCCACGGGTGATGATGTACAGCTACCAGATCATCTTAAGGGAGACCCGGCATTAAGGCTGGTGCTGAATGCACGTATGCCGCAGGCAATCTATATCCGTGATGATACGCTTGAGTCCGATTTCTCCTTTTCCGGCCAGACGTATGCATGCCGGGTGCCGATGCATGCAATCTGGGCCACATACCTACCGAATGATAACATTGAGAATGGCATTATCTGGGAGGAAAATGTGCCGGAGACCATACGCACCATTGTACAGGCCGTACGTGATATGACTCCGGAGAGAATAGAAACCGCAACGGATGATGCAGAACATGCGGAGAAAGAGCCTTCCTTACCGGGCAAAAAGGTGCGTCACCTGCGAGTGGTTAAGTGAGCCGGAGATATAAATTCAAGAGCCTTTATGGTTTGGCTATACTGGCACTGCTTTGCAGTGCACAGGTGCTTGGCACCGATCCGCGCATGCGGGTGGAGATCTTGCCTGATGAAGAAAATGGGCAGATACAGGTCTTGCGAGCAGATATCAAAAAGGCTGTTGAGGTTGCATTACCGATGCTTTGGAATCGTCTGATTCCCATGCATGTGCGCAATGCCATCCCGGAAGACGTGCGGGGCCTGGGTCTGCTTCTGCGCGCCTCACCCACAGCTGATGGCATACGTATTACCTTTAATCGCAGCAGGGTATTCCAGTATCTGAAAAAGCAACAGATTCCTTACATAGAAACGCCTCCTGGCTTCAATGTGACTGTTTACATGCACAATCTTTCCGGTATCAGTATGCCACAGAGTGCGGCGTTGCTTGTGTCTTATGCAGACGAAGAAGCCACACATTGGGGCTATCAGCTGAAAGAGCGAGCACCGGCACTGGTGTTAAGCTGGCGATGGCTGGATCAGCAACAGGTCAGCCTCAGCGTGCGGGGCAATTCGCGGTTGCCCGAATTTGTCGAAACAAAAGTATTGGAAGCGGGTGATCCATTGCCACAAATGCAGGACTGGCTTCTGGAAGTTATGCTGAAGGCGCGGGATGCGTATGCCAGCGATGCGGCGATAGCTGTATCTGCTGATGCGGTAGCAGACACGGAGGAGGGTGTTCCAACAGCACAGGACGGGCTGGAAGTTATGCTGACACTTCAGCGCAACGTAGCACTGCCGGAGCAGGTGCTGCTTGAGGACGCGCTGCGCCGTAATCCGCGTGTGGCCGCCCTTGTGCCATATCTGCTGAGCAGTGAAGTCCAGCAATATCGCCTGATTCTGAAGAGCGCGGATGACAGCTGGCTCGCTGGCTGGTTCGCCCGCAATGGCATGCAGCTTTCTCCAAGGCCTGATGGCTGGTTGGCGCAGTAAGGATTCCATGCAAGGAAAGATTCTTAATGTGCCCAATCTTTTGACGCTGGCACGCATCATTCTCACGCCGTTTATTGTCTATGCCATTCTTAAGGGAGAAGCTGTGATGGCGTTGCTGTTTATGGTAACAGCAGGCCTGACGGATATGCTGGACGGCGCAATCGCCCGCTATTTTAATCAGCGCAGCACCGTTGGCGCCTATATGGATCCACTTGCGGATAAATTAATGCTTATTGGCACGATTGTCGCGCTTTTCATAATCGATCAGGTGCCGTTGTACCTTTTCCTGGCCGTGGTGTTTCGTGATGCCATTATCATTATCGGCGCAATTGCCTATGAACTGGTGACACATCGACTGAAAATGGAGCCGAGCATGGCGTCCAAAGCCACAACATTTTTTCAGATTGTTTTTGTGGTTTCGGTACTGTTGCATGCTATATGGCCGCTGCCGGAGGTATTGATGCAGGCGATCCTGTGGCTCACCTTTGCCCTGACCTGCCTTTCAGGCGTGCAGTACATGCTTGTGTGGATGCGCAAAGCAGTGAATGTAGAAGATGGCTAAATTACAGGGTCGTCAGCAAAATACGATATTGCGGCAGCAGCGGCTCGGGCTGGTTATCCCACCAAGTTATGATTATGGACATTGGGAAAGACACGCTGGCGTGGAGGATGCCTGCAACCGGATTGCGCTATGGCAGGTGCATGGCGGGAGAATTTGGCTGACTTCCGAGGCTGTCGCAGGAAAAACCCATTTGTTACATGCCTTGCAACAGGAACAGCCGCAATTGGGGCTCATCTGTGTCTCTGCACAGAATCCGGGCCATGCTTTTGGGCAGGTGCAGGCCTGGCTTACTATGTTGGAATCCAGGGCTTTCTGGGCGGTGGATATTCCAGCCGGCGCCTTGCTGCCGGCCAGCGGGTTGGCGTTGTTTCATCTGATTGAGCGGGCACGGGATATGCGTCGTCCACTGCTTGTGGCCTGGCGCTGTCCCGAGGAGGCAATGGCACCACCAGAGCTTGCCAGCCGATTGAAGAGCATGGAGCGGATTGAGTTTGCATCGCCCCGCTCAGATCATGAGCTGCGCATGGTATTACGATCTGTGGCTTCTTCGCTGCAATGGGATGTAAAGGAGAATGTGCTGGATGTTTTGCTGGCACAGTTGCCAAGGAAGCTGGATGTGCTGATTCCGGCCTTAAAGCGGCTTGAAACGACTTCGATAGGGAGAGGCAAGCGGCGCATCAGCCAGGCTTGGACAAGGCAGCAGATACAACAATTACTGAATGAGTCGCAAACGAGCCTGCTCTGAACAGATGCTCTAGCACGCCTCTGCCCTAGCGATAAGGGCTCTGGCATTTTACTTTTTGTGCCTAAGCCACAGCCAGCTATAAACGCCAAGATTAACAATCAGGACCATGATGCCCAGAAACACTTGTAGCTCCCGCGTGAGAGCTGTGGGGTAAAGCACCGGAAGAATGTAGTGCTCGATAAAGCTGGAGTGATAGGAAGCCTCTCCGCCCTGTTGGCGCAGCCATATTTCCAGCGGTGTTAGCGGGCATATCCAGCCGGTAAACATGACCAGCGCAGCCCAGATAAACGTCGGGACATGCAGCCAAATGCAGTGCCACCATTTCAGTACAAGCAAACCTCCCAGCACTGCAAACAGGACAAATGCGAAATGCAGCACAACAGTCATATCGGCGGCAATCCGGTATAGCATTTTCTCAGGTGTCTTCGGAAGCCGAAGCGGGCTTGCGCAGGCGTTTGGTTTGGCTGCGGCGCTGCTTGTTTTCCAGGCGCTGTTGCCTTGATGCCTGCGTCGGCCTTGTTTTACGTCTTGCCTTGGGGGCTACGGCCGCCTTCTGAATAAGTCCGACCAGTCGGTTTAATGCGTCTTGTCGGTTTCTTTCCTGGGTCCGGTGCCTGCGAGCATCAATCACCAGGATACCTTCCTTGTTGATTCTTTTGCCGGCCAGTTGTCGAAGCCGTCTGCGGATATCAACGGGCAAAGAGGATGCCTCCACATCGAAGCGGAGTTTTACTGCCGTTGCAAGCTTGTTCACGTTTTGCCCGCCTGGACCCGAGGCACGGACAAATTCCAGCTGGATTTTACTTTCGTCAATGATGATATCAGGGGCAATCTGAATCACGAATCAAGCCTATCCGGCATTTCCTTCGGCGATACCGCTTGCGGTCACATAGGTTTGCAGGCGATGCTCCCATCCTGTCAGCCAGCGGGCTTCGTTGCGCTCGGGCGGCGAGTTCCGGACGCGGCGTTTCAGTATCTGCCGGGCGGTCCGGGCAAAGGCCTGGATGGCTACGGATCCCTTCTCCTCTCCCTGCATGGCTTCAAGCACCTGCAGCAGTCCCCAACCCTGCTCCCGGTAGCGCTCGCTTGGTTTTATGCCTTCGCCCTTGAAATTGACATAATCAATGAGCGCATACATACCCATCGGTGCATGCGCCACTCGGTCAAACTGCTGGCGGACATAGCTGCGCTGGGACTCGGGTATGGATGCCAGCATCCTCGGCAACGCATTATTAAGCCGTTTTGACATAAATTCTGCCTGTTTTTGCTTACTTTTAGCCAGAAATTGACGCAATTCGTTCATTTTCTGGGTATTTCTTGCAGCAAGAAAGGCCTTCCGGCTTGCCCATGGACATGGAGCGTCAAAGTTCTCCGCCAGCCATACCGGTATGGGCGCTCCTTCTGCATGCATATAGTGCAGCAGCTTGGGAAAGCTTTCGTCAAATTGTTTGGTGGCACCCGCCGGGTACCAGATGAAATGCCCGATACCGAGCGATGCAAATTCTTCGCCAGCATTCCATGAAGTCAGACAGCTTTCCTTTCCAGCACATTCGTTGCGGTAGATTAGCTGGCCAATGGCGGAAAGTTCTTCAGAAGACAGCTCCGGACCCGGCTGGGTACAGGATACCGATGTCAGAACCAGGGTATATGTGAGCAATGCAAGAACAAGGCGGGGCATGTTCATAAACCTGACGTCAGCAGCCTTAGCGGCGGCCGAACAGCATCATGGCTATGCCGATGGCATTGATGGCCACTATCTCCATCAGCAGCATCTGCACATCAATATGTTCGTAAACGCGGACGTGCTGTCCGAAGGCCGCGACAATATCACCCAGGATGAAAGCCCAGCGTGGTTCACCGAAGCCGGCCAGCTTATAGGGTACCAGCAGTGCGGTGATTGAGCCGGCCATGCAAAGCAGAAATCCAAGTTTTTCATGCTGTCCCCCATTTTTCCAGCGAGGCCAACGCTCTTTCCGACACCATGCGCCGGCGCTCAGCCTTGCCGAGCCTGCGCGTACCGATCTTTTTTGGGCCCGGCGGTAGCAGGCCAAAATTAATATTCATTGGCTGGAAATCCTCGATGCGTGCCTGCGAGATATGGGCAAGCAAGGCCCCGTGGGCGGTGTTGGCCGGTGGTGCATCTGGTTCCTTTCCCTGGGACATATCAGCGAGAAAGCGCCCGGCCATCAGCCCCATGGCAGCCGACTCGACATACCCCTCCACACCGGTGATCTGTCCGGCAAAGAGAATGCGCGGCTCTTTTTTTAGACGCAGGCAACCATCCAGCAGCGCCGGAGACTTGACGAAAGTATTGCGGTGCAAAGACCCCAGCCGAAAAAACTCGGCATTTTCCAGACCGGGAATCATGCGGAACACACGCTGCTGCTCTCCATATTTCATTTTGGTCTGGAAGCCGACCATGTTTAACAAGCTCTTTGCCCGGTTATCCTGCCTGAGTTGTACCACAGCATGAAACTGCTCTCCTGTTTCCGGATGCTCAAGCCCAATTGGTTTCATTGGTCCGAATCGCGGTGTATCGACACCGCGCTCGGCCATGACCTCAATCGGCATACAGCCTTCAAAAAACGGGATGTCTTCAAAGCCTTTGAATTCAACTTTTTCTGCTGCAAGCAATGCTTCAATAAAGAGCAGATACTGTGTTTCGTTCATAGGGCAGTTCAGATAATCGCCCGCGGAGCCTTCCGGCACATTTTTATCATAACGCGACTTCCAGTAGGCAATGTCCATATCCACGCTGTCTGCATCAATAACAGGTGCAATGGCATCAAAAAAACTTAAATGCTCTTCTCCGGTCAGTTTTTGAATCTGTCCATACAATGCGTCGGATGTAAGCGGGCCTGTTGCAATGAGCACCAGCCCGCTTTGTGGAATTTCAGTTGCTTCATCATCAACGAAATCAATGAGCGATTCGGATTTGAGTTTTTCAGACACGATCTCGGAAAAGAGTTCGCGATCCACGGCCAGCGCTCCACCGGCAGGCACTTTGGCGTGACTTGCGCTTTCCATAATCAGGGAGTCCATGCACCGCATCTCTTCATGCAGCAGGCCAACCGCATTTTCCAGACTATCGGCACGGAAAGAGTTGGAGCAGACAAGTTCAGCATATTTTCCGGTACGGTGTGCCGGCGTCATTTTGCTCGGGCGCATTTCATGCAGATATACTCTGATACCACGCCTGACGAGCTGCCAGGCGGCCTCGCTGCCAGCCAAGCCTGCGCCGATGATGGTTACTGCTTGTGCGTCAGTCATGTGTGAAAGCTACGGTGAGCGCTTGCGTCATCGCAAGCACCGGTCTATATCTTGGCTATGCGTCAATCGTGCTTTGATAAAAAAATACTTCTTTTGACATTATTGTTGATTATGGTCGTGCCTGCCCTTGCTGCGGAGGTGCCGAAGGGCACGCGTGTTTCTCTGTCTGCTGTTGCTGAAGCGGAGTTGTCCAATGATGAGGTTGCCATTCACTTTCGCGTTCAGGCGGAAGGCAAGAACCCTGCGCCGCTACGTAAACAAGTGAATGAGATCAGTGAAAAGATCAAACAGCGCCTTGAAAATGAAAGCGATGTGAAGTTAACTACAACCAGCCGTCGCTTGGAGCCTCTCTGGGAGTATAACAAGCTTGCAAGCAAGCGGGAACGCGTCGGCTGGCGCATGCTGCAGACGGGGCTTATTACCAGCACCCGGCTGGATAACGTGCCGGATTGGCTGGATGACATCGAAAAGACAGGAGCCAAGCTTTCCGGGCTACAGTTCCGGATCAGCGGCCCGACCCTGCATGATGCGCAGGATGCGTTGCGTCTGCAGGCGATTCGCAGTTTCCGCAGCCAGGCCAAGGGCATTGTTAAAGGGCTGGATGCCAAGTCGTTTCGCATCACTCGCTTGCAAACGAGTGGCCAGCAGCCGGTTTATCCGGTGCGGGGCGACATGATCGGTGTGGCGATGATGGAGAGCAAGGCAGCTCCTGCCCTGAGTGCGGGGGAGAGCAAGGTATCCGTCACTGTTTCTGGCGAAATCGAGGTGCCGTTTAAAGATTTTCCGGCAAAGTAGCGCCCTCCAGTTCCAAAAGTCGCTTCTTCCATTTCAGACCACAACTGAAACCACCAAGCCCATGGGCTGCCACTGCGCGGTGGCAGGGAATCAGGATGGGTAGAGGATTTGCTCCCAACGCCTGGCCGACGGCCCGCGGTCCACTGTTAAGAGTTCTGGCCAGTTCGCCGTAGGTGCGGGTTTCGCCGGGTGGAATGTTGAGCAGGGCCTTTCTAAGCCTGTGCTGAAAAGGAGTTCTGGCCTTTGCCAGCAGAGGCATCAGTGGCAGTTGCACGCCTGAGAAATAAGCATCCAGCCACTGGGCGACGGGGTGCGTCGCTGGACATGCATGCGCATTACAGTGTTTCAAGCGGATGGCGCAGCATATGCCCCCTTCCAGCATCAGGGAGATACCTCCCCATGGAGACGGATAAGCGAATAGATGCTGTTTGGGCATAGCGATAGCATAGCAGCATGGACTGGGTATTGTTTTTCTCGGCGCTGATTTCCTCAACACTGTTTCCTGGCGGCTCCGAGGCATTGTTGCTGTACCGCCTGAATGAAGGCGTGAACCCGTATTCGATAGTACTGATCGCCACGGTCGGCAATGTTTTGGGCAGCCTGATTACTTACGGTATGGGCCGGCTGGGTAATGAGGCTGTACATCGTAAATGGTTACGTATTTCTGAAGAGCAAACTGAGCGCGCAGAATACTGGTTTGGCAAATATGGTCGCCCTTCCCTGCTTCTGGCCTGGTTACCGGTGGTGGGAGACCCACTGTGTCTTGTTGCTGGTCTGCTGCGCTGCTCGGTGATCAGCTTTCTTGTACTAGTTACTTTTGGCAAACTCGCTCGTTATGCATTTCTAGTCTGGGCAGCGACTTAATGTGCCAGCTATGCTAGTCAACCTTGAAAATTTAGGCAGGCGCTTCGAGCTTGTGTTGAATCATGATCGATTCCATTCCAAACTCAGAAGCGAAGCTCCTCCGCGCCGATGGTTCTGCAGGGTTTCCTGGGAGAAAGTAGGGCATCGCTAGGTTTTTTTACATGAGACCCATCGTTAAATTTTGCTCCGAGGGGTCTTTTTTATGCGTTTGAATTATCTTCTGGCGAGCATATGCCCCGCGTGATTTTTTCAGGCTGATGCAGAAGTTGCTGCCTGGCGTTGGGTTAGGAGTTCAAGGCTATCATCGTCGTTTTCCGCTTCGGTGACTGGCGATAGTGCGATGTCGCTATAGTCTTTACCCTTGGGGGCCGTCTTGATATTTTTGCATATACGGCTGTTTTTCCAGCTCAGCGGCAGTAACTTGGCATGATTACGGATAAATTCAGTCACACGCCGGGGATAGAAAATAAATGGGCTTTCAATCGGCAAGCCAGAGCGTCGATCAAGTCGGTATTTGCGGCGGAAAATACCACCTTCGAGTGGATGTACACCCTCATATTTGATGCAATAGTAAAACCACCAGGTCAGGAACATCACCTTGCTTATGCCGATATCATCGGTATAGGCCCGCTTCATGATGGTTTCCATATGCTCGGCTGTGAAATAAGTCTCCCAGGCCAACTGATAGGCTCGCTCCCAGGCCTCTTTGCTCATGCCGGGATGTTTGCAAGTGACGTGGTTGAGATCGTACTTGTTCATATCCGGATCCATCCACTCACCCTTCTCATAAAGCTCCTTGTGATCCTGAGAGCCGGGTAGTGGTGTGAGGAAGAAGAACTCCAGTAGATCAACCGGTAGTTCGCGCTGGATAATTTTGATATCGCGTACGATTGATTCGGGCGTGTCGGTTGGGAAACCCAATATGTAGCCGGCGCAGGTCACAGCGCCAGTGCTGCGCCAAGCCTGCATCATCTTGCGGTATTCCGTGATTTTGTTCTGCTTCTTCTGTGCGCCCTGCAGACTTTCCGGGTTGATGTTCTCAAGGCCGATAAAGACGCGCGATACGCCAGCCTTGCCTGCCTTCTCGACAAAACGAGGAATACGGTGGCACATGGTGTCAACCTGGATGGTCAAGCGGATGTGTATGCCCTTTTCGCGCATCATGATCAGGCGGTCGAAAATATCCTCCCAGTCCCTGTTGCGGGCGAAATTATCATCGGTGATGAAGAACCGCGTAATCCCCTGAGAAGCATTTTCCCGCACAAGGCGTTCCACATCGTCGGCTGAACGGCGCCGCGATTTCCGGCCCTGGACATTGATGATGGTACAGAAACTGCATAGAAACGGACAACCACGGCCTGCATCGAAACTGGTAGAGGAGCCCATGGAACGCCGCAGCAGCCTGGCAGGAAGAAATGGCGTTGGCTGCGACTCAATGGCTGGCAGGTCACTCATATAATTGTAAAGGGGTTTCATTTTCCCCGCATATGCATCCTGAAACACATCTCCAAGCCGGCCCTCCGCCTCGCCTGCGAAAAGGGAAATACCCATATCCTGGGCCTTTTGCAGGTCATCCGGCAGCTTGGGCAGCATGGCCAGACAGCCGCTGACATGGAAACCGCCAATGCATACCTGGATACCAGCATCACGGAAACGGGTGGCCATATCCATGGTGCGGGGAAACTGGTTGGACTGGACGCCGGCAAAACCGACAAGGCCGCCTGCATTAGCCGACTTGATCTGCCCAATGATCTTCTTAATAGGGATGCGGGTGTTGGTTTCATCAAAGGCGGTGGTGATGATTTCCACGTCTTCGCCGAGCACCTTACGGTCGGTCAGATCCTTGGAAAGACCATAGAGCGCAGCCAGAGTGTTTGATGGAACAGCTGAGCGAAACCACTGGATCACATAGCCATCATCATCGTAATGAGACGGCTTGATCAGAACCACATGGAATTGCTTTTTCCGGGTATGCGGGAAACCTTTCCCAGGTTTTTGTATGGTTGGCAGCTTTTGCCGATTTGTCGTCACATGGACTCCTGTTGCAGAACAGTAACGTAAATATTCACAATTGTCCGATTAATAAAGCCATGTGAGAATCATGGGTAAGGCGTGTCTTTCCATACTTCTTGCATTGGAGGTAAAAGACTTGAGCAGAATATGAGCAATGAAAGTCATGCAGGGTTTGGTTGACATGTTCTCACTCTCCCGGTCCGACTGGTGTTTAATCCCGGCCGGGAAGAGCCTCGGGGATTTCAGCGTGGATGTAGCGCTCACCTTTGTAGAAGCGGATGACGAGGGTGAAAACAATGGCAGTAATAAGCATCAAACCTGTGAAAAACAGGAAATAGTCGGCACCGGCAAGTTTGCTTGTACCGTCCGGATTTTCGATGAAGAAATTGACACCACTGGTAAACAGATTACCGGCTGAGATTGACAGCATAAAAAAGGCCATGACAAAAGACTTCATCGTCTTCGGTGCCTGTGTGTAGGAGAATTCAAGACAGGTAATCGACACCATGACTTCAGCGCTGGTTAGCACCACGTAGGCCAGGAGTTGCCAGCCGATATGTGGTGTTGCACCCGTATCAATCTGTATCTGAATCCACGTTGGGATGATAAAGGCGACGACGGTAATAAACATGCCGATGGCTATCTTGCGAAGCTCGGTTAATGGCCATGTATGCCCGATTGCCGGATAAATGACATAGGAAAACAGCGGAATCAAAAGCATCACCAGCAAGGGATTGGCGGCCTGTATTTGCGAAGGCAGCACTTCAATGCCAAAGATATGCCTGTCCATGTATTGTGCCTGTAGCACCCATGATGAGCCCGTCTGGTCAAACAGCGCCCAGAACATGGCAATAAAGACATAGATGATGCATAGCCTGCCTAGCGCCTTGAGACCACCCATGCTTATGGCTGCCTTAAAAAAATGCACACCAGCCGGCTGAATATGCGCGAACCGGTGGCGGCCCGCCCAGAAGATGAATGTGGCGATCAGCATCAGCACGCCGGGCACAGCAAAGGCAACCGATGAGCCATAGGATGCCAATAGCCACGGCGTAGCCAGCATGGAAGCAAAGGCACCCAGGTTGATGGAAAAATAGAACCAGCCAAAGACTTTCGATAGCAGATGCTCGTTGGATTGACCGAACTGGTCGCCGACATGCGCCGAGACACACGGTTTGATACCGCCAGACCCAAGCGCGATCAGCCCCAGCCCGACGGCCAGTCCCAGGCGCGTGTGATCAATGGCCAGCGCCAGATGACCGAAGCAGTAAACGACGGACAGCAGAATGATGGTGCGGAATTTCCCCAAGAGGCCGTCGGAAATCAGCGCGCCCAGCAGAGGCGTAAAATAGACAGCCGATACAAACAGGTGAAACCAGCCCTTGGCCTCTTCCTCGCCCATCACGGCAAGGTTACCGTCGGCACTCATCAGGACCTGGGTCATGAATATAACGAGGATGGCGCGCATGCCATAGTAGCTGAAACGTTCAGCGCCTTCGTTACCGATGATGAACGGCACGCCCGGTGGCATGGCGGCCGTGGCCAGTGGTGCAGTTCGGTATTTGCCCATGGTTAGTGAATATCCGTCTGGCAAGTCATGATTGCGTATGGATATTCAAGATGTCGCTGAAAGGCAAAGTATCAGTGCAATTCATCCAGTGTTTTTTCTACCTGTCCGGCTACCCAGTCGATCTGCTCCTTTGTGATCACCAGCGGCGGAGCAAA
>JBHHXG010000050.1:0-11896 GCA_046756985.1 Mariprofundaceae bacterium | reverse complement strand
ATACCACCTTCCCCTTGTACTGTTTCAACAATAATGGCGGCAGGCAGATCGACGCCACTACTCTGGTCGGTGAGTAGTTTGCGCAGGTAGGCCATGGAGTCGAACTCCTTGCCCATGTAGCCATCAAACGGAAGGAAGGCACTGTTGGCACGAACGCCGTAAGACTCATCACGGTAGAAGGAGTTGCCGGTGACTGCCAGTGAGCCCATGGAGAGGCCGTGATAGGCGTTGGTGAAGGCGATGACATTGGAGCGCTGCTTGACCATGCGAGCCAGCTTCAATGCCGTCTCGACAGCATTGGTACCGGTTGGCCCGGTGAACTGCATCTTATACTCGAGGTTCCTTGGTGTCAGAATCGTATCCTTGAATTTCTGCATGAATGTCTGTTTGGCAACTGTGGCCTTATCCAGCCCATGTACGATTCTGTTTGCCTGCAGGTATTCAATCAGCGCTTCAGTGACAGCAGGATTGTTGTGACCGTAATTGAGTGAACCGGCACCGGCAAAAAAATCGATGTAACGTTCGCCATGTTCGTCGAACATCTCCGAGCCACGGGCCTCATCAAACACTGCAGGAAAGGAACGGATATACCCCCGAACCTCTGACTCCATCTCTTCAAAAATTCTCATTATTCATTATCTCCCGATTAAAGTTTTGCCTACTGAATCAATCGGACCAACGCGAATTAGGTTTTCCTGTTCATGATCGCCTTCGCCAAACATCTTGGCGGGAAAAATCAGTGTCTCGTCTATGGCACATTGGCCATCTTTAGCTAAAGATTTAAACAGAGATCGAGAAGCATCATTGGAAGGGTTCACAGTCGCTTCTACATAGCGAATGCATTTCATATTACGGCGCGATAGCAGATGCCGGAGCATCTTTTTTGCCACTCCTTGACCGCGTAACTTTGAATCGACGGCAATTTGCCATACAAAAAGTGTGTCGTGATGTTCGGGTGGAATATAGGCGGTTAGAAAACCGACTAATTCATTGTTCTCTTCAACAACTACGCATGTTGAAGAGAAGTGTTCGCAAAGTATTAAATAACAGTACCGGGAGTTGATATCCAACGGCTCACAGCGCTCCACTAGCGTGTGAACAGCCGGACCATCAGTCGTAACAGGTGTACGAAAAGACAAACGGCCTGCTTCCTTTGTTTCCAGATCGTTTCCGGTAAGCATTGCCGCCGACCATAACAGGATTATCTATTATTTCAAATTGTACCCAAAAACAAGGTCTCTTCTGAATGGCCGCTTTTGGCCGAAAGAAGTCACCCGGGAATGCGGGCCACCAGATCCATCTCCACCTTCGCGCCCAAGGGTAGCGCGGCAACGGCCACGGTGGCGCGTGCCGGACGATGCTCACCCAGCCAGTCGGCATAGATTTCGTTCACCCGCGGGAAATCGCCCATGTCTGTGAGAAAGATATTCACCTTCAGAATGTCGGAAACGTCTGCTCCGGCAGCAGCCAGCACGGCTGACAGGTTCTTTGTTACCTGTGCCGTCTGCGCTTCAACGGCATCTCCCACCAGTTTGCCGCTTGCCGGCTCCAGCCCGATCTGGCCGGAGCAATAGAGCACACCATTGCAGGCAATCGCCTGGCTGTACGGGCCCACGGCCTTCGGCGCGTCATCACTGTGAACAACAGTCAATTCAGACATGCATACCCCTCCTTTGCATCACGAATCATTCCTTGCCGCGTCCGCGAAATACCATATCCCTGATAGCCCTGCCAAAACCCCGGCCACGCGCCTTTGTCAGCCCCACCCGATTCTCCCGCCTGACGCTCACCACGCCGTCGGTCGCCTTGATATTACGCAGCACCGTCGCCAGATGGGTACGATCCGCAACCTCAATAAGAATGTGCAGGTCTGTCACCGACCCGCCGCGCTGGTGAATCTTGATATCATCAATATTGGCGGCGGACTCGGCAATGCAATTCGACACACGTGCAAGCATGCCGCGCTCATTGCGTGTTTTGATACCAATCCCGGTGGGAAAGGACTGCCCCTCTTGCGGTGACCAGTGCACATCCAGCCAGCCCTGCTTTGCACCGCTTTCAACCTCCGGGCACTTGCGATGGTGAATGATCATACCCCTGCCGGACTGGAACTGGCCGAGCACCGGATCACCGGGAATCGGATGGCAGCAGTCAGCTGCATGCATAAGCGTGCGCGCCAGACCCTTGATTCGCAACGGGCGCGTTCTGTCCTGATCAACGGCATCAAGTAGCTGATTGATGGGGATTTCCCCACGGCCCAGCGCCTCTTTCAGGGCTTCCTGACTGTCCAGTTGCAGCCGCTGCAGCACGGATTTGCCAACATCCGCCTTGCCTATGGACTCACGCAGCACCTGCTCACCGATACCGATGCTCGTTTCTCGCTCCTGCCTGCGGAACCATTGCCGGATGGCCTGGCGCGCTTTCGGGGTCTCGACATACTGCAACCACTGACGGCTCGGCGTCTGATCATCGCTGGTTAGAATCTCGATCTGGTCGCCATTGTGCAACCGGGTCTGGAAATCGGCCAGCTCGCCGTTGATGCGCACCCCGATGCAGTGGTGGCCGACATCGGTGTGCACGTTATAGGCGAAATCCAGCGGCCGGGCACCGCGCGGAAGGGCGAAAATCTCACCGTCCCGGCTAAACACATAAACCTCCTGCACAAACAGATCCAGACGCGCGCTTTCCATGAATTCGCCAGGGTTTTCCGTCTCCTGCAACAGCTCCGTCAGCTGCTTCAGCCACTGAAAGCTCTTCTGGTCTCGCTCTTCTGCCTGCTCATCCTTGTACAACCAGTGTGCGGCAATGCCATCTTCGGCATAGGTATGCATGGATTCAGTGCGTATCTGTACTTCAATGCGGTAATTCTCCGGCCCGATCACAGAAGTATGCAGTGACTGGTATCCGTTTGGCTTGGGAAGCGCGATATAATCCTTGAATCGTCCAGGCACGGGCCTGTACAGGCTGTGAATGATGCCCAGGGCCTGGTAGCAGGTTGGCATGTCCTCAACGATAATGCGAAAGGCCACAAGATCATAAATCTCGTTGAAGTCAATGTGCTTGCGTTCCATTTTATCATGCACGCTGTACATGTGTTTCATGCGCCCCTGCACACTCGCTTTCAGCCCCTGCCGGTCCAGCGCTTCCTGGATGATACTCTCCAGCCGCTCCTGCGTCTGATGAAGCCCTTCGATATGATCTTTCATCTCATCGACAAGCACACGATAAGCGTCAGGATCGAGATGGGAAAAGGCCAGGTCTTCCATTTCCTGCTTGATCCAGTGGATGCCAAGCCGATGTGCAAGCGGCGCATACAGTTGCATGGTCTCCTCCGCCACGCCCTTGCGCTTGTGTTCGGGCATAAATCCCAACGTACGCATGTTATGCAAACGGTCAGCAAGCTTGACCAGCAGTACGCGGAGATCCTGTGCGGTCGCCAGAATCATTTTTCGGAAATTTTCCGCCTGTTTGTGTTCGGAGGAGCGGAAGCGAATCTGTCCGATTTTGGTTACACCATCGACAAGTTTTGCAACTTCTTTGCCGAACCGGTGTTCAATTTCTTCCAGTGAAACATGCGTGTCTTCGACCGTATCATGCAGCAGCCCTGTGATGATGCTGGCTTCATCCAGTTTCAGGCTGGCCAGAATATCCGCCACGGCCAGCGGGTGGGTCAGGTATGGTTCGCCGGAATGGCGTGTTTGATCGGCATGGGCATGTGCCGCAAACACATAGGCGCGGTTGATCAGGTCAATGTCTGCCTTTGGCGCGTAAGTGGACACACGGTCCGTAATTTCAAAAATGCGGCTCACGATGCGTGTACCCGAGGTGTGTTGCCAGGCCGCTTATGACAAGCGCCAGCATGCCACACCCTGATAATCAGAAGGCTTCGTCTTGCGAAGCCTCTTCCTCCATGGAAGCAAGACGGCGGCGCTCCTGCTCGTCCAGATCAAACAGAATATCCCAGGTCACACTGCCTTCGCCGATTTCCTTCAGGGACTGGACCGGCGGCTTATGAAAGCCATCTTCCACCAGCCTTGGCATACCAGCCAGCAGTTGCCGCGCCCGTTTTGTTGCCAACAACACCATTTCGAAGCGGTTGGGATAATGTCGAATACAGTCTTCTACTGTGACACGAGCCATCTGGTCTTACCTCCTGAAAGAATGGACAAGCATAGAAAGGCCCCGGTGAAAAGGCAAACCTTCATCCATGTGCTGCTGACTGGTGGATACGCAACAATGCTTCCAGGGCGCTGTCAAAATCATCATTAACGATCTGGTAATGCGCCTCGCCGACATGCGCCATTTCCGCTTCTGCGGCAGCAAGGCGTTGTTCAATGATCGCACTATCATCCTGCCCTCGTGTAATGATGCGCTTCCGCAATTCTTCAAGCGACGGTGGCAGGATGAAGATGCGGATGGCCTCTGGTATTTTTTCGGCCACCTGCGCCGCACCCTGCCAGTCAATTTCCAGCAGCGCGTCGCAGCCTTCATCCAGCATGGCCTGCACATCCTTTTCCCGCGTTCCATACAAATTGCCGTGCACATAGGCCCATTCAAGAAACGCGCCAGCATCGCGCTGCGCCTCGAACGCCTGGCGCGTGAGAAAATGATATTCGCGCCCACTCATCTCGCCCGGCCTTGGCGGGCGTGTTGTGCATGAAATACTGAGACGCAAATCAGGGTAGCGCTCCAGCCAGGCGGCGCACAGGCTGCTTTTCCCTGCGCCGGAGGGTCCGGATACGATATACAGGCGTCCGATGTGTTTTTTTTCGGCTATGCTCATGCTGCTTCGATCATAATCAGTGCGAACAGGGCCTATTTACCTGTCAGACGATGATATTTTACCATCAATTCATCCCGATCCTCGAAATGCTCCGGATCAAAGGGAATACAATCCACCGGGCATACCTTCTGGCACTGCGGTTCCTCATAGTGGCCGACGCATTCGGTGCATTTGCCAGGATCAATCTCGTAGATTTCCTCACCTTCAGAAATAGCCAGGTTCGGACATTCCACTTCGCAGACCGCGCAATTGATGCATTCATCGGTAATCATCAGCGCCATCAGCTTCGCCCCACCTCCTGATCCAGTGCGCCACTACGCAATTTTCCGAGATACTCTTTCAACGCGGAAGATACCTTGCCCTGCAATAAATACAGGGCAATGAAATTCGGGAAAGCCATGGACAGCAGAAGCAGGTCGCTGAACGTCAGGATATTGCCGGCGCTGACCAGTGAGGCCAACACGATAAACAGCACGAATATAATCCTGTACACCATGGAGTTCTTTTCCCCGAACACAAACGTCCAGCATCGTTCGCCGTAGTAGGACCATGAAATCATTGTGCTGTAGGCAAACAGCACAACAGAGACAGACAGGATAACCGGAAACCATGAAATGACTGAACCGAATGCGACAGCTGTCAACGCCGCCCCTTTGCTTGCCTCCACCAGCGCCGCATGTTCCGGCGCGTTATAGACACCGGTGATAATAATGACCAGTGCTGTCATCGTGCAAATGATGATGGTGTCAATGAAAGGCTCGTACAGGGCGACAAAACCCTGGCGCACCGGATATTTCACTGAGGCGGCCGAGTGTGCAATAGCTGCCGAGCCGATGCCTGCCTCACTGGAAAATGCCGCCCGCTTGAAGCCCTGCACCAGCACGCCGATCATGCCGCCTGCCACGGCCGTGGGTGCGAACGCCTCAGTCACAATGGCGCCGAATGCGGCAGGCACTTGTGCAATATTTGTCAAGATAATCCACAGGCATGCGCTCAGATAAATCAGTACCATCGTCGGCACGACTGCCTCAGCGGCATGGGCAATGCGCCGGATGCCACCAATAATGACAACGCCGACGGCAAACGCCATGAACACACCAAATACCCAGGGGAAGTCCTTGAAAAATTCGACCTCATTCTGCACCGCGCCCATAGCCTGACTGACCTGAAAAGCATTGCCGCCACCCAGTGACGCCCCCATACAGAGCAGGGCAAACAGTATGGCCAGCGTCCTGCCCGTCCCTGCCATTCCCTTTTCGGCGAATCCTCTCGACAGATACTCCATGGCGCCACCCATGACATGGCCATCCGGGCGGAACTCGCGGTATATCTGCGCCAGTGTTACCTCGGTAAACTTGGATGTCATACCAAAGAAACCGGCCACAATCATCCAGAAGGTTGCTCCGGGCCCGCCGATACTTACGGCAATGGCAACACCGGCGATGTTGCCCAGCCCCACTGTGGCGGAAAGTGCCGTCGTCAGCGCCTGAAACGGAGAGACCTCACCCCTGTCCTCGGCCGACTGATACTTTCCCCGAATCACTTTGAAGGCATGCCCCATCATGCGGACATTAATAAAGCCAAAACGGAATGTGAGATACACGGCCCCGACAATCAGCCATGCCACGATAAACGGCATGTTTCCCTCACCCGGCATCAGGTCATAAAACATTACCTGCGCCATATAACCGTTGATGGTGCCGAAAAACGCATCAACGCCTTCGCTGATTGTCTGCGCATAAGCGTTCTCGGCTGCAGCCAGCAACGCCAGCGGCAAAAGCATCCATACACGTAAATATTTCATCTCATCCCCTCATGCCTGTTTACGGCAATGTATGCCCCTTTGGCAGTCACCATCCTGCCGCAAGCATTATCTCAGGCAAGCCTAACAAACGCTGATGCAGACATCACTTGCCCATCACCCTGCGCGTCGGCAGGCTGCGCCGCCATGCCGGCCCTGAAGTTTGAAATCATCCGCAAAGACCCGGAAGGCCATGCCCGGCGCGGCCGCATGCAGCTTTCTCATGGCACGGTAGAAACACCTGTATTTATGCCGGTCGGGACACAGGCAACCGTCAAGTCCATGACCCCTCAGGATTTAACAGAGGATATTGGCGCCGACATTATCCTCGGCAACACCTATCACCTGATGCTGCGCCCCGGTGCGGACATCGTTGAGAAGCTTGGCGGCCTGCATCAATTCATGGCCTGGAAGCGGCCAATCCTGACCGACTCGGGCGGCTTTCAGATCTGGTCGCTTGGCGAACTGCGCAACATCGAGGCGCACGGCGTGCGCTTCCGCTCGCATATTGACGGATCGGAGCATTTTCTTGGTCCGAAAGAGAGCATGGATATCCAGAAGAAACTCGGAGCGGATATTGCCATGACCCTTGACGAATGCACGCCCTACCCGGCCAGTTATGAACAGGCACGCGACTCCATGCAGATGTCCATGCGCTGGGCTGCCGAGTGCCGGGAACACCTGCCGGTCAACAACAACCAGGCGCTGTTCGGCATCGTGCAGGGCGGCATGTACCACGACCTGCGTCTTGAAAGCCTGGACACGCTCGCTGGTATCGACTTCGACGGGATTGCCATCGGGGGTCTGTCCGTTGGCGAACCAAAAGAGGACATGCTGGCTGTGCTCGATGTGCTGGCACCAGAGCTGCCGGAGGAAAAACCGCGCTACGTTATGGGTATCGGCACACCTGCTGATCTGATCGAAGGTATCGACCGTGGCATCGACATGTTTGACTGCGTGATGCCAACACGAAATGCGCGAAATGGCACGCTGTTCACCGACCATGGCAAGCTGAATATCAAAAATGCGCAGCATCAGCTGGATGAACGCCCGATCATGGAAGATTGTGAATGCTATACATGCCAACATTTTTCGCGTGCTTACCTGCGTCATTTATACATGGCGCAGGAAATTTTAAGTTCACGGTTGAATACCTTGCACAATCTTCACTACTATTGCGCCCTCATGCGTCGGGCCCGGATGGCTCTCGAAGAAGATCGCTGGCCCGAATTCCGCGAGAAGTTTTTACAGACCTACCATGGCAGCATGGCCGAGCACGATGCCTAAGACATCAGGAGTAATGATGATGAATAAGATTATGACACAAATCCATTTATCTCTGCGTACGGGAGTTGCTGTTCTTTCGTTAATACTGGGTACAACTGCCATCGTCCATGCAGCAGAACCAGCCGCGGCAGATGGCGGCATGGCCTCGCTTGTGCCTCTGATCCTGATCATGGTCATCTTCTACTTCCTGCTGATCCGTCCGCAGCAAAAGCGGGTCAAGGAACACAAAAGCATGGTGGAAGCTTTGAAGAAGGGCGACAAAGTCATTACCGGCGGGGGCATCATCGGCACAGTGGCTGATGCCAAGGATGATATTCTGAAGGTGGATATCGCCGAAGGTGTCCGCATCAGGGTCAAACGCGATACCGTTTCCGGTCACGTGGAGATCGAGAAGCAAGACGAAAAGAAAAAGGATTAAGTATTCATGCACACTTACCCGCGCTGGAAAATATGGCTGATTCTGACCGTGCTGCTTGTGTCGGTTATGGGCTCGGTACCCAATATTACTTCGGTGCCATCATGGTGGCCTAGCAGTCTGAGCAGGCCGATGAGCCTTGGACTGGATTTGAAGGGAGGCATCCATCTGGTACTGGATGTAGATGTTGGAAAGGCTGTCGCCCACAGCGTTGAGGAGGATATAGACACTGCACGTCAGGCCCTGCGCAAGGCAAAAATCCGCTACCGCAAGCTCGATGCCAAAGATCAGCAGCTGTTCATCACCATTAAACAGGATACCGAAACCACCGCGGCAGAAAAGCTGCTTGCCGATGTGCTTCCGACTTATTCGCTGATTCGTGAAACCGGTAACAACTTCACTCTGACGCTGAACAATGACGAGGCCAAGGAGATCAGGAAATTCGCCGTAGATCAGGCCATCGAGGTCGTTCGCAACCGTATTGATGCTCTGGGCACCACCGAACCGGTCATCGTCAAGCAGGGTGATCACCGTATTCTGGTACAGATTCCAGGTTATGAAGATACGGCCCGCGCCAAAAGCCTGATCGGCCGGACGGCTCAGCTTGAATTCAAGCTTGTCGATGAAAAGGGCGACCTCGACAAGGCGTTGGCTGGCCAGATTCCGTCCGGCGATATTATTATGTATGGCGAGGTAGAGACCCGCGGTGGGCGGCCCTTCCGTCAGCCCTATCTACTGAAAAAACGCACGGAACTCTCCGGCACTGAAGTGGCCGATGCGCGTGTATCCATCGATTCCCGTTTTAATGAATATGCGGTGACACTGAAATTTAACAACAAAGGCGCTCGCAAGTTCGATAAGCTGACTGCGGCCCATGTTGGTGAACGCTTTGCTATCATCCTTGAGGGCGCTGTGAAATCAGCACCGGTGATCCGCGAACGCATTGCCGGTGGCACAGCCCAGATCACCGGCAGCTTTTCGCCGGAAGAGGCGCATGATCTCGCCATTGTGCTGCGTGCCGGCGCCCTGCCCGCTCCGGTCAAGGTGGTCGAGGAGCGCTCCATTGGCCCGAGCCTCGGACAGGATTCGGTCGACCAGGGCATGAACTCGATCATATATGGCTGCATTGCCGTGCTGATTTTCATGACGGTGTATTACCGCATGTTTGGTCTGGTTGCCAATGTCGCACTGGTGTTCAATATGCTGCTGATTCTTGCGGCCATGAGCATGATCGGCGCAACACTGACGTTGCCGGGCATCGCCGGTATCGTGCTGACCATTGGTATGGCTGTGGATGCCAATGTGCTGATTTTTGAGCGCATCCGCGAAGAAACCCTGCTTGGGAAAACACCGCTGGCAGCTATTGATGGCGGCTACGACAAGGCGCTTTCGACCATCGTCGATGCCAATATCACCACGCTGATCGCTGCCATCGTGCTGTTCCAGTTTGGTAGCGGCCCGGTGAAAGGCTTCGCCGTCACACTCAGCGTCGGCATTCTGGCTTCAATGTTCACAGCCATCATGGTCACACGCGCCATTATCGCGCTGGCTGCAAATCGTGCCGGCCGTATCGAAAAACTGAGTATTTAGGAGATTCGCCATGCAGCTGATTCGTCCTGACATCAATATTGATTTCATTGGCAAGCGTAAAATTGCACTGGCGCTTTCCGCCTTGGTGATTCTTGTCTCTCTGGGGGCGCTGGCCTTCAAAGGCCTGAATCTTGGCATTGACTTCACCGGGGGTACGCTGGTTGAAGTGCGTTTCAATCAGGCGCCTGCGATTGCCGATGTGCGTGCTGCCATCGCTCCGAAGGGCTATGAGCAGGCTATTATTCAGGAATTCGGCTCGCCCGAAGAAATCATGATCCGCGTACAGAACAAGGAAGAAGACTCTTCAAAAATAAGTACGGATATTCTTGACGGATTGACTGCCGGATTCGGCGCTGAAGCGGTAGAAATGCGGCGTGTTGAATTTGTCGGCCCACAGGTCGGCGAGGAGTTGACCCGCGCGGGCATCATGGCTGTGCTGGTCGCCATGCTGGCGATTCTGGTTTATGTCACCTTCCGCTTCGAATTTCGTTTTGCCCTTGGTGCGGATGCCGCACTGCTGCATGACATCACCATCGTACTCGGCCTGTTCGCCATTACCGGTAGGGAGTTCTCGCTGCCGGTCATCGCCGCAATCCTGACCGTCATCGGTTATTCGTTGAACGATACGATTGTTGTATTTGACCGTATCCGCGAAAACTTCGCTGCCAGCCGCAAGAAAAAAAAGCCGGATAACGAATTGACTATTGTGAACGGATCCATCAATCAGACGTTGGCACGCACGTTGATGACTTCATTGACCACACTGCTTGTTGTGCTGGCACTATTCTTCCTCGGTGGAGAAGTTATTCACGACTTCGCCTTCACGCTGATTGCCGGTATCTTGGTTGGTACCTATTCGTCAATCTATGTTGCCAGCCCGGTCATGCTGGCGCTGGCTGGCCGTTTCAAGCCAAGTAATGAGGCCATAAAGGAGATGGAGGCCCGGCCCTGAGTGCCACACTGCCGGGTGACGTCAACCCTGCTATTGCTGATAGCGCTCCCCTGTTTCGAGCTTATGGTGATGATTTTATCCAGATTGGAGACATGTGTTGTAAGAGCGGTTTATGTATCCACCACGGAAATATTATTACACCATGGGGTCCGGAACGCCTGCGTGATCTCATACCGGAACACCTGCACTCCCTCGTGGATAAACCGCCTGAAGTGCTGATGATTGGCACAGGCCGCGTGACTGCTTTCCCGTCCGAACCGGTGCTTGATATGCTTGCTGATGCCCACATCGGCTATGAATGCATGGATACTCGCTCAGCGGCACGCACCTATAATATCCTGGTTGGCGAGGGCCGTAGCGTTTCCGCCGCCATGCTATTGCCTTCGGCCCGGAACTAGGGCCTGACACCAATGGCCCGTTATGAACTGATGATCGAAACGCATTTCGCCGCCGCGCACAGCCTGCGCGATTATCCTGGCGACTGCGCCCGCCTGCACGGTCACAATTGGCGTGTTGAACTGTATGTCGAATGTACCGAGCTGGATGCTTTGGGGCTGGCTGTGGACTACAAGATTCTGAAACGTGAACTCAAGGCAGCGCTGGCCCACTGGGATCATTACAACCTGAACGACATCCCCCCCTTTGACGCCATTAATCCGAGCAGTGAGAACGTCGCCCGTGTATTGTATGAGGAGATGTCATGCCGTCTGAATAATGATTGCATCCATGTTTCGCGCATCGTCATCGGAGAAACTTGTACGGCTCGCGTCACATACTGGCCGTAGAACTATTGAGGAATCTATGCCGAAAAAACGCATTTACAGGATAAACTTCATCAATCAGGGCAAGCTCTACGAGATTTATGCCCACAGCGTTGGCGCTTCCAGTATGCTGGGCTTCATTGAAGTGGCCGAATTTGCTTTCGGGGAAAAATCGGCGGTCGTGCTCGATCCGTCCGAGGAAAGCCTGAAGCATGAGTTCAAGGATGTCAGGCGCAGCTATATCCCGATGCACAGCATCATTCGCATTGACGAGGTGGCAAAACAGGGACATGCAAAAATTACCGAT
>JBHHXG010000049.1:0-11948 GCA_046756985.1 Mariprofundaceae bacterium | reverse complement strand
GTTCCGCAGTAGACTTGTCTCCTGACTCCAGAAGCCGGACGGCCTCCTTCTTGAACTCCTTCGTATATCGCTTGCGATCTTCCATCTAACACCTCCAATGGCATGTCCCCCATTTTAGGTGTCCGTTAAAACCGGGCTAGTTCACAACGCTTTCCCAAGGATTCTCTTGCGATTGGCACCCGACTAAAAGATAACTGGGTCATTATTAAGCGCCTACCAAACCCTTCCGAAAAGGGCGGGGGCTCTGCAGCGACAGGGTCCAACTTCTCCCGCGGCTATATCGTTGAGCGAAGTGTAGATAGCAAAAGACAGAAGGGATTCATGAAGGCGATGGACTATTCGACTTCTCAAGAAATGTCTAAGAGGTGGGGCATAAGCCTCCAAGATGCCATCTCTCAAATTGCAGCAGATATCGCATTTGAAATAAAGATGGTCGAGGCATGTAAAGATATGTCGAAGGTAGTCAATGCCCACACCGAAGGGGAGGTGTACATCGACCCAAGCGCTGGCATTAGTTCATTGGTGAGTTATATCGTTTTTGAGTTTGGTGAATCAGACCTAAGGAAGGCAATCAAGCTTTCAGCAGACATGGATTTGGCAATGATTCTACGTTCGCTGCACGGCGCTTGTGTCGGTCTGTATCAGATGCACAATAAAGAGATTGCACATCAGGATGTCAAGCCATCAAATATCATGCTGATGGATAAGGCGAACCCCTCGTCTAGCAAGATTGCGGATTTAGGACGTATTGTACCAAAAAATCCTTCCAAATTTGAAATTAGAGATAACCCTCAGCATCTAGGCTCTATCTATGCAGGAGATAGAAATTATAGCCCCCCAGAGATAAGGTATTCGCACTTTGATCCCGACTGGAAAAAAAGATGCATTACCTGTGATCTCTTCCAATTTGGCAGTGTAATCTGTTTTTCATTAACTGGCACAGAAATGTTTGCCAACATTTTGAAGTACCTAGATTCTGGATTTTCCCCGGGTAAAGTGAGTTATGCAGACGCTGTGCCTTATTTGCAGGATGCATTTTCTATGGCCATGGATGAATTCGATAAACAGATGCCCGATTATTTAATTAATGCTGGGCTCTCAAGAATAGTTCGAGAGTTATGTAATCCTAATTATCTCGAACGTGGGCACCCGAGCGATATTACCGGGCGGCACTATCTTCCCTCTTTGGCCCGATATCACCCAAGGCTGGACAGGCTTGCAGTTGTTGCGAAATTGCATGTTGAAGGCAAGTCCCTTCCAGGAGAACTGTCATAGAAAGAGTAAGTGACAAAAAAAGGGATGTAATTCCTCGCTGGCGCCCTTTTAATCAAACACTAAGAGATGGAGTTCTTTATCCGGCAACTCAGGTGACTATGCCACCCGAACGAGTTGATTTGTCAGTAATAGAGGATTGGAAGGAAAGCCAAGACCTCGTTTCTGCAGCAGAGTTGGTATCTGCGAGTTTTTCGGCCAACGATCCAGATACAGGGCGAGATGCCGCGCACCTGATTATTAAATCTGGCATCGGAGGCATGGCAGAGGATCTAGCCAGAAAACTTGTCGGAGAAATCCGTGCGGGTAATTTTCGTGACGGGTTGCAGGGGCATGATTGGGTGAGGGGAATGCGACATATGACGCGCATGAATCCACAGAACCCAATTGCTTGGGTTGATCTTGCACTAGCTTACACAGTAAGAGGAAAGACAAAGTCGGCAGAGCGTTCCCTCCGAGTAGCCTTGTCGTTAGCCCCTGATAATCGATTTGTCTTGCGAAGCATAGTTCGGTTTTATATCCACCAGAATCGATATGGTGAAGCAATGCACCTTCTCAGAGGCCGTGAGATCACATCTCATGATCCGTGGATGATGGCTACGGAGATTGCTGCTAGTGAAGCAGCAGGAAAAAGATCAAAGCTGATCAAAAAAGGGGTTGAAATACTCCGCCATGACCGCTTTCCCCCAAGTCACATCTCTGAGTTGGCCAGTGAGGTAGGAACAATCGAGTATCGTTATGGGGGAATCCGTAAAGCCAAACGGTTGGTCAAGAACTCGCTAAAGCAACCTACCGAAAATGCTGTAGCACAAGCTAGCTGGCTTGCGAGACAAGATAGGCAGTTCGACCTAGATGGCATAATAGCTCGTGGCCCCGAATCACCGGAGGCTCTTGCATGGAAAGCGTGGCGTGAAGGGAACTGGGAGGATGTCGCTACGTTCGCCAATCAATGGTTCAATGATCAGCCTTTTTCTATTCGCCCGGCACTGTTGGCTACCTGCGTCATGTGTGATGTACTTGGCACAAATGATAAGGTCATCGAGCTAGGGTTAAAGTCCCTATTGGCCAACCCAGACCATCCAATATTGCTGAATAATATTGCTTTTGCTTATGCCAGCAGTGGCCAGACAGAAAAGGCGTGGCACTATTTTAATCGTATTAATGCAAGCAAACTGAAAGAAGATGGGGCGTTACCGACCTACTTTGCAACTAAGGGATTTATCATGTTGAAGGCAGGGTCCGTTGCAGAGGGCTCCCAGCATTATGAGCGAGCCATTGCCATTGCCAATGAACGCAAACATAAATTTATAGTAGTTGTAGCCACATCGTTCTATGCGATGGAATTAGCAAAATTTGACAGAGAGAAAGCTAAGAAACTCTTGAAGGATGTTGCAGGAGTAAAGATTAATACTGGTGATCCGGGTTCAAACCTGCTTGCGGATGACATCCGTAAACGAGCAACTGAATTGGTTGAGGGCTAAGTAAAACAGCGGGGTCTTGTTTCGCGGATGTTGACCGTCAGGAAGCTCATGTAAATTAGCTAGACGTTGAGGCGGAAGTGTATCACGTCGCCGTCGGCGACAACGTAGTCTTTGCCTTCAAGCCGTATCTTTCCAGCCAGTTAATATCGGTTGACGATAGTATTGGGAAACGATAGTATCGCGGGACATGATTAAGGGTTTTGCGGACAAAGAGACCGAAAAAGTCTGGCTCGGCGATGTGTCACGCAAGCTGCCGCAGAACATCCAGCATGTTGCAAGGCGCAAGCTGCGTATGCTCAACAATGCTGAAGCACTGGAAGATTTGCGCATACCACCGGCGAATCGTCTGGAAGCGCTGAAAGGCAACCGCGCCGGACAGCACAGTATTCGCATCAACGATCAGTGGCGTATCTGTTTTGTCTGGCAGCATGGCGATGCCAGGAATGTCATGATCGTGGATTATCATTGAAGGAGGCCGATATGAGTGAGCGTTTACCCAATATTCATCCCGGAGAGGTCCTGCTGGAAGAGTTTTTGAGGCCGATGGGTATCAGTCAATACCGCCTGGCGCAGGATACGGGCATTGCCCCGATGCGTATCAGCGAGATTGTGCGCGGCAAACGTTCGGTTACGGCGGATACGGCGTTGCGTCTGGCCCGTTACTTCGGCAATTCAGTCAAGTTCTGGATGGGCTTGCAGGATGATTATGAAATCGAACAGGCTCGTTTAACGCTGGCGGAACGTCTGGATCGGGAAGTGCATCCGCTGGCGGCTTAGGTTCCCTGGAATAGCCAGGCGTTCATCGAAAGTGTATCACGTCGCCGTCGGCGACAACGTAGTCTTTGCCTTCAAGCCGCATCTTTTCTGCTTCTCTGGACGCGCCGTAAATAATGATCAGGCAGCGAGAGCCTGAAGATCGTCGTGTAGCGCCTGTTCGGATTGCCACAGGTCGTACTCCATCTGCATGGCCAGCCATATCCTTGCGCCATTGCCGACCACCTTGCCGATGCGCAAGGCAGCTTCCGGGCTGATCGACCGCTTGCAGGCCAGAATGGCATGCACGGTCTGGCGGCTCATGCCTGTGCGCCGGGCAAAGCCGGTCACTGTTTCATGCATGGCAGGCAAAACATCAGCGCGCAGCACTTCACCGGGGTGGGTGGGTTGGCGCTTCGGTCTCCGGGTTACCAGTAATTCACTCATGCCACATCTCCTAATGATAGTTTTCAAGGTCAATGCGAAGGATGTCACCATCTTCCCATTCAAACGTCAGGCAAAAAGGACCGTTAACATGGATGCTGTAACGTTTCGGCTTTCCTTCGAGTCCGTGAAAGCCGGGGATATTCAATTCATCCAGTTCGCTCGACGCATCCATCGTATCCAGCCGGCGAAGGATGCGTGCCTGCAAGTCATGCCTGACTTTCGAGCTTTTCCCGGTCATGAAAAGCGTTTTCAACCCTTTATGCCTGAAGCTCTTGATCATCTGCTGGAATAGTAACGTATAACGTTACACTGTCAAACGGTGCGATACAGAATAAAGAAAAGGTTCCTGACACATTTACGTTCAAATAGCCAGACGTTGAAGCGGAAGCGCATCACGTCGCCGTCGGCGCTATAACTGGTTAAAGGGCCAGATAGGCTGCGGCGGAGATGCCTGCCGCGATGGGCAGTGTCAGCACCCAGGCCAGCACAATGCCGCGGATTACCGACCATCTGGCTTTGCCGTTGACGGTTCCGATGCCAAAGATGGAACCGCAGGAAACGTGCGTGGTGGACACCGGCACACCCCATTTTGAGGCAAACAACACCATGATACTGGTGACCAGATTGGCGGCCAGTCCCTGGCCATGATTCATGGATGTAATGTCCTCGCTCATCGTTTTGGCGATTTTGCGGGACTGCAAAACACCGCCGATGGCCATGGCTGCGGCGGCCAGAAAAGTAATCCATTGCACGTCCAGCGCACTTGCTACCAGCGCAACCCCGACAATCTTCGGCGTGTCATGCAGGCCGCGTGCAAAGCTGACAGCACCGGCGCTGAAGATATGCATGGCGTCCACCATGCTCTGGATGCTGATGCCCAGCATTCTTCCCCGGTACATTTCGATGGCTTTGACTTCGCAGTTTTCTTCGGAATCAACAATGACATCCATCTGAGAGAGCATCATGGCCGGTGTCATGCCTGCAGGGATGCTGGCTGTGGCAAATCTTTTTTCCCCGATACACAGGCAGCTATCCTTCGTGACGCCGAGCGCCTTGCGGCCTTTCGTCAGGGCCAGATAGAGCAGGCCTGCAACGGCGACGGCAATCAAAGGACTGACTGCCAGCGGGAGAAAATAGTTCGAGCCAAGGGCCGCCAGATTCATCTCACTGCCAACAGCCATCATGCCGGCGCCGACAAGACCGCCAATCAGGCTATGCGTTGTCGAAATAGGGATGCCGAAACGCGCGGCTACAAACACCGTCAGTGCCGCACCGGTCATGACAGCAAGCATGAATTCCGGGGCGGTGATGATGGTATCCGGGACGAGCCCCTTGCCGCTGAATATCCTGGCCAGTTCGGTCGCGAAAAAGGCTGCGGTCAGTGCGCCTGCCAGCGTCGTGATGGTGGCCCAGGCGAGAGATTTGCGGTGGCTGAGCGTGTTGCTGCCAAGCAGCGTGGCCACACCCTTGAAGTTGTCATTGGCGCCATTGGCATAGGCCAGAAACAGCATACTGGCGAAAATCAGCAGCAATAAGTCCATGTTTGTCCCCTGTAATGCAATACAGTCTGTGTCGTCAAAGCCATAAGGTTCTTACAGTCGACTGAAACAGTTGTTGCGGACAGAGGCGGATCTATTCCTCCGCAGGCTTGCGGGCCGCTTCCGCCTCGTGCAACTGTCTGGCGACTTCCGGAAACTTGTCAGCCAGCGCGAGCACATCCGCCCGCGTCAGCCGCAACATGGTGACGGCATTCATCGCATGCACCGTTGCCTTGCGCACCTGATCTCCAAGCAGGGCCATCTCACCGAAGAAGTCTCCTTCACGCAATTCCGCCACGATCACGCTGTCACTTGTAGACGCGCCGCGGCTTATCTGCACACAACCGCGGGAAATAATATAAAGCGCATCGCCCTTCTCTCCCTCACCGATAATGACATCATCACCGAGAAAAGTGATGGGCGTGGCTTTTTCGGCAATGGCTTTCAGTACGGATTCAGGCAGGGAGGAGAACAGCGGCACCATTTGCAGCAAATCATGGGCAGGAAGCTGAGGGACGGCATCGCCGACCCTGGGAACCGCACCCAGAGCCTCGGCAATACGCTGGTGGATTCTGGCATGCACCTTGGCGCTGATTTCCCCATGTTCGTGATCGTCATCGGACTGGTTTTGTGCTGCCGCCAGTGCCGCCTGCATACCGAACCACGCTTCAAAGCGGGAGAAAAACTCGGGAAATTCGCGACGGATGATGGTTACGCGTCGGCGCAGCATGCCAAGGCGGGACTTGTAGACATCCAGTACCGTGTCGCGCGCATGGGCGGGCAGGTCACTGCGTTCCTGCAGATGCTCGACCGCTGCTTCCGACATCAGGATGCGCAGGACATTCCGTCTCAGGCGTTGGGATAGCCGCAGCATCTGATAATAGGCCAGACTGGTGACCAGCCAGTCACGCTCGCGCAGGCGGCGCAGCAGGGCCATCTCCAGCCGCAGGATTGGCGTGTCACCCTCATCTTCGAGCTTGAACAGTCTGTCCATCTCGCAGCACAGCAATTCGCGGTCCCGTTCCAGTTCGCTTTTGAGATCCAGCAACACATATTGCGGCACCGTACCCGCATCACGCAGCTGTTCCAGCTCTTCCATTTCGGCGCGCATGCCTACCAGATATACATAATGCAGCTGTTGTCCCTCGCCCACTGCATGGCTTTCTCCATGCAGCGCGCTTTTGATCTTCTTGCTGCTGCTGCGAAAAGACGCTTTTGAAATCAGGCCGGCATGACGGATTTGCGACAGGGTGTGATCCGCCTGCCCCTGAATATGCGCCAGTCCCTGGGTCAGTTCGGCCTGTTCCTGGCTCGTCAACTGGTCAAGGCCAAGCCGGTGAATCAACGGGCGTATGGTCGATGCATTTACCAGCAGCGTGAATACCACGACGCCCAGAGTCATATGCAGCAACAATTGCTTTCCGGGGATCTCCTCGGGAATTGCCAGCACAATGGCAATGGCCAGACCGCCTTTCAGGCCGCCCCACCACATAATATGCTGGTCGCCACGGCGGATATGCGGCAGGCGGAACAGGCGGATGGTGGCCGGCAGCAGGGCATAGATGGCCGGCGTGCGCGCCAGCAGCACCAGAGCGATGGCGGCTGCAATATACGGCAGATGCTCGCTCATGGCCTGCAGATCAACCGACAATCCGACCAGCAGAAACAGCAGGGCGTTACAGACAAAGGCGATAAACTCCCATGTTTCGCGCAACACTTCTCCTGCCCGCTGCGGGATGCGGGTCACGCCATAAACGCCCAGACACAGGGCTGCGGCAGCCACGGCCATGACGCCGGAAACATGCAGATAGTGTTCTGCGACAATAAAGATCAGATAGGCCAGAATCACGGACAAGGCGAGAATGCCGCTGGGAACGTTTCGCAGCAGACGCATCCATTCGCTGAATATCAGGCCAAACAATATGCCAAGCAGGGCGCCGCCAAAAAATACATAAAGAAATTCAGTACTTGCGCCGAGCAGAGCGCCTGTTTCCAGTCCTCCGGCCAGCACAATGCCGACCAGGATGTTAAACACCACAATGGCAGTAGCATCATTGAGCAGGGACTCGCCTTCGACCAGCACCGTCAGGCGCTGCGGCGCACCCAGTTCCTTGAAAAGCGCGATCACGGCAACGGGGTCGGTGGCGGAGATCAGTGCGCCGAACAGCAGCGCCAGTGAGAAGTCCATATCAAACAGCAGCCACAGGCAGCTGCCGATAATGGTTGCCGAAAGCAGCAGGGCGGGGACGGCCAGTGTCAGAATGGGGACGATATCCTTGATCAGCTGGCGGGCATCCAGATTGTAGCCGGACTCGAAGATCAGTGCCGGCAGGAATATGAACAGCACCATATCCGGCGTCAGGCGCAAATGTTGCAATACGGCCAGCGGTTCAAACTGCTGGGAAGCGACGCCCAGTGCCATGCCGATACCGACAAGGATGACTGTAAACGGAATGGGAATCCGCCCGGCAAAAGAGGCGGCAACCATGGCAATAGCCAGCAGGCCCATGAACAGCAGGACAGTTTCGGATAATGGCAACATTTCCGGGGACATCTCCATTTATTCAGCGGAAAGCAGATCCATAGGCAATCTATAGCACATTGGCAACATTCCTGTCGGCTTGCTATGTTTAAGCGGGTAAAGGAAGACTTGTTCAGGGCTTCCTCAGAGGGAGGATGCATGTTAAGGCTGCTGACCCAGCATCAATGGCCTGTACGAACTGGCCACGGCAAAAAGGAATGCATACGGTGAAGCGCAAGATTCGCTTCGGTGCATTTATCCGTGAGATGGCCGTGCAGCAGAAGGTCGTCAGCTACAATGACCTTATTCCTGAGATCAAGACAGATGCCGGGGGCAGGGAAGTACTCCACCGCCGGCACAGGCTGCGGTTACGCGGCATTGATATTTACCGTCTGCTGCAGCCTTATGTCAGCGTACGTTTTCTCGAACAGTTCAAATCCGTGATGCCGCTGGCGGCTTATCTTATCATCTTCCAGTTGCTGATTCTGCGTCAGGATATGAGTGAACCCTGGGTGATCATGTCCGGCCTTGCCGCTGTTATTATCGGTCTGATGCTGTTCATGGAGGGGCTGAAACTGGGCCTGATGCCTTTCGGGGAAAGAATCGGCAACCTTCTGCCGGCCAAATCGCCACTGCCGATTGTGCTGCTGATTGCACTGCTGCTGGGTATTGGCGTGACGTTTGCCGAGCCTGCCATTGGCGCGCTCAAGGCAGCAGGTTCCATTGTCCGGGTTGACAGTGCGCCATATCTCTATGTCTTGCTGAATCACTGGACCACGACGCTTGTTCTCGTTGTTGGGCTGGGGGTTGGTCTGGCAGCAGTGATAGGCACCATCCGTTTCCTGTATGGCTGGAGCCTCAAGCCGCTGATTTATCTGACCATGCTGCCAACAATCGGGTTGACCTGGTATATCATGCACGATGCCGAGCTGGCCAAGATGATTGGTCTGGCCTGGGATTGCGGTGCTGTCACCACAGGGCCTGTGACTGTTCCTCTGGTTCTGGCGCTTGGCATAGGGATCGCCGCGGCAGCAGGCAAGGGTGAATCCTCGCTCTCAGGTTTCGGTATCGTGACGCTGGCCTCTCTGTTCCCGGTGATTGCTGTGATGCTGCTGGGTATCTATGTCGCCAGCACAACAACGCCGGAGATGATTATTGAAACGGCCCGGGTCGCCAGCGCAGCGCTGGCCGAGGAAAGCCATCTGTCGTGGTATGAAAAAGCACCAGGCAAGGAAATTCTTTCCGGTTTGCGTGCCATCGTGCCACTGGTGGTGTTCATGCTGATCGTCATGCAACGCGTGCTGCAGGAAAAAATCCGCCATACAGGCATCACCATTTATGGCATTACCCTGTGTATTTTGGGGATGATCATGTTTTCACTTGGGTTGACCTATGGCCTGTCCAGGCTGGGCGCCGAGTCGGGATCGCTTATTCCATCAGCCTTTGTACAGATTGAAGGCGTGAGTGATTCCCCACTGTATATGTATGGTGTGGGCATATTTATTGCACTGGCTTTTGCCTGGCTGCTGGGCTTTGGCGCCACGCTGGCCGAGCCGGCGCTCAATGCCCTTGGCCTGACAGTGGAGAATCTGACCAATGGCGCTTTCAGGAAATCGATGCTGATGTATGCGGTCTCCTTCGGCGTGGGCTGCGGCATTGCCCTGGGCGTGCTGAAAATCATTCTGGCAGCGTCACTGGCCTGGTTTCTGATTCCATGTTACTTGCTGGCAGTGATTCTGACCTTCTTTTCCAGCGAGGAATTCGTCAATGTCGCCTGGGACAGTGCAGGGGTGACAACCGGCCCGGTGACCGTACCGCTGGTTCTGGCCATGGGTCTGGGTCTGGGTACGGCGGTTGATGCGATTGAAGGCTTTGGCATTCTTTCCATGGCCTCCATAGGGCCGATCCTGTCGGTACTGGCCACGGGATTATGGGCGCAGTGGAAACTCAGGCGCAAACACGCAGAACTTGAATCAGCAGCGGAAGCTGCCAAAGTCGGGGCATCATGAGCCAGCGCGAAATTACCGTTCTAACCGATGTATCGCTGATCACCTGCATTGTGCAGCGCGGCATGGCTGACGACATCGTTAAAGCTGCACAGGAAGCAGGCGCGGAGGGTGCCACGGTGTATTATGCCCGGGGCACCGGTGTGCGGGAGCGCTTGGGCATCCTTGGCGTCGCTGTGGATGTGGAAAAAGAGGTGATTGATATCGTTGTTGCCAATGACCAGGCGGATCGGGTATTCGAGAAAATATACCTGATTGGAAAACTCGACACCCCCGGTATGGGTTTCATGCATGTCACGCGTCTGGAAAAGGCTGCGACCTATATCCCGCCCGAAATTCTGGCCAGATTGACGGGCAATCAATGAGCGGGCAATACAAGCTGATTACCTGCATTCTGCCAACAGGCCATGCCAAATCCGCCATGGGCGCCCTGCAATCCGAATTCGGCATTACATCAGCAAACTTTCATCTGGCCAGAGGCGTCGGTAAGAGCGCCCCGCTGGCGCAACGGGGGGTTGGCGGGCAGACGGAGAAGGAGATTCTTTCTATCATTGTGGAACAGGCACAGGCGGATGATGTCTTTGTTTTCCTCTATCACGAAACTGGCATCAGTCAACCGCATGGCGGCCTGATTTACATCCGCCCTTTACATCGTGCTGTCCCCTTTAGCTTGCCCGAGATTTCAAAGGAAGAGGGCGCCAAACCATCACAGCCCAGAAAAAAATCAAAGGCAGGGAAATAGGGCGCTGCACAACAAGCCTTTTTTGGCTTTTCTTCACTGACATAAGCCAGCATCATTGGCCACCAATGATGATGAGGAGTCCACACGGGTGACGGAAACCAGACAGCGCTACGATGCGCAGGCAATCGAGGCGAAATGGCAGAGGATCTGGGAAGAAAGCGGTATGGATACCGCTTCGGACGATCCGGCCGATACGCGCGAGAAATACTACTGCCTTGTAATGTTTCCGTACCCATCCGGTAATCTGCACATGGGCCATGTGCGCAATTACTGCCTTGGCGATACGGTGGCACGCTACAAGCGCATGCAGGGCTATAATGTATTGCACCCGATGGGCTGGGACGCATTTGGCCTGCCGGCCGAGAATGCCGCCATTAAAAACAAGGTACCGCCCGCCAAGTGGACGTATGCCAATATCGAGCAGATGCGCGGTCAACTCAAACAACTGGGGCTTTCCTATGACTGGTCGCGGGAGCTGGCGACCTGCAGACCGGAGTATTATCGCTGGGAACAGTGGCTGTTTACCAGGCTAATGGAAAAAGGGCTGGCGTATCGTGCCGATGCCGAGGTGAACTGGTGCGAGCCGTGCCACACCGTCCTGGCCAATGAGCAGGTGGTGGATGGTGTATGCTGGCGCTGCGATACGCCGGTGATTCGCAAGAACCTGTCGCAGTGGTTTATCAGAATCACTGATTATGCCGAAGAGCTGCTGAATGATCTGGATAAGTTGACGGGCTGGCCGGAACGCGTAGTGGAAATGCAGCGCAACTGGATTGGTCGTTCTACTGGCGCGGAAGTCAGTTTTGGCATTGAGGGCTCAGATGAGACGCTGGATATTTTTACCACCCGGCCCGATACCCTGATGGGTGTCACCTATATGGCCGTTGCTGCTGGACACCCGCTTGCGCAGAAGGCTGCGAAGAATAATCCTGAACTGGCAGCCTTTGTGGATGAATGCAGCAAGGTTTCAACCAAGGAAGCCGATGTTGCTGCGATGGAAAAGAAGGGTATGCCGATCGGGGTTAACGCGATCCATCCGATCAGCGGCGAAAAGGTGCCGGTTTGGGTAGCGAACTTTGTACTGATGGGCTACGGCACCGGTGCAGTGATGAGTGTGCCAGCACATGATGAACGGGACTTTGAATTTGCGAACAAATATGGAATTCCAATTAAGCAGGTATTTCAGAA
>JBHHXG010000048.1:0-12002 GCA_046756985.1 Mariprofundaceae bacterium | reverse complement strand
CAAGCACAAAAACCATATCAAGATCGGACAACAACCCCATCTCACGGCTGCCATGTTTTCCCATGGCCAGACAGACAAATGGAAAATCATCCGGCAAATCAGACTGCTTTAATGCCAACCGCATCGCCGCCTGCACGACCGCATCAGCCGTACCCGCCAGCCATGCACCGGCTTGCAGGGGGCTAACGCCATCGGAGGCAATGGCCATGGCCGTTGTAAGTCGGGCCTGATCAGCCAAACGGCCCACATCCGCCAGGAAGGAGCCCTCATCCATCTGCTGTAAATCCAGTTGCTGTATTGCAGCCTGAATTTTCCGGATGCGATCTTCGCCACGTTCCGCTTCCAGGGCCCATTCCATCCAGGCGGGATCTCGGGACACATGGCCGGCGATATAGCGGCTGGCTGCCAATACATCAACCAGCCAGTTCAGTACGCCACGGTTGCCCGCCAGCAAATCCACCCAGGTCGCCCGGCCGGAAATGTGCTGCAGCAGATCGGCAAAACACTCAAGCGCCTGTATGCCATTCGCATCGACGCGCCACGATTTCATAGCATAGGCAACGATGTGCTCGACCTGGTCGTAGGCCCGTTCCGGTAACAAATTACGGCTAAGATAGGATGTGATCTTCTGCAGTGCTGCCGCTACCCGCTGCTGACTTGCCTTATCCATATCCTCAAGTCTTGCAAACAATTCGGGCGCATCCAGGCCGAGCCAGATATCACCTCCATCGCCAGAGACTTCCGTTTCGAGATCGGTAAATTGCTCTGAGAAACAGGCATACACGGCAGCGGCATGTTCCCGCATGGCCAGATCAGGACCATCGATGCCAAGTGCTGCGGACAAGTAATCTGCATAGCCTTCCGGCAATGCATGCGTGTGCTCTCCAGCTCTTGCCTGTACGGCGTGTTCAACCCGCCGCCAGAAGCGATAAGCCTCGCGGATACACCCAGCATCTGCTGTATCGACAATGCCTGCTTTAACAAGCGCATCCAGAGCCTGCATGCTGGGTTGTACGCGCAGCGCCTCATTGCGACCACCATGAAGCAGTTGCAGGGATTGAATGAAAAACTCGATCTCACGAATGCCGCCACGACCGCGTTTGACGTCGAAGCCGGGCGCAATCTCATGGCTACCGCTGTGCTTATCAATGCGGCGTTTCATATCAGACAGGGACTGAACCGTTGTGTAATCAAGGTAGCGGCGGTAGATAAAAGGCGCGATGCCATCGACAAAACGCCGGCCCAAATCCATATCACCCGCCACCGGCCGCGCCTTGAGCAGCATGGCCCGTTCCCATGTCTGCCCGTAGTCCTGATAATGTTCCAGCGTGGCATCCAGACTCATGCAGACCGGAGCACCATCACCACCGGGCCGAAGGCGCATATCAACCAGCCAGGTAATACCATCGTTCGTATGCTCGGACATCAACCGGATCAACATGCGGGAAAAGTGCTGATAATACTCTTTTGCATCGACAGATCGTCTGCCATCGCTTTTCACGCCTGCCGGGGCATCCCAGATAAACAGAACATCCACGTCCGAACCAAAATTCAGTTCCATACCACCCAGTTTGCCTAGACCGATGATACAGAAGCTGCCGCCTGTGATCTCTCCAAAACGTGGCTTCAGCAGGCTTTTGGCCGCTGCGAACGCCGACTGCAGCAACCCTCCGGCCAACAGTGCCAGATGCCTGGCAGATTTCTCAATATCGCCATGCAGTCCCAGCTCCCACCAGATGACATGGCGCATACCACGGCGTTTGGCGATACGTAATTCGCGCATGCATAAATCAACATCGTCGCTAACTGTAGCGGGCAGCCAGTCATTACTGCCATCGGGCAATATGCTGTTCGGGAGATCGCGGAATATACTGCGGCATTCTTCCTCATCCGTGCCGCGCATCAGCAGACCAAAGTAAGGCGACAGCACATACAGGCGGCGGATATTATCCGCTTGCTCAGGTGCAGCCTGCAGCATCATTGTCAAAAGCTCATCCTGCATGGGCCAAGCATAACCCATTACGCCAGCCAGCACATGCGTGCAAACCGCGATATGAGCGGCTATATTAGCGTTGCAATGAAAGCTACCGGAATACATATGAATCATATGAATATGATCACAGGCACAAAGCCATGATACGCGGTGAAGCGCTGTCCAGACGCTTTGGAGACACCCTGGCGCTTGATTCGGTCAATATTCATATCCGCGAGCATGCCATCACCGTCATTATGGGCGGTTCGGGCTCTGGCAAAACGACCCTGTTGCGCGTATTGACAGGACTCGAAAAACCGACTTCAGGTCATGTCTGGTTCAATGGCGATGACCTGGCCACTGTCAGCTGTGCTCGTCTGTATGAACTTCGCAAACAGATGGGTATGGTATTTCAGTATTCCGCACTGCTGAATTCACTGAATGTATTCAATAATGTCGCCTTTACGCTGCATGAGCATACCGATCTCGATGAAGACATCATTCAGACCATTGTCACGATGAAACTGGAACAGGTGGGCCTGCGCGGTTTTGAGCGCCTGATGCCTTCCGAACTGTCCGGCGGTATGGCCAAACGCGTGGCCCTCGCACGTGCGCTGGCTATGGATCCGAAGGTTATTTTTTTTGACGAGCCGACATCCGGCCTTGATCCTATTTCAGCCGGTGTTGTTGCAACGCTGATCCGTGATATGTCACAAAAAACACACAAGACATCGATCGTTGTAACCCACGATGTACAGGCGGGGCTGGGTATTGCCGACCATGTCGTCCTGCTCTGGCAGGGATCCATTATCGCAGAAGGATCACCACAGGATGTCAGGAATAGCAGTGACGAACGTGTACAGCAGTTCCTTGAAGGCCGGCCCGATGGCCCGATTCCATTCTCACGCAGCAAGACATCCTATATTGATGATCTGCTGCACAGCCCCGGCACGGTACGCCTGGATGCCTGATTCTGCTGTCACCACGCAAACAAAAACTGCCATCTTTTTCGGACGTCAGGGACGCATTTTTCTACGCCTGCTTGGGTGGCTGGGCGATGCCACAAACCTAAGCGCCCGTTCACTTGCCCTGTTACCCATGCGGCCATGGCAGGGCAGGCATTTCGTGTTGCAATTGTATGCACTTGGTGTTGGCTCGCTGATTATCATTGCGATTACCGGGGCTTTTACCGGTATGGTGCTTAGCCTGCAGGGTTATTATACGCTGGCTAAATTCGGTTCAGAATCGTTGCTTGGTGCAGGCGTTGCACTATCCATTATTCGCGAGCTTGGCCCCGTGCTGGGTGCGCTGATGATCATCGGCCGGGCCGGCTCCAGTATTACAGCCGAAATCGGTATCATGCGCGTTACCGAACAGGTTGATGCGCTGGAAATGATGGCAATAAACCCGCAGGCGCGCATCATTCTACCCCGCATCGTCGCCACAACACTTGCCGCGCCCCTGCTGGTTGCCCTGTTTGATGTCATCGGAATCGGTTCAGGCTATGTCATCGGCGTTGAACTGCTGGGCGTAAACCCCGGCGCATTCATTGCCGAAATGATTTCCACCATCACCATGACCGACATTTATTCCGGTTGGGTTAAGTCCGTCATCTTCGGATTCATGATCGGTGTGATCTGTACCTATATCGGTTATCGCGCCACACCAACGACTGAAGGCGTGGCCCGTGCGACCACGCAGGCAGTAGTGATTGCATCTGTCAGTATCTTGGCAATGGATTATATTATATCTTCGTTTTATCTATAGAGAGAGTAGCAATATGGAATCGTACAAACGCATTGAAATTACAGTCGGTCTTTTCGTTTTCATGGGACTGTTGAGCATGGGCTATCTGGCCCTGAAACTTGGCCAGATTGGTGGTCTGGGCCAATCGGGCTATACCGTTGAAGCAGTCTTCCAGGATGCCGGTGGCATGCGTGTGGGTGGCGATGTCATGCTGGCTGGAGTGGCCATTGGGCGGGTCGATGCCGTAGCACTGAAAGACAATGAAGAGGCCAGGCTCACCTTGCGTATCAATGATGGCGTAAAAATCACCAGCGACTCCTTTGCCTCTGTGCGCACCAAGGGCATTATCGGCGATCGCTATATCCGTATCACCCCGGGGATGGAGGAGACCTATCTTGAACAGGGTGACGAAATCGAGGAAACTGAATCCGCCATCAATATCGAGGATCTGATTAGTAAGTATATTTTTACCGGTAAGGAAAATTTATCCAGTGAAGAGGAATAATTCCACCCTGCTTGCAGAATAACCCGCATGATAGAGTGAACAGGCACAGTAAAGGGAGACGAAAATATGCTAGCCATCAAACATGTGATTCTGCTTGCCCTTGGCATAATGATATCAGCATCTGTCTGGGCTTCAGAAAATGGCCCGAAAGCAGTTGTTGAAGATACGGTCAACAGCATTATCGAAGTACTTGAAGCACGGCAGGACAAAACCAGGCTCACGACTGAAAATCGCGATGCGATACGCAAAATCGTAAAGGGCCGATTTGACTACCGCGCTATGGCTATGCGCAGTTTGGGCAAACCATGGAAAGGAATTGACGCGGCACAACAGGCGCATTTCACAGAGGTCTTCCGTGAACTTCTGGAGCGCTCCTATGGCAACCGGCTGGCGGAATACAAGGACCAGAAAGTGCGTTTTGGTAAAACCAAGTACAATAAGAAGGGCACCAAGGCCAAAATGCTTTCGACCGTTACCGATGGAACCAAAGAAACACCCGTGGAATACAGTCTGCACCAGACCAAAACGGGGTGGCAGGTCTATGACATCAGAATCGAGGGTGCCAGCCTTGTCCGGACCTTTAATCAGGACTTTCAGACAATATTGAAACAGGGCGGTTATGAACATTTGCTGAACAAGTTGGAAGAAAAGCTGGTGAAATTAAGGGCCAAGGATCGGGCATAAAGCCGCACGGCATTGGCATTGTCTTCAACGATCAAACACGCGCTGGCAACTTGCCGGCGCGTGTTGCTTTTGATTCTTTTCGGCATCACACTGCTTGGTGCCTGGGTCTACTGGCAGGCTCCTAGCCTGGATGAACTGCGCCCTGACATCGAGGGCTACCTTAAGGAAAAATTGCAACTTGAAGAACTAAGGCTGGGAAACCTGTCATGGCACTGGGCGGGATACCTCTGGATTCATGCTGAGCAACTCTCTTTTGTCACCAAACATAAACATGTTGCGCTCAAGCATGGCGAGCTGGCCGTGCGTATCCCAATGTGGCGGATGCTTGTAGGCGATCTGATGCCCGAGCGCCTTCACTTAAGCAGGGGGAAGCTTGCCATAAGCCTTGCCAAACCGGTCGGACAGCAAAGCATTGAAGTATTGCCCGCAGTTCGTATTTTGTTTGAAGATGTCGCCCTGCATTGGCAATACGGTGATTCACATGGAGCCGTCGAGCACATAAGCCTGAATTATGATGGTACAGGGCATAGTCTGGACGCATATTTCCCTGGCACACGCATTTCACTGCTATTGGATAAATCCATGTTTCCGGACAGGCTGGATGTTCGTTTCTCGGACCTGCACTGGCTACCGGCATCGCTGCAAAAGCACCTGCAGGGCAACATCGCCGGCGAAATCAGTCTGCATCAACACAAACAAAATCAGTGGCGGCTTAAAACAACGCTACAGGCCGATGGAAAGGCAACCATTCGATTGGATTCGCAGCGCACCTTTTCCTTCGCAACCATCCATGCCGCTATCACTGTTCATTCGGCACAGTCCATACCCACATGGCAGGACTTCGCACCCGACGTCATAAAGCTACAACAACTGGAGTGGACGCTTGGCAACAGCAGCGCATCTGGCAACGGCCAGTGGCAAAATGGAATACTTGAATTTGATGTCGCATCCAGCCAACTGGCTATGCCCATCATGTGGTCATGGCTTAAACCACTGGGCGATAAGGACTGGCGGACGTGGCTTGCAAGCATGCAAAGCGGTACGGCCACCAATATCACTGCCAGCCTTTCTTTGCCGTGGTCGAAAGCATGGCAGGCCCTACCTACTCCAGATGACTGGCAAGCAGCCCGCTATCAATTGAACGCCGATATTTCCGGTGCCGACATCGCACTGGGCACCAGCAAGGATGCGTTGCTTGGAAGCAAAGCGCACATTGATGTCAATCAGGACAGACTGCATGCGCATGTCAGCCGCACCCGATTGCCAAATGATATCGGGGAGGCAGGCGGCGACATCATTATCCCGTGGAATACGCTTGAACTGAATATCGCCGGCCAGGCCGACGTAGATGCGGGCAAGCTGCTGCCATGGCTTCAGGCAGGTGATACCGCCGCATGGCACTGGAAGGAGGCGGCCACGGAAGCCACTTTCAGCCTGCGTTGGCACCCCGCCGAAGCAGCACCCCGCACGGCCTCGGCCCAGTTGCGCCCAAAAATGCCATGGGATGTTACCATACAGGAGATTCCGCTCCGGTTGTCACAAGGCACCGTCAACTGGAATCTGCAAAAGGGCCTGTATATTGAAGGCATGACAGTCCACAGCCCCCGTTTGCATGGAACCATCACCCTGTCCGCCAGCCAGGACAAATACCAGCGGTGGCAATTAAGCCATCTGCAAGGGCAGGCAGAAGGTGATTTTGCGGATATCGTTTCTCATTTCCAGTTGCCCATTGCCAATCCTGCCGGACGCTTTGATACATCATTGAAATACGATGGCCGCTGGTCCGGTAGTCTGGATTTACAACATGCTTCATGGGGCAATCTGCTGGGTTCCCGTAAGGCCGCTGACCGCTCCTATTCCATTCGCTATGAAGGCAAAACAAGCAATAAATACGGCTCGCCGGTCATTCACATCACACGCATCTGGAATCAGGGCGATATGATACTCATCGGAGGCAGTGGTCAGATCAGCAAAGGCGGCCTGAAAATGCAGTTGTCAAAAATGGAGACGGCGGGATTCAGGGGCAAAATCGGTATTCAGGCCCCTTTCGGAAATACACCTTGGGAAGTGGAGGTGACTGCCAGCTATCTTAGCCGAAATGCCTTGCCGGAAACCTTGTTGATCAAACAAACCCTGATGGACAAGCCATGGGCACTGCGTGCACAGCTGGATCGGTTTGACTGGGGCGATGCAAGCATGCGGCATGTCAATATCCAGCTTGCTTCCCGGCGCAACAGCGCGGGCATATTTAAGGCAGAATATATACGCCATGGAGCGATTGACATACGCGATACAAGCGCCATTTTTTCCCTTCCAGGTGGTGGCCTTGTCGACCTGCGCCGGGTATCTGCCAGCGTGGAAAAACAGCATTTGATGTTATCGGCAACATTATCCCCAAATAAAGAGGGCGGCATGCAATGGAGGGGTTTTGCCGAAGTGGAAGGCGACTTTGGCCACATTATGAAGAGGGGACATGTGTCGGGCCGCTTCGAAGGGGGCCATATGCATGCATTGTTCTCGGGCAAGGGCATACTACTGCACAAGCAGGCCTGGTGGCGTGGACTGGATGGCCGGCTGCGGCTGCGCGTTAATGGTGGCCGCATACAGGCAGGCGGCACGATGTCCCGCTTGCTTGCGGCACTTAATATTTCTGAGTTGCCAAAGCTGCTGACCGGCCAGCGGGAAGACCTCCAGGGTGCCGGCCTTTTGTACGAACGCCTGCAGATGGAAGCCACCATGCAAGACAATGCGGTCCATATTCATCAAGTTGCCATGCGCTCTTCGGCCATGGATCTGGCCGGACATGGCAGCCTGGATCTGGCAAGCAACCACATCGACCTGGTTGCAGTAATTCGCCCATTGCAGAATCTCGATGCCATGCTGGGCAAAATCCCCCTGTTGCGCGATATGCTTGGCGGCGCTGCACACAGCCTCGTGCGCAAGGTCTATCATCTGCATGGCCCCTTCACCAATGCCGTGGTGGAAAAAATCCCGCCCGAACAAGCTGGGCTGGCATCTCCCGGCATTATCGAACGCCTGTTCAACCTGCCGGATAAATGGTTTGGCAAGGAGAAAGCGGAACCGCTCACACCCTAGGTCCTGACAAAAAGGCAATGCCGCTGTCCGGACGCACGTCAGGGTACCCGAAAGGTGCGCGGTGCCATGCCCCGAATCACATGGCAGCTGCCTGCCTGAGACAGCAGCGCAGTGCATCGGCGACATGTTCGGAGATTCCCCCGGTTGGCAATTGGTCCGTCACGCGTATAATAGCTCAATGCGACTGATCATGCTGGACACGGAAACAACCGGCCTGTCGCCCCTCAATGGTGACCGCATGGTCGAAATCGGCGCCATCGAGGTCTCGCATCGCCGCATCAGGCATGACAGCAAATTTCATTACTATCTGAATCCTGGCCGGCACATTCCGCAGGAAGTGGTGCGTATTCATGGCATTGACGATGACAAGGTCAAGGATGCTCCTCGCTTCGCGGATATCGCTGGCGAGTTCCTGGACTTTATCGATGGCGCGACCCTGGTCATCCATAATGCACCGTTTGATCTCGGCTTTATCATGCACGAGTTGCAACTGGCAAGATTACCAAATATCAACGATGTGATGGTGGTTGATACGCTCGAATTTGCACGCACGCGTCATACGCGCCGTAACAGTCTTGACGCTCTGTGCGACCGTTATGGAGTGGAACGTGCTCACCGTGAGCTACATGGTGCCCTGCTGGATGCGCAGCTTTTGGCCGAGGTTTATCTTGCTATGACTGGAGGCCGCCAGTTTTCCCTTGCTGTCGATCCCCATGCCCAGAAAGCATCCAGTTTTGTGCAGCTGCCAAAGACCGCGAGCAGTCGTGACGAACAAGTAGAAACCGCAGCCATTACGCGCAGGAGATCGCCGCCGATCCATGAAGACGAGCATTCAGCCCACAAGGCATTAATGCAACGCATCCATGAAGAAAGCGAGGGACAGGTCATCTGGCAGAAAGCGGCTGAATCGCACTAAGCTGCACATCAACTCTTCGCTTTCTAATGCAGTTGCCCTCCCCGATATTAATGATTTGCGCCGGCAATCTGTGCCGGAGTCCGTTTGCTGAAGCCTATATGCGTAGCCGGCTTGAGGATGCAGGGATGGAAGCCGAATGTTTCAGCCGTGGATTGATTACCATGCCCGGGCGCACCGTGCCCGAGATAGCGCGGAAAATGGGCAAGGAATTCAATGTTGACCTGACTACGCATATTTCGCAGCCGTTGCTTGGCCCTGATATTGACCGCGCCGATATCATTCTGGTCATGGAACCGAGCCACCGGCAGCGCATTCTCTCCCTGCGTCCCGCTCACATCGGCAAGGTTTTCCTGCTCTCGCAGCCTTCGCACGGCCAACCCATTCGCGATCCGATCGGACAGGATGAAGCCTGTTTCCGAGCAGTCTATGCTGAAATTGCCGAACATGTTGACGCATGGCTGCAACGTTTCGGCAGCCAGTGACATGTCCCAGGTGGCATGCCCATATGTGCTTGCGCCAGATATCGGGATATCTAACATCCTGCAAAATCAAGTGAAGTACGCGGGTGTAGTACAATGGTAGTGCATCAGCTTCCCAAGCTGAGAACGTGGGTTCGATTCCCATCACCCGCTCCATCTTTTCCAGCCCTATCCTGCCGTCACCTTTTGCTCTATGGCCACTGATACAAACTCATACGTACTGAGCATTGAAAGAGAAGACGCTATGATGTCCGTGCAATCCGGGGATGTGGTACTGCTTACTGGCGCGATTGGCAGCGGTAAAACCCATTTTCTCAATCAGCTTGCAGGGTTGGCTGACATGCCTGCAGGCAGCCGGATGTCCCTGGATGGAAAGCCTTGGCCGAACAAGTCATCTTCCCGGCAACTGCGGATGTACTTTGACCGTTACCCTCCTTTGTGGATGGCGCAGTATGTCTCCGAGGAACTTGTCTTTGGCGTGCGCCCGCGACCCACGATGGAGGCTCTCAAAGAGGCGCTGACCCGTTGGCGCCTGAATAACATCGGGCTGGATACAGACACGCAGTATTTAAACCGGCTGCAAGCGCTACGTCTGTCGTTGGCCAGCATGGAAATTGCACAGCCGCTTCTGGCTCTCGTGGATAATCCCACCGACAGCCTTTCCGAGGCTGATGCCGCTTTGCTCAGAGATGACATGCTTACATGGGCAAAACGCAGCCGCTGTATTGTGGTGGTCAGTTGCAATCGCTGGCAGGATTGGCATCCATGGGTTCAGCATATATGGCACATTCCATCCTGCGGGGCATGGCCGGTTCCGGAGGCTGAGCTTGACTGACCTTGTCCGCTTTTCTTTTGCGTTGAGTCCGCGTATGCATGCGTTCCTGGAACTGCGCGATGCGCTGCTCTGCCTTGATGAGGCCAAGCGTCAAAACCATGCATATGCATGGCTACATGCTGCGACGGATATCCGCTCTTCGCTGCTGGGCGAGCAGGGGAGGAAACCCGCTGTTCCGGAAATTATTGGACTACTGGTCGCCATGCAGACCCATCTTGGCAAGCTGGCCGAAGAAGAATCTCCTTATCGTGACAGTATCCAGGGCGCCTGCGATACCATAGATCAGCATATCCAGACCTTGCGTCCGGGCATTCCGGAGGCTGCAAAGTTTCTGACCAACGATGCCCTCATCTGCATTTACCTCAACGCCCAGAAAAAACAGGACTGGCTCGGGCACAAACCCACCTTGCCGCAGAGCCTGACAACGATGTGGCAACAAGGTGGCCCCGAGCGCGCAACCATGCTTTGCGAAGCCCTGTATCAGCTGGAAGCGATAGTTAACTGCCTTGATTCCATGCTGCATGACTATGTGGGCTGGCAATCCTGCATCGCCGAAAATGGATCAGATCAGATCACGCCGGAACGCGGCGTCAATCACGGCCTGATCGTCATCGGCCTGGATACCGACAGTGTGGCGCGTGGCATTGTTCCCAATATTTCCGGTAACCGGCTGGCCATTCGTTTGCGCTTTCAGTCCTGGCAGCCGGGTTGCCCTTCCGCCGATGTGGAACATGATCAGGCATATGCCATGATGCTGGTGCCGGTGGCATGACTGAAACCCCTGTATTCCGCTGTCCGGCCTGTAAGAAATCTGTAGCACGCCAGAGTAGTCAATTCCCCTTCTGCAGCGAGCGATGCAGGCTGACGGACCTCGGAAAATGGGCCAGTGAGGACTATTGCATCGCCAGCGAAGAGGCTACGCCATGGGAAGTCGGAAACGGCGATGAATGATGCCACGCGCATCATTCTGGCTTCCACATCACCCTATCGCCGTAAATTATTCGAACGCCTGCATGTCCCGTTTGAAGTTCTCAAGCCGGACTTCGATGAAGCCAGCCCCGGCAGCATGTCGCCGGAGGCGCTGGTGGGTCTACCGATGATCCGGCTTTGCAAAGTCATCAGACCACTCGAACGGCTGACCGCGCCCATAGGCTAGCCGACAGGTACCGCTTTCTCAGACCACTGGCATTCATTGAAAACCGGGCAGACACCACATTTGGGTTTGCGTGCGGTGCAGATATAGCGGCCATGCAGCACGAGCCAGTGGTGAGCGTGTCGCATAAACTCTTTCGGAATGACCTTTAACAGCCCCTTTTCAACTGCTAATGGTGTTTTGCCCGGAGCCAGATTGGTACGATTGGCAACCCGGAAAATGTGCGTATCCACGGCGATAGTCTCTTTGCCGTAAAGCACATTGAGTACGACATTGGCAGTCTTGCGGCCCACACCGGGAAGTGTTTCCAGCGCCTCGCGCGTATCCGGCACCTGACCGCCGTGCTTACTCACCAGTATTTTGCAGGCTCTTATAATATTTTTCGCCTTGCTGTTGTACAGCCCTATGGATGAAATGTACTGTTTTAGCCTATCCTCACCCAAATCAAGGAAGGCCTGCGGCGTGTTGGCTATCGGAAACAGCTTGGCCGTGGCCCTGTTGACGCCGATATCGGTGGCCTGCGCCGACAGAATCACGGCAACCAGTAATTCAAACGGATTATTGTAGTGCAGTTCGGTTTCAGGCTCGGGGTTTGCAGCCTGCAAGTGCTCAAACA
>JBHHXG010000047.1:0-12201 GCA_046756985.1 Mariprofundaceae bacterium | reverse complement strand
TGCCGCCGCGTCCCTTGGATTCGCGGCGGATGCGTACACCCTGCTTGGCCGGGTTTCTGATAGCAGCGGACGGGGCGATCTTTTTTCGCTTCTTCCCCGCCACCGGCTTGTCCATGCGTCCATGTTCCGTGGAGTAAACGAGTCGTCGGTCATTACTCAAGGCGCAGTCTCCAGAAGGTTGCTGATGAATCAGATTCGAACCTGCAGGGAGAAATGATACGGGTCAACCTGTTCGCCGAAGGCCAGCATATGCCTGCCCTTGGGCAGAGGCACAACCGTATCCGTCTTGCCGTAGCCCACACGCTCCTCATCCAGTTCGCAGAAATCACCATGCTGTGCGACCCGGAGCTGCAGGCCGCCTGCCTCAGCCGCCTCGATGACGATATGATCTTCCCGAATCAACTTGCTTGCGCCGGCCAGCTTGACGTCAACACGGCGGCGTTCACGGAACAGGTCGGTAACGCTCTGCGGCGGCGAGTAGGCGCCGAACACCCAGGGCAGGTGCGAAATCATGCATGGCTGATTGCACAGAGCCTGACGGGACTTTGGATTCAGGCCTTCGATCCTGGCGTACATAACTGCGGTATCATCTTCATAGGCATACTCATAATCGGTATCAAGCAATGATGTTTGCAGGCGTGAAAACAGGGCGGAAAGCAGTGGCGTCAGACGACTGCCGGGCCCGTTGACCAGCCGGATCAATGCGCCACGGTTAATCACTTCAACCTCGCCATCCGTAAGGGCAGTGACCGTAGCGGTGCGTGTGGATACGATGCCGGCCAGCCCCAGCTCTCCGACAACCTCGCCGGGGCCAAGGGTGGTCACGGTAATGGCACCACCCGGTTTTTGGCAGCGAACCTGCAGCCAACCGGACTGAATCAGGTAAGCAGCCGTATCCTCATCGCCCTGCCCGATCAGTCTCTCGCCTTCCCTGAATTTCATCATTGTTGCCATGCTTCTCTCCCATCCTCTCCGTAGAAAGGAAACGGTAGCATTCTTGCCTTCAGGTGAGCTCCTGCTGTGACACAGATCGCAAAATATCGATACGCCAAGTTCCTGCTGTTGCCGCAGACGTGTGACTGCGGCATGATTTAGTATTGCATGTGCGTCTGGGGGAAGCATGGTCACAATCTTTACCTTTCCGCCATTATTGACTGAAAGCCTTGAAAAGTTCGGGTATTCCTGATTGTGAGAACAATACGATGACAACCAAAGATATGACAGCGCTCCCGGACCTGACCGGACATGATGTGGGAACAGGCGCCCACCGTTCACGACGTCCGGTCTACATGGATTTTCTGCCGCCGTGCAATCACGCCTGTCCGGCTGGAGAGGATATTCAGGCCTGGCTGGCGCTGGCTCAAGCAGGTGAGCATGAGGCCGCCTGGCAGAAGCTGATCGAAAATAATCCGTTTCCGGCGATTCATGGGCGCGTGTGTTACCATCCATGCGAAACCGCCTGCAACCGCGCCTTTACCGATGAAGAGGTCAGCATCCATGCCGTAGAGCGCTTTCTTGGCGATCTGGCCCTGGAAAAAGGCTGGAAGCCCGAATACACGCCACAGCCGGGCGGCAAGCGGGTAATGATCATCGGCGCTGGCCCGAGTGGTCTTTCCGCTGCCTATCATCTGAGACGCCTCGGCCATGCAGTGGAAATCTTTGAGGCCGGTCCTGTTGCTGGTGGCATGATTCACTTTGGCATTCCTGCCTATCGCATGCCGCGCAAGGAGCTTAAGGCTGAAATTCGCCGGGTTGAAGAAATGGGCGTCAGGATCGTTCTGAATCACCGTGTTGATGACGTAGAGGCCGAGAAGGCAGCGGGAAATTTTGATGCCGTATTTGTGGCCGTGGGCGCTCACCTGAGCAAGAACATTGAAATCCCGAGCAGGGATGCCCGTAAAATGATGGATGCGGTGGGTTTCCTGAAAAGTGTTGAAAATGGTGAGCCGCTGCAACTCGGACGCAGGGTGGCCATATATGGCGGTGGCAATACCGCCATGGATGCGGCCCGGACCGCCAAGCGGTTAGGTGTTGAAGAGGCGGTCATCATCTACCGCCGTGATCGCGACAGCATGCCGGCGCATGATTTCGAAGCCGATGAGGCGATCGAAGAGGGTGTGAAGATCAACTGGCTGCGTACCATCAAGGAAATCGATGAAAGCACCTTTACCATTGAAGTCATGGAGCTTGATGAGGACGGCAGGCCGCAGCCCACCGGCAAGTTGGAAACACTCGAGGCCGACGCTCTGATCATGGCGGTGGGGCAGGATACCGATACCGCCTTTCTGAGAAAGGTTGGTGGTATTGAATTCGACTGGGATGGCACGGTGCAAGTCAGTGAAAACATGATGACGGGGGCCGAAGGCATCTTTGCCGGCGGCGACATGGTTCCCAGTGAGCGCTCGGTGACCATTGCTGTCGGACATGGCAAAAAAGCGGCGCGCAACATTGATGCCTGGCTGCGTGGAGAAACCTACGCCGCGCCGGAGAAACATCCCATTATCGAACATGACAAGCTGCATCTGTGGTATCGCACCCATGCCCCGCAGGTTGAACAGGATGCCATTGCTCCCGAAAAGCGGCTGGGGGGATTTGAGGAGATCATGCAGGGCCTCAGTGAAGAGGAGGCCCTGTTTGAAGCCAGGCGTTGCCTGTCCTGCGGCAATTGTTTCGAATGCGACGGCTGTTACGGATCCTGTCCTGAGGATGCCATTATCAAGCTCGGCAAAGGAAAACGGTATCTCTACAACTATGATCTGTGTACCGGCTGTGCCACCTGTTACGAGCAATGCCCGTGCCACGCCATCGAGATGGTCAGCGAAGCCGATGCGGAACAGTCATAACAGACGATGACAAAACATAGCAAATTCCGTCGGGTCACTGTTGATGGCGGCCACGCGGTCGCCCATATCGCCTATCGCGTTAGTGAAATCTGCTCGATTTATCCGATCACCCCGTCGTCCGACATGGCTGAGCTGTGCGATGTGTGGTCGGCCCAGGGCGTTAAAAATGTATGGGGACAGGTGCCTGATGTTATTGAAATGCAAAGCGAGGGAGGTGCCGCCGGTACCGCCCATGGGGCCTTGCAAACCGGTGCGCTGACAACGACATTTACCGCATCCCAGGGCCTGATGCTGATGCTGCCGAATATGTACAAAATCGCCGGCGAACTGACATCAACCGTCTTTCATGTGGCTGCACGTTCCCTGGCCGTGCAAGCGCTGTCCATCTTTGGCGATCATCAGGATGTCATGGCTGCCCGGATGACCGGCTTTGCCATGCTGGCCTCTTCATCGGTACAGGAAGCCCATGACGCGGCACTGATTACCCATGCCGCCACGCTGAAATCTCGGGTGCCCTTTATCAATTTCTTTGATGGTTTTCGCACATCCCACGAAATCAACAAAATCCAGCTGATTTCCGATGATGATATTCGCGCCATGATTGATGACGATCTGGTTTATGCGCACCGCGGGCGTGCATTAAACCCGGACAATCCGTTCATTCGTGGCACGGCGCAGAATCCTGATGTCTATTTCCAGGGCAGGGAAAGCGCCAACCCGTTTTACGAAAAAATTCCCGGCATTGTGCAGCAAAATATGGATGAACTGGCTGGACTGACGGGCCGGCAGTATCATCTTTTTGACTATTGTGGCGCCGATGATGCTGAGCAGGTGATCATTGTCATGGGCTCCGCCGCGCAGACGATTGAAGAAACCGTGGATGTGCTCAATGCCGGCGGGGCAAAGCTGGGCGTAGTCACGGTCCGTCTGTTTCGCCCTTTCAGCAGGCCACACCTGCTTGCAGCACTGCCAGCAAGCGTCCGCGCCATCGCTGTGCTGGACCGTACCAAGGAGATGGGCGCCAGTGGCGAGCCACTCTATCAGGATATCGCAACTTCTCTGGCAGAAGCGTTCAATCGAGGGGAGATTCAGTCATTGCCCCGCCTCATAGGCGGCCGCTACGGTCTTTCGTCCAAGGAGTTTACGCCTGCCATGGCCAAAGCCGTTTTTGATGAACTGGGCAAGGACAACCCAAAAAATCAGTTTACTGTTGGCATCCATGATGATGTCAGTCATACCAGTCTCGACATGGATGACAGCTTCAATATTGAGCCGCAGCAGGTGACCCGGGCCCTGTTCTTTGGCTTGGGTTCCGACGGCACAGTGTCGGCCAACAAAAACAGCATCAAAATTATCGGTGAGAATACCGACCTCTACTGTCAGGGCTATTTTGTTTATGATTCCAAGAAGGCGGGATCGCATACCATTTCGCATCTGCGCTTTGGCCCGGACCCGATTCGTGCACCCTATCTGATCCAGTCGGCGAATTTTATCGCTTGCCATAAGTACAATTTCATCAACCAGGTTGAGCTGCTGAAAGATGCCGCTGATGGGGCTGTTTTCCTGCTCAACAGTCCGGTTGCCGTCGATAAGGTCTGGGATGACCTTCCCCGCCCGGTACAGCAGACCATCATTGACCGAAACATCGCGTTTTATGTCATTGATGCTTCAACTGTAGCTCGCAATGCCGGTATGGGCCGCCGCATCAACACCATCATGCAGACCTGCTTTTTTGCTCTTTCGGGGGTTCTGCCGCGCGATGAAGCGATTTCGCAGATCAAGAAAGCGATTGAGAAGACCTATGCCCGCAAGGGCGCGGATGTCGTGCAGCAGAATTTCGAGGCGGTGGATGCGGCACTGGATCATCTGCATAAGGTTGAGGTTCCGGCCCGGGCCACAAGCGACCGCGAGCTGGAAGCGATTGTCTCGCCACGGGCGCCGCAGTTTGTGCAGGAGGTGACTGCACCGATGCTGGCCGGACACGGCGATGATCTGCCGGTCAGTAAAATACCGGTTGATGGCACCTATCCCAGCGGAACCGCCCAGTGGGAAAAGCGTAACATTGCCGATTTTGTGCCGCTGTGGGAGCCGGATCTCTGTATCCAGTGCGGCAATTGCAGCTTTGTCTGCCCGCACAGTGTGATTCGGGCCAAGTTTTACAATGAAGCGTTGCTTAAAGATGCCAATGACGGTTTTCCGTCCGCCCCCGTTTCAGCACGCGGCTTTCCCGAAACCCGCTATACGTTGCAAATCTATGTCGAAGACTGTACAGGCTGTGAGATGTGCGTGAATGCCTGTCCGGCACTTGATCCCGCGGATCACAGCCACAAGGCCATCAACATGACTGCCAAGGCGCCGCTTCTTGAACAGGGCCGCAGCGATATCGAGTTTTTCGAGTCCATTCCTGTAAATGATCGCAGCAATGTCGATTTCTCAGCGGTACGCGGCGCACAGTTTCTTGAGCCGCTGTTTGAATTCTCCGGCGCCTGTGCCGGATGCGGCGAGACGCCCTATGTGCGTTTGTTGACCCAGCTGTTCGGCCCACGTCTGCTGGTCGCCAATGCCACCGGTTGTTCGTCGATTTATGGTGGCAACTTGCCGGCTACGCCGTGGACCGTGAATAAGGATGGCAGGGGACCAGCCTGGTCCAACTCTCTGTTTGAGGACAATGCGGAATTTGGTCTCGGCATGCGAATCGCGGCCGATCATCATATGCATCAAGCCATGGAGGCACTCAAGGAAATGTCCCCGTGGCTTGAGCAGGCGTTCATTGATTCACTGATCAACGCCAAACAGGTTGGCTCGGAAATTCACCGGCAGCGCGAGCGGGTGACGCAGCTGAGAAGACAGCTGAGGGAGATTGATGATCCCAGGGCGAAGAACCTGCTGTCGGTTGTCGATCATCTGGTGCGTCGCAGTGTGTGGCTGATCGGCGGCGATGGCTGGGCCTATGATATCGGCTCATCGGGTCTCGATCATGCGCTGGCCAGTGGTCGCAACATCAACGTACTGGTGCTGGACACCGAAGTTTATTCCAATACAGGCGGGCAGGCCTCCAAGTCAACACCTACCGCGGCGACTGCCAAATTTGCTTCAGCCGGAAAGCGTGTCGGCAAGAAAGATCTTGCCATGCAGGTGATTTCTTATGGTAATGTCTACGTCGCCAGAGTTGCCATGGGCGCCAATCCGCAGCAGACCCTGCTGGCGATGCGTGAGGCAGAGGAATATAACGGTCCGTCTCTTATTCTCGCCTACAGCCACTGTATTGCCCACGGCATTGATATGACCCAGGGCCTGCACCAGCAGGATATGGCCGTGGCTTCAGGCTACTGGCCGCTGATTCGCTATAATCCGGAGCTGCGCAAGGCGGGCAAAAGACCGTTTGTGCTGGACTCGCCGCGCCCAAGCATGAAAGTGGCCGACTATGCCTATACCGAAATGCGCTATAAATCGCTGCAAAAGACCCAGCCTGAAGAGGCAGAGCGGCTGATGAAGCTTGCGCAGGAGTCAGTCGATCTGCGTTGGGCCACCTATGAACATATGGCCAACCAGGACCCGTCAGCCTTCCAGCCGATGGAATAGCCGGGCCATTCCTGTTTAAGGAAGAAGTGCTGAAAAAACAATACATTTCATAGGGCTTTCCCGTCCATGATTATTGTCAGCCATTGGTTGATGCTTGCTGGCTGCTCCGGCATGATTCGCCCCTCGATTTCCAATTCAGGGGGATGCATGGCTGCAAAGCAGAAACAGGCAAAACAGGCCGAATTGACGTATGAAGGCCGCTCCTACAGTGCCGATACCCTCCATGCCATGCATGATTCCATGCTGTTTATCCGCCGTTTTGAGGAAAAAGCCGGCCAGCTGTACGGGCTGCAGAAAATTGGCGGTTTCTGCCATCTGTGCAATGGCCAGGAGGCCGTGCCAGTCGGTGTGCAGCATGCAGCAAAGTCTGAAGATTATATGCTGACCAGTTACCGTGATCATGGCCATATACTGGCCCGTGGTTCTGACCCGACCGCAGTTATGGCCGAACTGCTTGGCCGCGGTGGTGGCATCGTCAAGGGCAAGGGCGGCTCGATGCACATGTTCGACAAGGACAAGAATTTTGCCGGCGGCAACGGCATTGTCGGTGAACAGGTGCCGGTCGGCCTGGGTTTCGGTTTTGCCTCATGGTACCGCGAGGATGGGCGGGTGACGCTGTGTTTCATGGGCGATGGCGGCATCAACCAGGGCGCTGTTTATGAGTCATTCAACATGGCGGCGCTGTGGAAACTGCCCATCGTCTTCATTGTCGAGAACAATCAGTATGCCATGGGCACATCGCTGGATCGCGCTTCGGCCGAGACGCATCTGTTCAAACGCGGTATCAGCTTCAAGATTCCGGGCATGCAGGTCGATGGCATGGATGTGCTTGAAGTCGAGCGCAAGATGGGCGAGGCCATTGCGCATGCCAGAGGCGGGGAGGGTCCGATTCTGGTGGAGGCCATCACCTACCGCTACCGCGGTCATTCCATGTCCGACCCGGCGACGTACCGTACCCGTGAGGAAGTGGATGAATGGCGCACAGGCCGTGATCCCATTGCCAGGCTGCAGGCGCAGATGATCGAGGCCGGCATGGGCAGCGAAGAAGCATTCAAACAGAAAGATAAGGACATCAAGAAAGAAGTGACTGCCATTGCCAAGGCGGCGGAGGCAATGCCGGAGCCCGATGCCTCCGAGTTATACACCGATGTCTATATCGATTCGATCGAAGGATCATATCCCTATCCGGGCAAGGCGGGCTGATGAGCAAGATTACCTATCGTGAAGCGCTGAATCAGGCCATGTGCGAGGAAATGGAGCGCGACCCGGGCGTATTCCTGATGGGCGAGGAAGTCGCCGAATACAATGGCGCCTACAAGGTTTCCCAGGGGATGCTGGACAAGTTCGGGCCGAAGCGCGTGATCGATACGCCAATTACCGAACTGGGCTTTGCCGGACTCGGCGTGGGTGCCGCCATGGCGGGCCTGAGGCCAATCATCGAATTCATGACCTGGAACTTTGCCATTCTGGCGCTGGATCAGATTGTCAATGCGGCTGCCAAGATGCTGTACATGTCAGGCGGCATGTATTCGGTGCCAATGGTATTTCGTGGCGCCGGCGGTGCGGCCGCCCGTGTGGCCGCCCAGCATTCGCAGAGCCTGGAAAACTGGATGGCCAATGTGCCGGGATTGAAGGTCGTGCTGCCATCGAATCCGGCCGACGCCAAGGGGCTGCTGAAGGCCGCTATTCGCGACAACGATCCAGTCATCTTTATTGAAAACGAAATCAATTACGGCGATGTCGGCGACGTGCCGGATGACGAATATATCATTCCGCTGGGCAAGGCTGATATCAAGCGGACCGGCAGTGATGTGACGATTGTTGCCCATTCGCGCATGGCCGGCTTTGCCCTGGCGGCGGCCGAAGAGCTTGCCAAACAGGGCATTGCTGCTGAAGTGATCGATCCGCGCACGATCCGGCCGCTGGATGAAGCCACCATTCTGGCCAGTGTGGCCAGGACGAACCGCGCCGTCGTAGTTGAAGAAGGCTGGCGCTTTGCCGGTATTGGTGCGGAGATTTCAGCCCGCATTATGGAAAAGGGCTTTGACGATCTGGATGCACCGGTGGCACGTGTGACCGGCAAAGATGTGCCGATGCCATATGCAGCGAATCTGGAAGCGTTGGCGTTGCCCAGCGTGGCCGAGATCGTCGAGGCGGCCCGTGTCGTCACCGGCCGCGCCTGAATCAGGACAGGGTAGGGATTAGCCATGCCGATTGATGTATTCATGACCCAGCTATCGCCGACGATGACGGAAGGCAAGATTGCCCGCTGGTTGAAGAAGGAAGGCGATGAGCTTGCCAGCGGCGAGGTCATGGCCGAGGTGGAGACGGACAAGGCGACGATGGAAATGGAAGTTGTCGACGAAGGTGTTTTGCACAAAATCATTGCCGGTGAAGGTGCGGTGGTTGCGGTCGGTGCGCCAATTGCAGTGATTGCCGAGGAAGGCGAAGAGGTGCCGGCGGATTACATGCCGGAAGGCATTACCGGGGAAGAGTCTGCTGCTGAAGTGGCTCCGGAAGAAAAGACTCCTACTGTTCAGCCTGAGCCAGGGCCTGCACCGAGCGCTGAAACAGTGAGTGCCCCTGCTCCTGAAAAAGCTGCGGCCCCAGTTCCAACTATACAGCCTGCAGTATCTGCATCGACGGCCGGGGCGTCCCGCCGCATCAAGGCCAGCCCGCTGGCCCGCAGACTGGCCAAACAGAAAGGCATCAATCTGGCCGCCGTGCAGGGCACAGGCCCCGGCGGCCGTATTACGAAGACTGACATCGAGAAGGCCGCCAAGCGCGGCATCAGTCTCGGCATCGCTGCGACGGCAGCCGTCGCACCCCCTCCACCGCGCCCGCTGCCGGCAGGCCCCTTGCCTTATCATGCGGATGAGTATGATCGTGTTGAAAACAGCATGATGCGCAAGGCCATTGCCCGCCGATTGATCGAGTCCAAGCAGACTGCGCCACATTTTTATTTGACCATTGATATCAACATGGAGCGGTTGATGGACCTGCGTCTGCAGTTTAATGAAGCGGCGGATGGCGCCTTCAAACTTTCGGTTAATGATTTCATCATCAAGGCAGTCGCCAAATCGCTTATTGATGTGCCGGACGCCAATGCTTCATGGACGGATGAAGCGACATTGCGGCACAAGCATGCCCATGTATCCGTTGCCGTGGCTATCGAGGGCGGTCTGATCACGCCGGTGGTGCGTCATGCCGAACAGAAAGGCATTGTCGAGATTTCCAATGAGGTCAAGGAGCTGGCCGGCCGCGCCCGCGAAGGCAGTCTTCAGCCGGAAGAATATACCGGCGGGACATTTTCGATTTCCAACCTCGGTATGTTCGGTATCCGCGAGTTTGCCGCTGTCGTCAATCCGCCGGAGGGTGCGATTCTGGCCGTCGGCGCAACCGAAGAGCGTGCCGTGGCCGAAAATGGCGAAATCAGGGTGCGCCAGATGATGACCGTCACGCTGTCCTGCGATCACCGTGTTGTCGATGGTGCGGTCGGTGCGAATTTCCTGGCGGCGCTGAAGCAGCGTCTGGAATGTCCCGCCAGCCTGCTGTTGTAATTTCACCACAGAGACGTAAATGGTACAGGAAAACAAATCAATTGTTCTCTATGTCTCTGTGGTTCATTGAGGTAAATCATGCCGATTGATGTATTCATGACCCAGCTATCGCCGACGATGACGGAAGGCAAGATTGCCCGCTGGTTGAAGAAGGAAGGCGATGAGCTTGCCAGCGGCGAGGTCATGGCCGAGGTGGAGACGGACAAGGCGACGATGGAAATGGAAGTTGTCGACGAAGGTGTTTTGCACAAAATCATTGCCGGTGAAGGTGCGGTGGTTGCGGTCGGTGCGCCAATTGCAGTGATTGCCGAGGAAGGCGAAGAGGTGCCGGCGGATTACATGCCGGAAGGCGTCGCCACCGAAGTGTCTATTGAGACTCCGACCGAGACTCCAGCGGAAGAGCCCCCTGTGACCACGGCTGAGCAAGTTGTTGATACCATCACAGCCGCAGAGACCCCGGCCGAAGAAGAGCATGAGCTGACGCTGAAACCAGCGGGCGTATTCAATGCAGATGGCGAGTACGATGTCGTCGTGATTGGCGCTGGCCCGGGCGGTTATGTTGCCGCTATCCGGGCTGCCCAACTGGGCCTGAAAACGGCCTGTATAGAATCCACGCATCTGGGTGGTATCTGCCTGAACTGGGGTTGTATCCCGACCAAGGCATTACTCAGAACGGCCGAAATCATCAATGTCATCAAGCATCATGGCAAGGAGCTGGGCGTAGGGCTGACCAAGCCGAAGCCCGATCTGGTACAGGCTGTGGCGCGTTCGCGGGGCATCTCCGAAAAGCTGGCGGGCGGCATCGGCTATCTGTTCAAGAAGAACAAGATTGAGCACATCGAGGGATATGCATCCTTTGAGCCTGATAACAAGCTGATGGTCAGGGACAAGGACGGCAACAGCAGTCAGGTAACCGCCAAACATGTGATTGTCGCCACCGGCGCAAAGGCCCGCGCCTTCCCCGGCATGGATGTCGATGACAAGGCGGTCATCACCTACAAGAAAGCGCTTGTGCCGACGCACCTGCCGAAGAAGCTGATTGTCATCGGCTCCGGCGCCATCGGCATGGAATTCGCCTATTTCTACAATGCCATGGGTTCAGATGTGACGGTGCTGGAAGCAGCCGATCAGATTCTGCCCTTGGAAGACCATGAGATTGCCAAAGTGGTGCAGCGCAGTTTCAAGAAGAATGGCATCAAGGTGATTACCGGTGCGATGGTGTCCATGGCCAAGACGGTTGAAGGAAAAGGTTTGGTCAAGTATGAAGCCAAAGGCAAGAACCAAAGTATTGAGGGCGATTGCGTGCTGGTAGCCGTCGGTGTGATCGGCAATACGGACAATATCGGTGCCGAAAACACAACCATGAAGGTGGAGCGTAGCCAGATTGAGGTGGATGATTATTATCGCACCGATCATCCGGGTGTGTATGCCATCGGCGATGTGATCGGCGCGCCCGCTCTGGCGCATGTGGCCAGCCATGAAGGCATTGTCTGTGTTGAGGCGATTGCGGGACAGGAGCCGCATCCCGTGGATTATGGCAATGTGCCGGGATGCACCTACTGCCAGCCGCAGGTGGGTTCCTGCGGCAAGACCGAGAAGCAGTGCCAGGAAGAGGACATTCCGGTCAAGATCGGCCGCATGTCCTATGCGCCGAACGGCAAGGCCATGGGCCTGGCCGAAACCGAAGGTATGGTTAAAACGATTTTCCATGGCGAGACCGGCGAACTATTGGGCGCACACATCGTCGGCGCGGAAGCCACCGAGCTGATTGTATCGCTGCAACTGGCTCGCACGCTGGAAACGACCGAAGCGGAGCTGGCGCATCATATGTTCCCGCATCCGACACTTTCAGAAATGCTGCACGAGGCTGTGCTCGATTCGGAAGGCCGGGCGATACATATCTAGGTTGCATAAAGACGCGCGCCTTCATGGATATTAATAAACTGGCTGAGATTGAGCCTTGGTTGAAGGAATTGCCTACCAAAGCAACCTGGGATGACCTTGCGCTGCCATCGAACTGCATTGAGCGCCTGCGGGAGGTTAGCCGGGCGTGGCAAGGACAGATGACTGCCGGATATGCGGTCCTGTTTGCCGGCCCTTCCGGAACAGGCAAGACCTTAGCAGCTGAAGTTATAGCCAATTCCCTTGGCTTGCCGCTGTATCGGATCGACCTCAGCCTTGTGGTCAGCAAGTACATCGGCGAAACTGAAAAGAAC
>JBHHXG010000046.1:0-13361 GCA_046756985.1 Mariprofundaceae bacterium | reverse complement strand
GCCTCGGCGGTCACCACCCATACATCTTCCGGCGCAATCAGCGGTTGCAGACGGTTGACCGTTTCCTGCAACAGGGTTCCCTCGCCGTTCAGGCTGAGAAACTGCTTGGGAAGCTGCTGGCGGGAAAGCGGCCACAGCCGGCTGCCGGAGCCACCGGCAAGAATCACGGCCTTCACGTCCTGCGCATGCTTCATTGGTCACCATCTCCCGCCGGCACCAGCCCATGGCCCTCCAGATAGGCCAGCACCTTGCCGACACTCTCATCCAGTGTTTCATGTTCGGTCATCAGCTCGATCTCCGGCTCGTCCGGCGCCTCATAAGGGTCAGACACTCCTGTAAACTGTGGAATCTCGCCAGCTTCTGCTTTGGCATAAAGGCCCTTCACGTCGCGGCGCGCGCATTCCTCGACACTGGCATTGACATACACCTCGATGAAGCTCCCCTTGCCGCCCGCCTTTTCCACCATCGCCCGCACTTCTGCCCGTGTATCCCGGTAGGGGGAAATCGCCGCGGTCATGCACGGCACCCCGTGCCTGACCAGCAGCTGGCAGACCCAGCCGATACGCCGCACATTGGTATCGCGATCCTCCCTGGAAAAGCCAAGCCCCCTCGTCAGATGTGTGCGCACCTCATCACCATCCAGCAGCTCGACATTGGTAATTCCCCGGTCGCGCAGCGCCTGATGCACGGCATCACTCACAGTACTCTTTCCCGCCCCGGACAGACCGGTAAACCACAGACAGAACCCCTGTTTCACACTCACGCTAACCCTCCATACCGTAATAATCCCGATACCATGCCACAAATGCGGCCAGGCCCTGCTCGATCGAAGTGGCGGGATCATAGCCAAGCCGGCGCAGGGCCGAAATATCGGCATGCGTGGCCAGCACATCGCCGGGCTGCAACGCCTCCATCTGCCGCACCGCCTTTCTGCCCAGCGCCCGTTCAAGGATATCGACAAAATCACCCAGCCGAACCGGATGGTCGTTGCCGATATTGTAAATCACCCACGGGGCGCCATCTGAATCCCGTGCCGGCGGACGCTCCAGCACGCACAGCATGCCATCCACAATATCGTCAATATAGGTGAAATCACGCTGCATATCGCCGTGATTGAATATTCGGATGGGACGTTCCGCCAGAATATCGCGCGTGAAACTGAAATAGGCCATGTCCGGTCTCCCCCATGGTCCGTAAACGGTGAAAAAGCGCAGCCCCGTGCAGGGGATGGCGTACAGATGCGCATAGCTGTGCGCCATCAGTTCATTGGCCTTCTTGGTTGCCGCATACAGCGACACGGGGTGATCCACCGGGTCATGCTCGCTATAGGGCAGTTTCGTGTTGGCGCCATAGACCGAACTGGATGAGGCAAATACCAGATGTTTCACCTCCGCCGCCCGGCACCCCTCCAGAACATGGGCAAAGCCGACGAGATTGCTGTCCACATAGGCTTCCGGATGCGTGAGTGAATAGCGCACGCCAGCCTGGGCCGCCAGATGCACGACATATTCCGGCCGCACTTCCGCAAACAGCGCTCCGATGCCGTCGCGATCAGCGAGATCGAGCCGGTGAAAGGAAAAGTTGTCATGGGATTTCAGGCGCGCCAGCCGCGCCTGTTTCAGCGATACCTCGTAATAGTCATTGAGATTATCCACCCCGACCACGATATACCCTTGCCGTAGCAGACGCTCGCAGAGATGCATGCCGATGAATCCCGCCGCGCCGGTAACAAGAAACTGCGCCTGTTTCAAATCAGAGCCGCCACAGTCTGAAACCGGCCGCCTCCGCTTCCGCCGGCGGCAGAATCGCCTTCACATCCATCAGCGGCGCGCCTGTCCGACAGCGTTCGGCCAGTTCCGCCATATCCATATCCCGATAGGCATCATGCCCGACCGCCAGCACAACAGCATCCATCTGCCGCATTGCATCCCATTCGAGCAGGTCGATGCCGTATTCGCCATGCGCCTCTTCACGATCCGCCAGCGGATCATGGACCAGCACATCCACGCCAAGCCCCTGCAGGGCACGAATGCAGTCGATTACGCGGGTATTGCGCAAATCGGCGCAATTTTCCTTGAACGTCAGGCCGAGTACCCCGACCCTGGCGCCCTTCACGGCAATATCGCCCCGGATCATCTCATCCACCGTCTGGTCGGCCAGCCATTTACCCATGCCATCGTTAATATGCCGTGCGGCCTTGATGATTTCCGGCCTGAAACCCTCGATTTCGGCTCGGTGCGTCAGATAATAGGGATCCACGCCGATACAGTGGCCGCCCACCAGTCCCGGACTGAAAGGCAGGAAATTCCATTTTGTGCGCGCCGCCGCAAGCACCTGCTGCGTATCAATGCCAAGCTTGTGGAAGATCAGCGCCAGCTCGTTCATCAGCGCGATGTTGACGTCCCGCTGCGTATTTTCGATCACCTTGGCTGCTTCCGCCACCCGGATGGACGGTGCTCGGTGCACACCCACCTCGATCACCTGCTCATAGAGCCATGCCACCTGCTCAAGCGTTTCATCATCCTGACCGGACACGACCTTGACGATGGTTTCCAGTGTATGCTCGGTATCACCCGGATTGATCCGCTCCGGCGAATAACCGACCCGGAAATCCCTGCCGCATTGCAGCCCTGATTCGCGTTCCAGAATCGGCACGCATACCTCCTCGGTCACACCCGGATAGACCGTGGATTCGAATACGACAACGGTATCCCCGGTCATATGTCTGCCAACCGTAACGGAAGCTGCCTCCAGCGGCGCAAGGTCCGGCTGATGCGCCCGTGTGATCGGCGTGGGCACGGCCACAACGATGAAATCCGCCTTGCCGATATTGTCTGCATCCGTTGTAACATCCAGATGAATGGCCTGTTCAAACAATGATGCATCCATCTCGCCGGCGGGATCATGACCCGCCCGGTAGGCGGCAATCTTCTCTTCCGAAATATCAAAACCGATGGTCGGCATCTTTCTGCCGAAGGCCAGCGCCAGCGGCAGACCGACATAGCCCATGCCCACAACCGCCACTGTTTTATCCATGAGCCGCCACCTCCGGGAAAAGCGGGCGCAGCCTACCTGTCGTGAAGCCGAAACACATCCCTACATCCTCTCCAGATACCAGTCCACGGTCTTTTCGATACCCGTTTCAAATGTTTCGGTCGGCTTCCAGTCCAGCTCACGGGTCATTTTCGAGGCATCAATCGCATAGCGCCAGTCATGGCCGGGGCGGTCATCCACGAACGAAATCAGTTTCTCGTGCGGCGCATGTCGTGGACGTTTTTCATCCATCAATGCACAGATATGCCGGACGATGTTGATATTTGCCCATTCATTACCGCCACCGATATTGTAAACCTCACCCGCCTTGCCGCTCCGGATCACAGCCTCGATGCCGGCACAGTGATCATCCACATACAGCCAGTCGCGAATGTTCGTGCCGTCTCCATATACCGGGATCGGCCTGCCCTGCACACAGGAACGGATCACGGTGGGAATGAATTTCTCGGCATGCTGGTACGGCCCGTAATTGTTCGAGCAGTTCGTCGTCGTCACCGGCAGGCCATAGGTGTGGAACCATGCCCGTACCAGATGATCGGAGCCCGCCTTGGTGGCTGAATAGGGCGAATTCGGCGCATACGGCGTGCTTTCGGTAAAGGCTGTATCATCCTCACCCAGCGTGCCATACACCTCGTCGGTCGAAATATGATGGAAGCGGCAATCCGCCTCTCCCCATTCCCGCTCCTGCCAGTAGCCGCGGGCGGCCTCAAGCAGCGTGAAGGTGCCGACCACATTTGTCTGCACAAACAACCCCGGGCCGGCAATGGAGTTGTCCACATGGCTCTCGGCGGCAAAATGCACAATGGTATCGACCGCATGTTTGCGCATCAGACGATCCAGCAGCGCCCCGTCACCGATATCGCCCTGTACAAAGGTATGCCGCACCTCATCGGGCAAGTCCTGCAGATTCTCCAGCGAGCCGGCATAGGTCAGCGCATCCAGCGTGACGATCCGCACATCCGGATCATGCGCCAGCATATGGCGCACAAAGTTGCAGCCGATAAAGCCGGCACCACCGGTTACCAGCATGACCTTCGGTGTATAACTCACGGACACAGCTCCCCCATGACGTCAGCCAGCGAAGCCTGCCACGGGCGGCGTGAAACACCGAATACCCGCTCGATCTTTTTACAATCCAGCACCGAATTTTTCGGCCGCCTGGCCGCTGCAGGATAGTCATTGCTGCCAATCGCTTCCACACGCCGTACCTTCATCTCACAGCTATACTCACGCGCACTGCGGACAACGGCCTCGGCAAAGCCGTGCCAGCTTACCGGCTCCGGCTGGCAGAAATGGTAAATACCCCATTGGCCGTCCAGCCTGCCGCAAAGATGGACGATCGCTGCAGCAAGATCGGCGGCCGAGGTCGGACAACCATACTGGTCGGCAACAATCCGTAATTGTTCGCGTTCCTTGCCCAGCCTCAGCACCGTTTTGACAAAGTTGCTGCCATGCGCCGAAAACACCCAACTGGTACGCAGAATGATGTGCCGGGAACAACATGCCTGTACCGCCGTCTCGCCGGCCGCCTTGCTCCGGGCGTAAACATCCAGCGGACAGACCGGATCATCCTCGAGATAGGCGCCCTTTTTCGTGCCATCAAATACATAATCGGTGGACAGGTGAATCAGGGCAATACCGGCGTCCTCACAGATGCGGGCAAGATATTCGGGTCCGTCCCGGTTCACGGCAAAAGCGGCATCCGACTCACTTTCCGCCTTATCCACCGCCGTATAGGCGGCAGCATTGATCAGCACATCCGGATGGTAATGGGCCACCACCTTTTTTACGGCATCCCGATCGGTGATATCCAGGCCATCATGATCCAGCGCCAGAAGATCGCGGCCGGGAATCAGGCGCACCAGCTCCCGCCCGACCTGGCCAGCTGCACCGGTGACCAGAAATTTCATGCCTCGAACCGTGGCAGCCGGTCCCTGCCCAGCCCGGACAGTCCCGGTAACAGCCTGTCCTTTTCGGACAGAATCACTTCTTTCAGGGGCCAGTCGATACCGATATCCGGGTCATTCCATAACACACCAGCCTCATCCTCCGGATCGTAGAAATCGGTACATTTGTACTGGAAATCCGCACTCTCCGACAGCACACAGAAGCCATGCGCGAAACCCGGCGGAATCCACACCTGACGGTGGTTCGCCTCATTCAGCTCCACGCCTGCCCATCGGCCGAATGTCGGTGATCCTGGCCGCACATCCACCACCACATCGAACACGGCGCCGGCCGCCACGCTCACCAGTTTTCCCTGGGGGTGTTTTATCTGGAAATGCAACCCGCGCAACACGCCCCGGCGCGAGCGTGAGTGGTTATCCTGCACAAAACGGAACCCTTTGCTGGGAATACCGTGCCCTGCATAGCGCTGCTCATGAAAGGTTTCAAGAAAGAACCCACGCGCATCGCCAAAGACCCTTGGCTCGACAATCAGTACGCCGGGCAACGCCGTTTCAATGACCTTCACCCTTCCTCCAGCACGGCCTTCAGATACTGCCCGTAGCCGCAGCCGCCCAGCTCACCGGCCAACGCCGCGAGTTCTCCATCATCAATAAAGCCCATCCGCCAGGCTACTTCCTCGGGGCAACCCACTTTCAGGCCCTGGCGATCTTCCAGCACCTGCACATAATGCGCCGCCTCCAGCAACGATGTGTATGTGCCGGTATCCAGCCAGGCCATGCCACGGCCCATACGCTCGACATGCAGTGCACCCTGTGCCATGTAGGCCTTGTTGACATCGGTAATCTCCATCTCGCCCCGCGCCGAAGGCGTGATGGATGCGGCGATATCCAATACCTGATTGTCGTAGAAATATAACCCCGGCACGGCATAGTGCGATTTCGGGCTTGCCGGTTTTTCCTCCAGGGAAAGCGCTCTGCCGTCTTCCGAGAATGCCACGACGCCGTAGCGCCCGGGATCCTTCACGCGATAGGCAAAAATCGTCGCCCCGTGCTCGCGTGATATCGCCTGCTGCAACAGTTCCACCAGTCCCTGACCGAAGAAAATATTGTCTCCCAGCACCAGCGCCGCACGATCCTCTCCCACAAATTCCCGACCGATAATAAATGCCTGCGCCAGTCCTTCGGGCTTCGACTGTACGGCATAGGAAAGGCGAATACCCCACTTGCCGCCATCGCCGAGCAAACGCTCGAACAGCGGCAGATCATGTGGCGTGGAGATAAGCAAAATGTCGCGGATGCCCGCCAACATCAATGTCGAAAGCGGATAATAGATCATCGGCTTGTCATAGACCGGCAAAAGCTGCTTGCTGATTGCCTGAGTCACAGGATGCAGGCGGGTGCCGGCGCCACCGGCGAGGATGATCCCCTTAAGCTTCCTCTCCGTCACAGTTTTTTCCATGTCGTGCCTCCCGGGCCGTCCTCCAGCGCAATACCCATGCCCGCCAGTTCATCACGAATCGCATCGGCACGGGCAAAATCACGCTGTTTTTTCGCCTCGGCGCGCTCGGCAATCAGCCCCTCGATCTGCGCCGCATCCACATCACCGCCATGAAACCACTGCTCGGCATCGGCCTGCACGATACCCAGAAGGTCGCTCATCGCCGTAAACGCTGCCGCAGCCTCGGCAACATCCTCGCCCGCATCCAGCGCCCTGTTGATGCGGCGCGAATATTCAAACATCACGGCCAGCGCCTCCGGCGTATTGAAATCATCGTTCATGGCCGCGGAAAATGCATCCGGCAGATGTTCCCCGCTTACGCTCACATCCTTCAGACGGCGCTTTGTCTCATACAGGCGGTCAAGCCCGGATCTGGCGGCATCGAGCGCGTCATCGGAAAAATCCAGCGGTGAGCGATAATGCGTGCCGAGAATGAACATGCGCAACACTTCGGGATCGTAACGCTTATAAACCTCGCGCACGGTAAAGAAATTGCCCAGCGACTTGGACATCTTCTCCTCATTGATATTCACAAATCCGTTGTGCAGCCAGTAGCGGGCAAAGCCGCCGCCATTGGCCGCCTGTGCCTGCGCGATTTCGTTTTCATGGTGCGGAAACTTCAGATCCATGCCGCCGCCATGAATGTCGAACGTATCCCCCAGATGCGCACAGCTCATCGCCGAGCATTCGATATGCCAGCCGGGCCTACCCTTGCCCCACGGAGAATCCCAAGCGGGCTCGCCTTCTTTCGCCAGCTTCCACAGCACAAAATCAAGCGGATCCCGCTTTGTTTCATCCACATCAACCCGACTGCCCGACTCAAGCTCATCAATGTTCTTGCCGGAGAGTTGGCCATAGCCATCAAACGCACGCACTGAATAGAGCACATCGCCGGAGTTCGCAATATAGGCATGATCTTTTTCGACCAACGCTCCGATCATCCGGATCATTTCATTCATATGCAGCGTAGCGCGCGGCTCATGGTTGGGGCGCAGACAGTTCAGTGCGTCAATATCCTCATGGAAAGCCGCAATCATTTCTTCAGTCAGCGCTTTTGTATCGATGCCAGCTTCATTAGCGCGCTTGATGATCTTATCATCAACATCGGTGAAATTACGCACATAGTTCACATCAAGGCCCAGTTGCATCAACCAGCGATAGACGATATCAAACACCACCATGACGCGAGCGTGCCCGACATGGCTGTGGTCATACACTGTGACACCGCAGACATACATGCCAACCCTGCCCGGTTCCAGTGGCTCAAACAGCTCCTTGCGACGTTTCAGAGAATTGAAAACCTGTAAGGAGATCATGAAATCCGTCCGATAACTTTCTTTAGCCGCGATGTTACACCATCTGCGCCCAGAAAGCTGACGACTTCGCTCATCTCCGGGCCATGCAGGGCACCTGTCAATGCGGCACGCAATGGCAAAAATAGCCCCTTCCCCTTGCGGCCGGTTTGTGCCTTAACATCCGCTGTCCACGCCTTCCATTCCGGCCCGTCTGTTGCTTTCTCAGCCTTCTGCCATGCCTTCAGCGCACAGTTGTAAAAATCAGCCCCGGCCTCTCTGATGATAGCAGTAGCATCTGCTCCAGTTTCAGCATCCGCATCCAGCAAACAGACAAAACCGGCGGCATCCTCCGCCCGCTGCAGATTGCCGCCAATCAGTGCAGCAAACGCCTGCAGGCGTGCTGTATCTGTTTCCGGCACATGCGACCGGATCAGCAGCGCCATTTCCTCCGGTGGCAATGCATGCAACAGCCTGGCATGCCAGCGCCACATCTCGCCATCGACCCATTTCACTGATGACGTTGAAACATGTTCCGCTTCAAAACAGCCGGCCAACGCATGCACAGAAGTCACATCATCCGGCATATTCGGATGTCCAAGCCTTGCCATCACCTGCACCAGTGCGGCCGGAAGCAGGCCTTGCCCGCGTAATTCGGCAATGCTGTAACTGCCAGTGCGTTTGGAGAGCTTCGAGCCATCTTCACCCAGCAACAGGCCATGATGCAAATAGGCCGGTGGCGCATATCCCAAACGCTCCAGCAGCCAGACCTGATAGGCGGAATTAGTTAGGTGATCATCGCCCCGCAACACATGCGTAATGCCATCCACAGCATCATCCACGGCATTAGGCAACAGAAACGTAAATGTACCATCGGAACGCACAATGACCGGATCATCGAGGTCACGAGAGTGGAAATGCACATCGCCACGCAGCACATCGTGCACAATAACTTCAGCGCTGCCTGCCCCGGCGTCGTCACGATGCACCGCCAGCCGCCAGACATAGGGCTCGCTTCTGACACGTACATCGGAATCTGCCGTTGAAAGTAGCCGACAACGACCATGATAGCGTGGCGGCAGACCACGTGATGTCGCCAGCTTGCGGTCCAGTGCCAGCTGATGCTCCGTGCAGAAACAGCGGTAAGCCAGACCCTGGTCAGCAAGCTTCTCCAGCGCCTCGGCATGTTTGTCGGCATGCGCCGACTGGAACAGCACATCGCCATCCCATCCCAACCCCAGCCAGGTTATATCTTCCTGGATCGCCTTAATATATTTTGCTTCCGAGCGGTCCCGATCGGTATCCTCGAAACGCAGTCGGAACTGCCCGTCATGCTTCCTCGCATACAACCAGTTCAACAATGCCGTGCGCACATTACCGAGATGCAACATCCCGGTCGGTGATGGCGCGAAACGCGTGATGACGTTACTCATTGGCCTGCCCTTGCCCCTTTTTGTCCTTTGGCATAATCAATATGTACTCATCCGGATAAACATAGCCCAGTTCCCGGCGCACAAGCTCCTCCAATGCCTTCGGATCATTACGCAGCCGAAGGATTTCTTTGGCCAGCAATTCGCGCTGCTTCCTAAGCTCCACCAGCTCTGCCTGGAGCGTTTCCAGTTCTGTCCTTTCAGACACATAAACGCGATAACCATGTTCGGAAAAAACAAGCTCATAGGCCATCCAGGCGAGAATTGCCCAGGCAACCGTCCAGGCCAGCCAGCGCCCGGCACGACCGATCAGCCCACGCTTCTTCTTCAGTGCTTATATCCCTTTTGCCTTTAGGAAAAAGCAGCGCGTCCTGCATAGCGGGACGCGCTCCCCAACTCTTCCTCAATACGCAGCAACTGATTGTATTTCGCCATACGGTCGGAACGAGATGCCGAACCGGACTTGATCTGGCCAGTGGAAAGAGCAACTGCCAGGTCGGCGATCGTCGTGTCCTCTGTTTCACCGGAACGATGGCTCATCATGCAGCGATAGCCGGCATCATGCGCCATGTTCACAGCAGCAATCGTCTCGCTCAATGTGCCAATCTGATTTACCTTCACCAGCAATGCATTGGCAATACCTTTATCAATTCCCTCTTTCAGAATTTCCGGATTGGTCACAAATAAATCATCGCCTACCAGCTGCACGGAAGCACCCAGACGTTCAGTCAGTAATTTCCAGCCATCCCAGTCATTTTCATCCAGCCCGTCTTCGACGGAAACAATCGGATACTGGCGACATAATGACTCGATCAGATCCACCATACCTTCGGCATCCAGGCTACGGTTGTCTTCTCCCGCCAATACATACTGGCCATCTTTATAGAACTCGGAGGCGGCCATATCCGATGCAATCACCACATCGTCACCCGGCTTCAGGTCTGCCTTCTCAATGGCTTCCAGAATGGCTGTAATACCTTCTTCATTGGAACCAAGGTTTGGAGCAAAGCCGCCCTCATCTCCCACGGCTGTCACATGCCCGCCTGCTTTCAAGATGGATTTCAGGGCATGAAATACCTCCGCACCCATCTCCAGCGCCTCTGAAAAACTGGCTGCTCCTGACGGTGCAATCATGTACTCCTGAAAATCGATACTGTTATCGGCATGGGAGCCGCCATTAATCACATTCATGCACGGTACGGGCATCAGCGTCGCATCATCTCCGCCAATATGCTGGAACAGCGACGTTTCATCTTCAGCCGCCTGCGCCTTGGCCACGGCCAGTGATACACCCAGAATAGCATTGGCGCCCAAACGTCCCTTATTCGGTGTGCCATCCAGCGCGATCAGGGCATGATCCAGCCCCTTCTGATCCGCGGCATCCATACCCCTGATGGCCGATGCAATATCTGCATTGACATTGGCAACAGCCTTTTTGACACCCTTGCCACCGAGACGGTTGCCACCATCACGCAATTCCACGGCTTCACGCGAACCGGTTGAAGCACCACTCGGCACAGCCGCGCGACCAAGGGCGCCGGACTCCAGTCGCACATCGACTTCTACCGTTGGATTGCCACGCGAATCAAATACCTCGCGGCCATGAATATTTACAATTTCACTCACTTCACACTCCTGCATGTCGGCCTCATTGCCGGCAATTTGTAATTATTGGTTAAAATTTATGATTTGGCGATGTTATCGATCTTCTTGATCGTGTCTAACAGACTCTCAAGCGCTCCCAATGGCAATGAATTCGGTCCATCGGAGAGCGCCTGATCGGGAGCCGGATGCACCTCCATAAACACAGCCGCCACACCCACTGCAGCCGCTGCACGTGCCAGGCCCGGCACATATTCCCGGTTACCACCAGTGGCGCCACCCAGGCCGCCCGGTTGCTGTACCGAATGGGTCGCATCGTAGACAACCGGAGCACCGGTCTCACGCATCACCATCAGAGAACGCATGTCCGAAACAAGATTATTGTAGCCAAAGCTTGTACCGCGATCACAGAGCATGATGTCCTTATTGCCGGTGGCAACGGCCTTCTCCAGCACATGCGGCATATCCCAGGGTGCCATGAACTGTCCCTTTTTGATATTGACCGGCTTGCCGGCGGAGGTCACGGCCACAATAAAGTCCGTCTGCCGGCACAGAAATGCCGGCGTCTGCAGCACATCGGCCACCTCTGCCACGGGAGCTGCCTGTTCCGGCGTATGCACATCGGTAATGACAGGAACACCCACTTCATCTTTTACGCTCTGGAGAATCCTGAGACCCTCTTCAAGGCCGGGGCCACGGAAACCATCCTTTGATGTCCGGTTGGCCTTGTCGAAACTGGATTTGAAGACCAGCGGCACGTCCGCCCTGCGGGCGATATCCGCAATATCCTCAGCCGCCTTCAGTGTAAATGCCTCACTCTCAATAACGCACGGACCCGCTATCAGGACAAATGGCAGGTCGTTGCCGATCTCAAAATCAGCGATTTTAATTCTGTGCTGCTTCATGTCTGTTCCGAGAACACTTTCCCGGCACCCACAAAACCCTCAAACAACGGGTGCGGCGCATACGGGCGCGACAGGAACTCCGGATGAAACTGGCAGGCGACAAACCATGGATGATCCGGCACTTCAATAATCTCAACCAGTGAATTATCCGGCAGGGTACCGGAAACAATCAACCCCGCTTCTTCTAGCCTGTCACGATAGGTATTGTTGAATTCATAACGATGGCGGTGGCGTTCGCGAATCTCAGCTTTGCCATAGGCCTTCGCCGTGCGCGTCCCCTTAAGCAGCTTGCACGGATACCCACCCAGCCGCATCGTACCACCGAGATCACTGTCCGCGCTGCGCTGTACTCTGGCGCCTTCCTGTTCCCATTCGGTCATCAGAGCAATAACCGGATCCTTGGCCGGAGATTCAGCGCCTTCTTCAAACTCGCTGCTAACGGCATTTTCAAGGCCGGCAACATGGCGTGCAAACTCAATGACGGCCAGCTGCATGCCAAGACAGATACCGAGATAAGGCACCTTGTTCTCGCGTGCATAACGAATCGCCGCGATCTTGCCCTCGGTTCCCCGTTGACCAAAACCGCCTGGCACAAGAATGCCATGCACCGATTCCAGGGCTGCGGTTCCATTTTTCTCCAACGACTCTGCATCAAGGTATTCGATATTGACACTTACACCATGCGCCATGCCGCCATGGAACAGTGCCTCATTGACCGACTTGTAAGCATCAGCCAGTTCAACATATTTGCCCACCATGGCGATATGCACTTCCTGCGCAGCCCCACGCACCTTACGGCAAATATCTTCCCAGACCGACAAATCAGGTTCTCTGTCTTTGATATCAAAGTGCCTCAGAATTGCCGAACCCAGCCCGCCCTCACGCAGCTTCAACGGCACGCCATAAATTGTGTCCACATCCGGAGCCTCGATCACTGCTTCCTTCGACACATTACAGAACAGCGCGATCTTGTCCTTCTGCCCCTGCGGAATCGGGTGTTCGGAGCGGCAAAGCAATACATCTGGCTGAATACCGATTTCGCGCAGCTTCTGCACCGAATGCTGGGTCGGCTTGGACTTAATCTCACCGGCCGATGTGATATACGGCACCAGCGTCAGATGGATAAAAGCGGTGTTTTTCCGGCCCAGATCAAAGCGCAGCTGACGAATCGCTTCCAGAAACGGCTGCGATTCGATATCACCGACGGTGCCGCCGATTTCGACCAGCGCAATATCCACATCATCGGATCTGAGCGACAAAATGGCATCCTTGATGGCATCGGTGATATGCGGAATAACCTGCACCGTAGCGCCGAGATAGTCCCCCCGGCGTTCGCGGCGGATCACCGATTCATAAATGCGTCCTGTCGTGAAATTGGAACGCTTCGACATCGTTGCATGCGTAAAGCGTTCATAATGGCCGAGATCAAGATCGGTTTCGGCGCCATCATCAGTCACAAACACCTCGCCATGCTGGTAAGGACTCATCGTGCCGGGGTCAACATTGATGTACGGGTCGAGCTTCTGCATCGTCACGGTCAGGCCACGTGCCTCAAATAGCGCTGCCAGCGAGGCGGCGGCGATGCCTTTACCAAGCGAGGAGACCACCCCGCCGGTAACAAAAACGAAACGTGTATTTGGTTTAGTCACAACGGGCGGGAACGGTATCAGAAG